>JAGBDD010000185.1 GCA_017937685.1 Thermoguttaceae bacterium | reverse complement strand
TTCGAGTACGTCCGAACCGAAATTTCGTATAAAGAGGCGCAAATCGAAAAGCCGATGCGCGGCGCGCTCGCGGCGCTCCGAACCCGCGACGGCGACTGCGAAGATATGTCGGCGCTCTTCATCGCGATGTGTCGCTCGCTCGACGTTCCGGCTCGACTCGTTCGCGTCCCGGGGCACTGCTGGGCGGAGTTTTATCTCGTCGACGACGAGAAAAACGGGTACTGGTTCCCCGCGCAGGTCGCCGGAACGGAGGAACTCGGCTCGATGCAGGACGTCCGCGTCATTCTGCAAAAGGGGGACTCGTTCCGCCTCCCGGAATCGCCGAAAGAAGACTCGCTTTACGTTAAGGAACTCTTCACCGGTCAGCTGAAAGAAAACGCGCCCGACCCGATTTACCAATTCATCCAAGACACGAACCCGACCGACTGACGCTTAAACGTCGTTAACCGCCGCGAAAACGTCGCGCAACGTCGGTCGAAGGCCGCGCAAAACGCCGGTCGAACAGTTCCCGTTAAAAAACGAACGCCCCGCCGCGTCTTTCCGACTCGGCGGGGCGTTTGCGTTTTCGTCGTTGCGCTCTTTCGGCGTTTCGACGGTCGACGCTTCCTTTAACTCGCGTCGTTCAACGGTTAAGCGCAAGCGTCCGAACGACTAACGACGGAGCGCGCTCGCTTCCGGGGACGCCCATTTCGCGTCCGCCGACGGACGGTCGCCCGGTTCGATCGTTTGATTCGTCAGGTTGTTGACAATGCGCGCTCGCTTGACGACGCCCGCGTAAAACTCGCCCGCGGCGGACGCTTCCTTCATTTTGCGGAGGTTGGCGACGATTTGTTCGCGCGCTTCTTCGAGGGTAACGTCGCGTCCCGGAATGCGTTCTTGGCAGTAAAGGATAACGAACGTTCCGGCGTCGATTTGAATCACTTGCGACAGTTCGCCCGGTTTGAGCGCGAACGCTTCTTCTTCGAGTTCCGGATAGCCGCCGTTTTTGACGATCGGCGCGATGCGACCGCGCATTTGCTTGCCGTCCGGTTCGACCGAGTATTCCGACGCCAAGTCGCCGAACACTTCTTCCGCCGGGCGATTTTCTTTCGCCGGGAGGGTGCGCGCCTTTTGCCAAACGTCGCGAGCGCGGCGCTCGTCGTTCAGAACGATCCCCAAGCATTGAACGCTTTCGCCGAAATTCGCCTCGTAAGCCTTGGCGATTTCCTCTTCGGTAATCTTAACCTTGCCTTCGGAGAGTTTGCGGAGCGCGACGCCCGGCCAAACGATCGATTTCTTGTAATTTTCTTCGGTCGTTTGGTACTTTTCCAGTTCGGAGCGGAGGTAAGTTTTAACGTCCGGCGAACCGTCCGGGAGCGGGTACGTCGTTTCGGCGGCGCGGACGAAAATGTCGGTCGCGACGTCGGCGTCGGTAACTTCCAGCCCAACTTTTTTGCATTCTTGGCGAATTAACTCGATCGAAACGAGCGCGTCGAGGTCTTGTTTCGCGTAAAGACGCAGGCTCATTTCGACGACCGCGTCGAGGAGAATCGGTTTCCCGTCGACCGTCGCGGCGACGTTCGGGTATTGCTTGCGGAGTTCCGGGTTGCCGATCACGTTGACGACGTTCGCTTCGCGGCCCAAACGGGCGAAGAGTTCGTCGGCGGCGCCTCGGAGTTTCGCGGCGCTCGCTTGCACTTGGAGGCGTTCCTTGACTTCGTCGATTTTTTCCGCCGGAACGACCGGGTCGTATTTATTTTCGCAACGGAAAACGACGTACTGATCTTGCTTGCCGTACGGGCCGATCGTTTCGGAAATTTCGCCGACTTCGAGCGCGAAGATTAGGTCTTCCATCTCTTTTTCTTCGAGCATTCCGCGGAAAATCGGCTGCATGCGCCCTTTGTTCGACGCGGTAACGACGTCGATCGACTCGTTTTTCGCGACCGTTCCGAACGATTCCGGGTCGGCGAGAACGCGAGCGCGGACGTCGTCGGCTTTTTCTTTTGTTTCGCAAACGATCATTTGAAGCCCGACCGACGGGCCGTAAGATTTCAGGTAAGCGGCTTCGAGTTCTTCGTCGCTCAACTTAATTTGGTCGGCGACAAGGACTTGCAACGCCAAACGCGGCCAAACGACCTCTTCGGCGTACTCTTGATAGCTCATCGACGAGTCTTTTTGAACGACGTCGAGGTATTGGCGGCGGTCGAGGCGGAACGACTTCGCAAGGCGGTCGATTTCCGCGTCGACGTCGGCGCGAGTGATCGAAACGCCTTGACGCTTGCACTCGGCGAGAACGAGCGCGCGGTTCAAAATACGGGACAACACCTCTTCGCCGTGCGCTCGCAACGACTCGGCGCGGAGTTCGTCGAGGGTGATTTGAACGCCGTTGACGTCGGCGACGATTTCCGGGTAAAGCCGTTGAGCGTCTTGACGAATCGGGTTTTCGGCGGCGACGTTTTGCGCGACCCGCGTCGCCGAGCGGCGAACGTTCGACGCTTGACGTTCGGCGGCGAACGACGCGTCGACGACCGAAAACGAGACCGCGACCGCGGCAACCGCGAGAGGCGAGAGAACGCCGAACGCTCGACCGCGCCCAAAAATCTTCTTCAAACCGTTCATTTTTCGAGACTTTCGCTTGCTAATTTTTTTCGTTTCAAGGAGGGGGAACGACCGACGAGCGCCGGTCGTCTATTCGCTTCAAGCGGTGCGAAAGCGCGCTTTTTCCTCCGTTTCCGAGAGCGCGTTTCGACCGAACGTTCGCACTATAACGTTTTTCGCGTCGCCGCGTCAAGAGCGTTTTTCAACTTTTCGCCGCCGAAATTTTCTTTTTGCGACAAGGGGCGCGTTCCGGTAAATTTTTCGCGAAACAAGGAAATTTTAAGCGTTTTCCCCGACCGGCCCCGTCTTGCAAAACGCCGCGCTAAGGATAAAATGAGAGGAACGCCGCTCGCCCCCAAACGGCGGCCTAATGAAGAAAAACGCTTTTCCCCGGCAGCGCAAACAACGCAAATAAAGAGAAAAACAATATGTCGAATTCCAACGTTGAAACGGAAAAAACGTTCGTAATGCTCAAACCGGACGCGCTCGAACGCGGGCTGACCGGCGAAATTATCGGTCGCTTGGAACGCAAAGGCCTGCGCTTGACCAAAATCGAACTGCGAACCGTTTCGAAAGAACTCGCGGCGCGCCATTACGCCGAACACGTCGAAAAACCGTTTTATCCGAAATTGGAAGCGTATGTAACGCGCGGCCCGGTCTTGGCGTCGATTTGGGAAGGGCGCAAAGCGGTAACCGTCGTTCGCGGACTCCTCGGCGCGACCGACTCGACGAAAGCCGCCGCCGGGACGATTCGCGGCGATTTCGGATTCGACGCGACCGAAAACCTCGTTCACGCGTCCGACTCGCCGGAATCGGCGGAGCGCGAAATTCGCAATTTCTTCGGCGAATAGTCGCAAGCGGCGCTAACGGAGACGGCGTTTTTTACCGGTTTCCCCTATTTTAACGTCGACAACGTAAACTTAGCGTAAAGAATCGCCGCCGAGAGCGTTCGTTCGTCGGCGGGCGACCCAAAAATCGCTAATAAATAAAGGGGAAAAAAATGATTTCTCGCGCCGCGCAAGAAAAACTCGCCCGCGTGTTCGACGGGCCGACGCTAACGCTTTTAGGAACGGTCGACGCCGACGGGCGCCCTTGGACGCGGTACGTGATGGGCGTCCTCGACGACCGCGGAACGATTCGAATCGCGACGACCCGCGACTCGCGCAAAGTCGCCGACGTCGAGCGCCTGCCGTTCGTTCATTTGCTCGTCGGGCGCGACCTATTTTCGAGCGCCTGCGAATACGTTCAAATCGGCGGGAAAGCGGTCGTCGTCGACGGAGCGCAACCGGTCGCCGCTTGGAATCCGTCGGCGCGAACGTTCCTTTCCGGCTCGAATCCGTCTTACGCGCTGATCGAAGTGCGCCCGTACCGCGTCGAAGTTTGGTCGGCGAAGGCCGCGCCTAACGAGAATCCGCTCGTTTTCGAAGAGGAAGACCCGGACGGCGATTTCGAAGCGGAGCTTGGTCGCTTTTGGGTCGACGAAGAAGAATTTGAAATCGAACCGGTTTAAACGGCGCAAAATAAGCAAAATAGCGAACGCCCGAACCGACGAAACGTTCCGTCGGTTCGGGCGTTCGGCGTTAATCTTTATCCAACCGAGCGTCCCGAAAATAAACGCGCGGCGAACGTTCGGTCGATATTGTTCCAACCGAGCGTCCCGAAAATAAGCGTCAGTTGCCGATTTGGAAAAATTTCGCTTCTTCGTCGGCTCGCTCGTTCAGCTCTTTCAACTCGGCGTCGGTCAGCGCGCGGAAGCGGACGACCTTAATAACGCCCTTGCTAATCCAGCTCGTCAAGCCGAGCGGTTCGCAACGCGACACTTCGAAGCGCGTCCCGAGACGGCGTCCCTCGACGACGCAATCGATTTCGACTTCGTCGTCGACCCAAACGCGGAGCGCTCGTTTCGAAACCTGGATTCGGAAGCGGTACCACTTGTCGTTCTTGAAGTTGTAAAACGACGAGGTCGAGTTTTGCGACGCGTCCATATCGTCGACGTTCGAAATCCCGAGGACGGCGCCGCCCCAACCGCCGTTGATCAACGTAACGCTGACGTCGCCGATCGGGAAAGTCGTCGCGGAGAAGAAGTCCGTCCCCATTTCGCGGCGCGAAACGATTTCGAGTTCGTAATTTTCGCGCGGAAGTTTGAAGCCGGCGGCCTCTTCGTCGAACCTGATCGACGTCGACGACGCGCCCATTCCGAGAACGATCGCGCCGTCCTCGACGACCGGCGTTTCGGCGCCCGCGTCTTCGAGGTCGATCCAATTTTTCAGCGTTTTCCCGTCGAAAAGATACGTCCATTCGTATTTTTCGTCGTCCGCTTTCGACTCGGCAAGCGCGTCGTAAGCCGGTTTGTCGGCGTCGTCGGCGGCCTTGACGAGCGAAGCGTTCGACGCGAAAAGGGCGAGCGTCGCGACGGTCGCGACGACGGCGAGCGAAAAGAAGCGTTTCATTGCAAATTCCCTTTCAAAAAGAGTTCGGCCAAATCGGCGCCGCGTTCGAAAACTCGCGTCGACGCGGCCCCGGTCGTTTCGTCGTAAGTCGCGAACCCGTCCCCGGCGACGTCGGAACCGACGACGGCCCAAGGAACGGCGCCGCGCGAATGCGTTTTGATCGCGACCGGCGTCGGGTGGTCGGGCGAAATTAGGAGCCGCCAATTCTCGAACGTTCGGAGCTTCTCCAAAATCGGCGGGAGCGTCAGTCGGTCGATCGCTTCGAGCGCCGCGACTTTTTTCTCGGCGTCCCCCTCGTGCCCGGCTTCGTCCGGCGCTTCGACGTGAACGCAAACGACGTCGAAGCGGTCGAGCGCGTCCGCGGCGGCGCGTCCCTTGGCGGCGTAATCGGTGTCGACGTACCCGGTCGCGCCCGGAACTTCGAGAATTTCCCAACCGAGGTTGCGAGCGATTCCGCGCAACAGATCGACGGCGGTGATCATCGCGCCCGGCCCGAACCCGAATTTTTCGGCGAACGGAACGAGCCGAGGTCGCGTCCCTTGCCCCCAAAGCCAACACTGCGTCGCCGGGAGTTCGCCGTTCGCGATTCGTTTTTTATTCGTTTCCGACGCGACCAACCGCTCGGCGCAAAGCTCCATTAGTCGGCGGAGCGCGGCGCCCCCTTTTCCTCGCGGCAACACGTCGAGAATCGAACGGTCGGCGTAATCGTGCGGCGGCGCGGTTTGCGTCGACGCGTCGAACGGCGCCGCGTCTTTCCCGACTTGCCCGTTCTCCCCCAATCGACCGTCTTGTCCGGTTCGCCCGTCTTGCCTATTTCCTTCCGTTTGCGAACCGTCGCCGGAAATTTTCGCGCCGTCCGGCCTAAAAATCATCAAGTTGCGATACCCGACGCCCGGGAAAAACTCGACGGTTCCGCCGATTTCCGGCGCGATTTCGGCCCAGCGCGGCGCGACGTCGGCGTTAATCTCGGCGAGAAGCGCGGTCGCCTCGGCGGTCGAAATATGCCCGGCCGAAAAGTCCCGCATAACGCCGTCTTCGACGCAAACGAGATTGCAACGGAACGCCCAATCGTTCGGGCCGAGTTCGAGATTTTGCGCCGCCGCTTCGAGCGGAGCGCGTCCGGTGTACGACTCGGTCGGGTCGTATCCGAGAACCGACAGCGTCGCGACGTCGGAACCGGGCGTCATTCCGTCCGGAACGTTGAACGATCGCCCGAGCGCGGCTTTCGGCGCCAGCGAGTCGAGCGTCGGGGTCGCCGCCGCTTCCATCGGGGTTTTTCCGTTCAACGCCGGAATCGGATCGTCCGCGAAACCGTCCGGAATCAACACGACGCGTTTATAAACGCTCATTGGAGTTCGTCTCCTTGTCGTTTTGCCGTCGACGGCGTTCGACGCGCCGCGTTTTCCGTCCCGTCGTCGCGAACGCTTGCGAGACTTCGGCGAGGCCCCGCGAACGATTCGCCCGCTTGCGCAAATCCGCTAAATTAACAGAGAAAGCGGGATTTGCGTCGGCATTTTTCGACGCGACAAGAAAAACGCTCCGACGCGAACGCAAACGTTCGGCGGCGGACGGCGTTCTCTTTCCGTCGCGACGCTCCGCCGTCGAAAGCGCCGCGATCGGGGAATCTCGGCGGCGCGCTCGGTTTTCCGCGTCGTCGAAACTCCGTCGAATCTTTTCGCGAGTTCGTTGCCGACTCGCCGTTTGCTTCTTTTCCGCCGCTTAAAAGCGTTCAGTCGAAATCGCGAGTCGCGACGACCGGCGTCCCGGTTCCGAGCAGATCGGCGATCAGAACGTCGCCGCGTCGAATCGGTTTTCGCAACCGGAGCGCGTCGATTTCCTTCATCGCGTCGAAGAGGCGCCCCTTCGGAATCGGCCCGGCGGTTCGAACCGGCGCCATATCGACAAAATCGCCGTTTTCGTCGACGATGCGCGCCGTCGTCGTCAGCGTTCGCGTCGGATTCGTCGTTTCGGCCAAGCCGTAAAGCTCGCCCCGCTTGCAAGTGTTCCCGGAAACCGTCCCCGCCTCGACGTCGACTTCGAGCGCGCACCCTTGCGGACAAACGATACAAACCAATTTTTGCGCCGCCATTTTTCGCCTTTTCAAATATTTTTCGTTTTATTAATCTTGAACGCCAACTTCGCCGTTTTGCGCCAATTCACTATTTTTGCGCTTCCGCCGTTCGACGATAGGTCGCGCGGCAGTTCTTCGTTTCCCAAAACTCGACTTGACCGACGACGAAACCTTGCGACTCGACGTATTCGTAAATCGTTTTCGCCAAACGTTCGGCGGTCGGGTTCTCGTCGAAGAGGAAAACCGGCTCCCCGGCGGCGAGCAACGTTTCGGCCAACGGGTCGTCCTTCGCCAAAAAAACGCGGTGATCGAGCGTTTCGTCGATCCAAGTCCCGACGATCGCCTTCAAATCGACGAAATCGAGCGCCATCCCCTGTTCGTTCAGCGAGTCGACGAGAATTTCGACGCGCACTTCGGCGTTGTGCCCGTGCAAACGTCGGCACTTTCCCTCGTATCGATAAAGTCGGTGGCCGTAAGAAAAGGAAAAGTCGCGAGCGACGGAAAACATACGCTTAAACTCCAACGTTTTTTATTATTCGCGTCAAAAATCGACGTTAATGCGAGTCGTTCGAACGCCGCGGCGCCGTCGTTCGCGGCTCGCGGACGCGTTTATTATACCTCTTCTTTTTTTTCTTGGAAGACGGCGACGGCGCCCAAGGACGCGTCCGCGCGTTTTTTCGTCAAAATTTCCGTCGTTTCCCTTTCGTTTCTTTACGCTCGGCGACTTCCAATTCTTCGTATTTTACCTATTTATCTTATTCTAACTTTTCGTTTGCCGTTTATTTTTTCTTCGAAACAAAAAATGCCGTCTTTCCGTTTTCCGCCGCTTTTCAAAATAAACAATTTGGGTAAAATATACAAGAGAAATAAAAACCGCTCAATTTGGGCGCAAATTTTACCGATTCACAAAGATTAGGCGGTTTAGGCTTTTTTAGGAACGCCCGTATCGCGTCGGAACGCGACGACGTTTTGACCGCCTTTCCCGTCGTCGCGTCGCCGCGAACGACGCGTTTTCCGAATCGCAGCCGTTTCCGACCGAAGCGGCGCCCCGTATTTTTAAGGAGAAAAAAATGAAACACAACCTTTTCGCGGGTCTTTTGGTCGCCGCCGCGCTCGCTTTCGTTTCCCCCGCCAACGCTCAAGACGCGCTCGTCGCCTCCGACGCCGCTCCGGCTCAACCGGCGGCTCAAGTTCAAACGACCGACGTTTGCAACGAATGCGAAGGCGTCGTTCTCGGTTCCGGTCTCGGTTTTGGCGGTCGCGTCGCGGGCGTCGGCGCCGGTTTTGGCGGTCGCGTCGGCGGTCTGCGCGCCGGTTGGACCGAACGTTCGAACCGTTTCCGCACGAACCTTGAAAATCGTCTGTACGTTCGCGACGTCGTCGCGCCGTCGCCCTACGCGGTTCCGTCCGGCGAACTCCAAGACTGGTCGCGCTTCAAGCACTATCCTTACGGCTACTACCAACACAACTTCCGCGACGCCTCGGGCCAACCGGCGTCGATGGGCCTTCAAACGTTCAACCCGGCTTGGCAAAACTACTATCCGACGCCGCGCCGCTTCCACGAAGGCAAACACTTCATTCTCGACGTTTTCTAATTGAAATCGTTCTCGCCGAAAAGCGAACTTCGAGCCGTTCCGATTTTGGGACGGCTTTTTTTATCGGAACGCGGCGCCGATTCGTTCGCCGATTTTCTCGCGGAGTTTTTCTTGAGTCGCGTCGCGAAATTCTCGGCGCGCCCCCAAGCGTCTTTTGCCGGCGGCCTCGTCGCGAGTCCCAAACGCACACCTTGCGCAAAAACAAGAAAATTGTGCGGGGGAGTCCTTGCGCCGTCTTTTTTCTGTGTTATATTATCCTTCGTATTAAGGAAACTTTCCGAAAAATCGTAAAATTTCGCGTCGTTTAACGGCGCGCGCCGACGTTCGGCGTTTCGGAGAGTCCCGAGGACGGAACGTTTCGCCCTCGAACGCGTCAAGCCGCCCCCCAAGCCCCGAGAAGGAGAAGATTATGTTCAAACGCGCTCGTCGTTGTTGGTGGAGAGACTGCTTATTGTTCACCGCCGCTTGAACGTTCGTCGATTCTTTCGTCGATTTGTCCGTCTTCGCGTTCGTTTTCGAACGCTTTTTTTTTGCCGCGACGCGCTCGACCGGAACGTCCGGTCGCTCTTTTCCTCGTTGGGAACCGCTTAAATCGAGCAAGAAATAAAAAAACGACGCTCGACTTCTCGTCGAACGTCGTTTTCAGCTGGGGTACAGGGATTCGAACCCCGACTAACCGGTTCAGAGCCGGCTGCGCTGCCTTTACGCTATACCCCAAAGAACCTTAACAATTTCATTTTATCTCTTTTTAGGCGCTCGTCAATTCTTTGCCCCTAAATTTTTCGCTAAAAAACCGAGCGTCTTCCTTTCAAACTTACCGCCGCCGCGCCGCGTCGACGGCAAAATCGCTACAATCGTTTCACTTTCTTTAAAAAAGATAAAATAGAAAAGTATAAACGATTGCTTATTGTGGAAACAATGGTATAATTGGTTAAATGGAGAAGATTGCGCAAATTTTACCCAATTCCCGCTTTCTTCGTCGGTCGCCGGTCGCTTCGCTTTGCGCGACCTTCTCATTTTTCCCCGCTTCGACGCGAAAGGACTTTAAAATGGCGAAACTTTCCGGTTTTTTCATGTCGACGCTGTTGATTATCCTCTGTCTTTGGATTAATGTTTGCCATTATCCGGACGCGACGCGCGTTTCGCCCCCCGACGGCGCGTCGCCCGACGCCGTCGTCCCCTCCGAACCGCCCGTTTCCGAACCGATCGAAGAAAAAACGCGCGAACAAGAGTCGACGGCGCAAGACGGTTTGCTCGCCGTTTCCGAAATCGCGCCGGAATTGCTCGACGTTTCCGCGGATCCGGCGGCGACGCCCCCCGTTTTAGAACCGGCTTCCCTCCCCCGCGACGGCGCCGAAATCGACGACGCGCCCCGCCGCCTCGACAATACGCCGCGACCGCCGGCAACGAGCGAGGAATTTTACGCGCCCCCGCAAGTCGCCCCCGTCGCGCCGCCTCCGACGTCGCAAACCGCTTCGCCCGCCGTCGCGA
>JAGBDD010000184.1 GCA_017937685.1 Thermoguttaceae bacterium | reverse complement strand
GGGCGCGCTGGAACGTCGGGCCGGAGACGACGGCGCGGTTTCTTGAAACGTTGACGGCGACCGAGCGTTCGGCGTTCGAGCGTCGGCGGCGCTCTCGAGAGGCGTTCGACTTCGCGGCGGAGCGGGCGGCGTCGGCGGAAGCGTCGCTGGAAGCGGCGTCGGCGTTGGCGGCGTTAAAATCGGAAAACGGGGAAGACGGCGCGGAGTTTGACGTCGGCGTCGACGCGGCGTTGGCGTTTTTGCGGGCGCTCGACGGGAACGACGGCGTTTCCGAAAGCGGTCGCGACGCCGATAATATAAAGGGCGGCGAACGCGACGACGCGGCGTTTCTTTGGGCGGCGGCGTTCGACGGCAACCCGTTGAACGCGGTCGGGGCGTTTTCGACGGCGGACTTCGTCGCGATTTCGGTTCCGGCGAACAAGACGGCGGCTCGTTCGGCGTTCGCGGCGTCGGCGACCTTCTTTTTCTTGTCGACGTTCGGCGTTTGGGGCGGCGCTTCTCCGCGCGCTTGGACGGCGCTTTGGGGCGGCGTCGGCGAAAACCGCTTGGAACGCGAATTTTGGCGACTGCTGGACGCGGCGTTTCGACGGCTCGGCGTCGCGGCGGAGCGGTTGCGGCTTCTTTTCTATTTTGCGCGTCTTGCGCTTTTTAACGCGTTTCGGCGGTTCGACGTCGAGGACGGAACCGCGTCGAAACGGGCGTTGGCGGCTCTTTGCGCGTCGACTCGGCTTCTTAATTGATTCTTGTTTGATTCCGGCGTCGGAACGGCGGCGCGGTCGGCTTTTCTTGTCGTGAAGAATCTCGACGAAAGCGGAAGATTTTGCGCGTTGGCGTTGCGTTTTAAAAAGTAAAAATGCGCTTTTGAGATAAGTTGGATAAAATAGGATGTGTTTGGAAAAGTTTGGAGAAAATAATGGAAGGCGAACGTCGCGCGGCGTCGGCGACGGGGTTCGGAAGCGGACGCGGCGAAACGATCGGCGGCGCGAGCCCGGTTTTACGTTGGTCGAATTACTCGTCGTGATCGCGATTATTGGAATCTTGATCGGGCTCCTGTTGCCGGCGGTTCAAGCGGCGCGAGAGACGGCGCGTCGGATGCAGTGCGCGAACAACGTCAAGCAGTGGACGCTCGCGTTGACGAATTATTCCGACGTGCAAAACGGTTTTCCGCAGTTTACCAGTTGGGGCCGAAGCGCCGACGACGGCAAGGTTTACGATACCGCGTTTTCGATTCAAGCGCGGATTTTGCCGTATATCGAACAGGGCGCGTTCATGCAAGGAATCGATTTCGGCGATTACGACAAATACCGCGTCTATTGGCAAAAAACGGCGCTGAACGAAGCGCTTTTCGACAAAATGAACTTCCCGTGTTCGACGCTGGCCTGTCCGAGCGAAGACCAAGCGCGGCAAGCTTTGCAGCCGAAAAACGACGGGCTTTACGCCAACGGCAATAATTACGTCTTTTGCAGCGGAACGTCGACCGGGCTCGGGAACAACCTCGACAACGGTCGCAACGACGGCGCGTTCGCTTGGAGGCAAACGTCGTTCGCGTCGCTGACCGACGGAACTTCCCAAACGATGGTCATTTCCGAGACGCGCTTGCAGTTTCCGACCGCTCCGAGCGAGCCGGGCGAGAACGATTGGGATCGAATGTACGTCTTGGGCGCCGGGACGTTCGAGGATTACGTCGACCCGGATTTGGCGGCGCTGAAACCGCAAGCGACCGGAACGCACCGCGGCTTTCCTTGGATTACCGGGCGGCATTACGCGTCCGGTTACTCGGCGTATTCCGTTCCGAACGCTCGGGTTCCGTCGATTTGGTTGCGCGGAACGGAGTTAACGTTCGACGGCGCCGCGTCGAATCACCCGGGAATCGTCGTCGTCGGATTCGCCGACGGTTCCGTTCGCAGCGTTTCGGAGACGGTCGCGCTCGACGTTTGGCGCGCCGCCGCGACCCGAGCCGGGAGCGAAACGAACGTCGAATTTTGACGTATAATAACGGCAAGAAACGCGCCGCTCGCTCGCCGGTTCGACCGGGCGGCGTTTGGCAACCGATTTTTTAAAAGGAATTAACGATGAAAAGTCGAAACGATAAAAAGGAAAAAACAGCGAAATTTCTCCGTCGGTGGGGCGCGATGTGTTGCGCGGCGTCGTTGACGTTCGGAACGGTCGCTTGGGCGCAAGACGGCGGCGGAAACGGCGGTCGCGCGACGAGAAACGGCGCTTCCGCGTCGGACGGTTTGAGCGTTCGCGGCGGTCAAGGCGGGCCGAGTTTGGGCGTTCGCGGCGGACAAAGCGGGCCGAATTTAGGCGGACGCGGCGGACAAGGCGTTCGCGGCGGGGCTTCCGCGCCGGTCGTCGAAGCGTCCAAGATGCGCTCGACCCTTTCAGAAACGGAGCGCGCCGACGTCGAAGCGTTGCGTTTGCAAATGGTTAAGGACGGAATCGCGTTTTTGAAGAAGGCGCAAATGGCGAACGGCTCCTTCTCCGCGTCGCCGCGCGCCGGAGTCGGCCCGACGATCGTCGTCGCGACCGCGCTTTTGCGATGCGGCGTCGCGCTCGACGAGCCGGTTCTCGCTAAAGCGTTGGCGTTTCTCGAAAAAGCGATTCAAGACGACGGCGGGATTTACTCGTCCGGCGGACACGTCGCGGCTTACGAGTCTTGCCTCGGGCTCGTTTGCTTCGACTTGGCGAACAAAGCGGCGGGGGACGGGCGATACGACGTCGTCGTCGCGAACGCGGAAAAATACGTTCGCGGAACGCAATACAACGAAGCGAGCGGCGTTTCGCAGGACGAGGAATATTTCGGCGGCGTCGGGTACGGCGCGGGAAGCGGAACGCGGCCCGACCTCTCGAACACGCAGTTTTTCGTCGAAGCGTTGCGGGAAATCGGCGCCGACGAGGACGACCCGGCGATTCAAGACGCGCTCGTCTTTGTGTCGCGCTGTCAAAATTTAGAGTCGGAGGACAATCCGGTCGGCGGTTCGACCGCGAAAACGAACGACGGCGGCTTTATTTACACGTTCGTCTCCGAGCAAGAAAACCCGGCGGGACAAGAGGTTAACGGCGGGTTGCGCAGTTACGGAAGCATGACTTACGCCGGACTCAAGAGCTTAATTTACGCCGGGCTGACCGCCGACGATCCGCGCGTTCAAGCGGCGACGAACTGGATTCGCGACAATTACACGATAAAGCAAAATCCGGGGCTAGGCAAGCGCGGCCTTTATTATTACTATCACACGGCGTCGAAATGTCTTAAAACATTGGGAATGAAGACGTTTGAAGATAAAAACGGCGTCGAACACGATTGGCGGCGCGAGCTGATCGAGACGCTGGCGCTCGCGCAAAACGTCGACGGTTCTTGGGTTAATACCGACCGTATGTGGATGGAAACCGACGCAAACCTTGTTACCGGGTACGTCTTGACGGTTTTGGCGTATTGCGCGGCGGAGTAAGCGTTGAAATAACGTGTTTTGCGGTGAAGGGAACGTCGGGAAAACCGGTTTTTGAGCGATAATAAGAAAATCAAATGAACGATAATATAAGTAAAACTAATAGCGGCGTCGACGCGGCGCCGGGCGTCGCGGAAATCGCGGTGAAAACGACCGCGTTGACGAAGAAATATCGGCGCGGCGACGGCGAGTTCGCGGCGCTTTCGAACGTCGACTTAACGATTAAGCGCGGCGAATTTGTCGCGATTATGGGCGCAAGCGGTTCCGGGAAAAGCACTTTGCTTCATTTGATCGCCGGATTGACGCGCCCGACGTCGGGAAGCGTCGAAGTGGAAGGAAAGCGAATTTTCGACTGCGGCGACCGCGAGTTGACGATTTTCCGGCGGCGGCGACTCGGCGTCGTTTTCCAAAGTTACAACCTGATACCGCACTTGACGGCGGAGGAGAATATTCTTTTCCCGTTGCGAGCGGACGGACGCGACGTCGCGCCGACGTTGGAGAAAATGCGCGAACTTTGGGCGGAACTCGGAATTTTGCAACAGTTGCGTCAGTATCCCGATTCGTTGAGCGGCGGTCAACAACAACGCGTCGCGTTGGCGCGGGGGCTCTGCGCCGACCCGGCGGTTCTCTTGGCCGACGAGCCGACCGGAAATCTCGACTGGACGAGCGGCCAAAACGTTTGCCGCGTCTTGAATAAGCTCAACCGCGAGGAAGGGCGGACGATAGCGCTGGTAACGCACGAGCCGGCGGTCGCCGTTTGGGCGCGACGCGTTGTCGTCTTGCGCGACGGCGAGATCGCCGCCGACTTGCCGACGAACGAATTTGCGGACGCCTCGGCGCTGGCGTCGCGTTATCAAGAGATCGTTCGACGCGAATCGACGAGTGTTTAACCCTCGAAAAGGAAGGAGTTAAAACGATGAAGTTCGTTTTGTCGACGACGGTTTCGCGGATGCGGCGGCAAAAAGCGCGACTCGCTTTCGTCGCGTTGGCGATCGCCGCGTCGTCGTGTTTGATCGTTTGGACGATCGGCGGCTTTCGAGCGCTTTTCATCGACGCGACGATCGAAAAGGCCGATTATTTAGGGACTTGCGACGTCAAAATCGCGGCGAAAGAGGACGACGCTTCAACTCGTCGCGGCGGCGGGAGTTTCGCCGGGCCGTTGAAAATAACGCGTCCGGCGCCCGATACGAAGAGCGAGGAAGCGGCGCAAGCGAAAGCAAGGGAAAGCGTTGAAAAAAAAGACGTTAAAAAAGACGCCGCCGCGTCGAAGGGCGAGCGTCGGGGAGGGCGAAACGGCGGGCGGCGCGTCGGTCGCGGCGCGGGCGTCGGCGACGCGATTTCGCCTGAGTTGATTGCGGAAATTCTCGCCGATAAAGGGGTTGCGTTCGCCGTCGAGTTAGCGCCGTTGAAAGCGTTCGTTTACGCGCCCGGGACGGAACGGTCGATTTTGGAAGACGAGGACGCCGTCGACGAAAAAGACCGTCCGACGCCGAAGCGCTCGTTGGAAACGCTTGCGGTTGAAGAGGATAGCGCGTTGGCGCCGGGCGTCGACGCGGAGTTGCGGCGCCGCGCTTACGCGTCGTATCGAGCGGTAATGGGGACGCCGTCCGGAAGCGGTTCGCAATTTTGGGCGACCGACGCCGCCGAGCCGCCGTTCGAACTTGTTGAAGGAAAATGGTTTGCGGCGCCGGATTCGACCGCTCGCGAAGCGGTGTTGACCGAAAAGGGCGCGGAAAAGTTGAACGCGAAACCGGGAGACGCTATCTTCTTGATTTGTCCTAGGTTAGGAACCGAGTTTCAGTTGAAAGTCGTCGGCGTCGTCGCGGATCCGAACTCGGACGCGTTTTACGTTTCGGCGGCGCTCGGACGCGAAATCGCCGGAACGGAACCGCTTGCAACGTCGGCTCTTATGTTGAAGTTGCGAACGTCGGTCGACGATTTTCGCGGGCGTTGGGGCGAAAAAATCGCGGCGCGCCTTCCAAATTTCGAGATCGTAACGGAGCCGGAAATTATCGAGCGAAAAGCGGCGCAATTAAAGCAAAATCAATCGTTTAAGTATCAAGCGGCGAGCGGAACGCTTTTGGCGGCGCTCGCGTCGATTTTTATCGTTTTTACGGCGCTAAATTCGAGCGTCGCGGCGCAGCGGCGGCTGATCGCGTTTTATCGAACGGCGGGCCTGACGCGGGGCCAAGTCGCGCTTTCTATCTTGTTGGAAGCGTTGGTTTTAGCGATTCCCGGTTGGCTCGGCGGCGTCGCGACCGGTTGGGCGTTGGTTCTCGTTTGTTCCGGAAAGGCGACCGGCGTCAACTGGGAAACGGTCGGCGTTTCGTTCGGTTGCGCGGTCGTCGGAGCGATTCTGGCGGCTCTTTGGCCGATGTTTCAAAGCGCGCGAACAAAGCCTTTAGAATCGCTCGGCGTTTCAGAGAAAGCGTTCTTTTCCCCGGCCCTTTGGCGACGTCAAACGCGGCGTTTCGCGACGCTCGCGCTTATCGGAACGGCGCTAATCGGCGTCGACGTTTACCTCGTTCGGTTCGCGACCGGCGCGACGACGGAGCGAGCGGCGCTGCATTCGGGACTGGGCGTTTTGGCGCTTGCGCTCGGCGTCGTTTTGCTGATTCCGGCGTTAATTCGCGTCGCGGAAGTCGTTTTAGCGCCGTTGTTAGCGAAGTTGTTGCGGTTCGATTATCGCTTGATTCGGACGGAGCTTTCGGGGAACGCGAGCCGCGTCGTCGCGGTTTCGGTCGCGTTGAGCGTCGGGGGCGGACTCTTCGTTTCGACGCAGATTTGGGGGTATTCGATGCTCGAACCGTTCCTGCCGGGGCGCGGGACGCCGAACTGTTTCGCGGCGTTTTTGCCGAACGGTTTGCGTCCGGAACTCGTCGCGCAACTCGGCGGTTTACCTTGCGTTAAGCGCGATTCGCTACTTGAAGTCGCGGTCGAGCAAGCGGCGTTCGAGGAAAGTTCGATACCGCCGCAAAACGTTCGAAAGAGCGCGTTTGCGAACGTTGTCTTTTTCGGCGTCGACGTCGAGCGAGCGTTTCGCGGGAAAGGCGACAAAGCGCCGCTCGTCGGTTTTCGCTTTTTGCAGGGCGACCCGGAAAAGGCGTTCGACGCGATGAAAAACGGGCGGGGCGTCGTCGTAACCGATTCGCTTTCCATCGATTACGGACTCGATTTAGGCGACGAATTGCGCGTCGTTCACCCTCGCGACCCGAGCAAAACGCTTGCTTATCCGATCGTCGGCGTCGTTTATTACCCCGGCTGGCATTGGCTTTCGAAGACCGGGGGCGTCCGGCGCAATTTCGGACGTTCCGGCGGAATCGCGTTCGCGTCGGAGCGGATAATTCGCGACGACTACCAACTCGAAAGGCCCGGTTATTTTTGGTTTAACGAGAGCGACGGCGCGACTTACGACGAAATCGAAACGGCTTGCGACGCGTTGGCCTTGAAGTCGTTGCGACTCGACGAAGCGAACGGAACGTTCGCGGAAAAAACATTGAAACCGGGAAAAGCGGAGGAAAGCGATACGGCGTCGCGCACCGCTTACGTCAAACTGTCGACGCGCGATTCGTTGACGCGATCGATTTCTAAACGCGCCGATTCGGTGATTTGGGGGTTGAGCAAGACGCCGATTACGACGCTGATTATCGCGTCGATAGCGGTCGTCGGCGCGGTTGCAAACTCGGTTCGGTCGCGGCGTTGGCAGTTTGGAACGGCGCGGGCGGCGGGGCTGACGCGCGGGGCGCTGATTCGGGTGATTTTGGTCGAAGCGATTTTGATCGCGCTGGTCGCGTCGGCGACGAGCTTCCTGTTCGGCTTTTTGGCGGCGCAGGGGGCGTTGAAGTTGGGCGCGAGTATGTTCGGAACGTCGAGTCCGCCGTTAATTTTGCCGTTAAAAGAGTTGGCGTTCGGTTTTGCGCTGACGTTGACGCTCTGTTTGACGGCGGCGCTTTGGCCCGCGGTCAAAGCCGGACGGGCGGAACCGCTCGAACTCCTCCGAAGCGGACGGTCGCTCGATTGACGAAAGTCGCGATATTTCGCCGACTAAACGCCGTCGCGTTCTCGAACGACGAGGACGCGGCGGCGTTTTGTTGTTTTAGCGGGGAAAGACGCGTCGCTGAAAATGTTTTTCGACGTCGACGTTGATTTTTGTCGGGTTCCGGTTATACTATCGAGTAAATCAGTAAGCGGCAAGACGGCGGCGAGCGTCGTTGCGACGCGCTAAAAATTAAGGCGAGAGATACGTTATGAGATTAGAAGAATGGAAGCCCGCGTTGTGTTTGTTCGTTTCCCTTTTATTAATAACGGGCGCCGTTTTATATAAAGCGGGCGTTATACGCCGGGGGCAAACGTCGCCCGAAATAGGGACGACGGAAACCGGCGAAAACGCGTCGAGCGAAAAGACGTCGAAAGAAACGATTGTCGCGAAGGATTTTTTCGCGCTTTTGGTCGGCGTCGGCGATTACCGGCATAGTTGCGACGAGCTTCCCGATTTAGTTTATACGTGTTACGACGTCTTGAAGGTAAAACGCGCGTTGATGGAAAAGGTCGGCGTTCCGGAAGAAAACATTCGAACGCTGACGACGCTTGAAAACGATCCGGCGAAACGCCCGACGCGCGAAAATATCGAGAACGGATTGGGGTGGCTCGAGGACAAAAGCCAAACCGGTTCCGCCGTGTTGGCGATGCTCGCCGGACACGGTTTCGAAACGAAGAACGGCGAAGCGGCGTTTGCGCCGGAAGAGGCCGAATTATTGCCCAACGGCTTTTTGAAGGCGGAAACGGCGACGTCGGCGTCGGCGTTGGCGAAGCGTTTGCAAGAAGACGACGCGAAATTCAAGATTTTAATCGTCGACGCGTGCCGCGCGCCGGCGGGCGTCGACGGCAAATTGGGGACGTTTGTCGCTCCGGCGTCGTTTGCGCGGTTAAACAAGAAGGGGCTTGCGTTTGCGCAGAGTTGCAACGTCGGGGAATCGAGTTACGAGACGTCCGAGCTTGGCGGCGGCGTGTTTACGTATTTTCTGCTGGAAGGTTTGAACGGGAAAGCGCGCGAGGCGGACGGTCGCGTAACATTTTGGAACGTCGCCGGTTACGCCGCGGAGAAAACGAGCGAATACGTCCAAAAACGCGCGGAAGCGGAGAAGGATAAACCGGAGAAAGAGAAGATTTTTAGGACGCCGCAAACGCCGAGTTACACGGCGATCGGTTATCAAGACTTCAATTTGCGAGCGCCCGATTCGGAACTCTTGTATCGAGAAGGGCGAGCGTTGGCATGGGGGCTGGACGGGAAGAAAATCGACGCCGTTCGCGCGCTTGAATTGCTGACCGAAGCCGACGCCGCCGGGTCGATGGACGCGCAAGCGGAGCTGGCGTTGTTGCACTATCGAGGTTGCGCGGCGGTCGCTCCCGACGCGGAACGGGCGTTCGGGTTGGCGTCCGAGCCGGCGGAGGCGGGAAATCCGTTCGCGCTGTACGTGCTGGGCGATTGTTACAACTCCGGGCGCGGCGTCGACAGAGACGAAGAGAAAGCGGAAGCGCTGTACAAAGCGGCGGCGGACGAATTGAAAAAACGCGCCGACGAAGGGGACGCGTTGGCGTTAGATTATTGCGGCGAAATGTACGCGTGCGGCGACGGCGTCGAGATCGACTTTCGCAAAGCGGTTGAATTTTTCCGCAATGCGTCCGACTTAAACTGCGCGATTGGAAAAGCGAATCTAGCGACGTGCTGGATGAACGGTTGGGGCGTCGCCGTCGATCACGCCGAAGCCGTTCGGCTTTTGCAAGAGGCGCGCGACCAAAATCACGCCGCGGCGTTAAAAGGGTTGGGCGATTGTTATATGTTGGGATGGGGTGTCGAACAAAATTACGACGAAGCGTTTCGCGCGTTCGAAGCGGCGGCCGCGCAAAATTACCCGGAAGCGGTCGAAATGTTGGGGTACTGCCGCCAAAAAGGCTTGGGGTGCGCGAGCGATTTGGCGGAGGCGGTTCGCTTGTTTCAACGCTCCGCCGATTGGGGGAACCCGTCGGCGAAGCGCAATTTGGCGTTGTGCTATTTGGACGGCGAAGGTTGCGAGCGCGACGCGATCGGCGCGTTGAAACTGTTGGGAGCGGCCGCCGAACAAAACTATTCCAACGCGTTGAGCGACCTTGCGACGTGTTATCGCGAAGGTTGGGGAACGCCGAAAGACGAAAAGCGAGCCGAGCGATATGAAAAAGCGGCGTTCGACTTGTGGAAACGCGCCGCGTCGGCCGGCGCCGCGGACGGAATGCAGCGTTTGGGCGACGCTTATTATCACGGCGTCGCGGTCGAAGTCGATTACGACGAGGCGGCGCGCTGGTATCGTCAAAGCGCCGAACTCAATATGACGCCGGGGCAATTTGGGTTGGGGTGTTGCTATTATTACGGTCGCGGCGTCGAGCAAAGTTACGACGAAGCGGCGTTTTGGTTCCGAAAAGCGGCGGAAAAAAATTATGCTCCGGCGACGCGGCTTTTGGGCGATTGTTGTTTTGCCGACGACGACGCGCAAAACGACGCCGAAGGGTTCGAATGGTATTGCGAAGCCGCGAAGCGCAACGATCCGCTGGGAATGACCGAAGTCGGAAATTGTTATTATCGCGGTTTGGGCGTCGAGCAAAATTACGACGAAGCGTTTCGCTGGTTTAAAAAATCCGCCGACTTGAACGAACGCAACGGGCTCGTTTCGTTGGGAACTTGCTATTTCAACGGCAAGGGAACGGAACAAAACGACGGCGAAGCGGCGAAGGCGTTTCGTCGCGCCGCCGAATTAGGGGACGCCGAAGGGATGTATTCTTTGGCGACGTGTTACGTTTACGGGCGCGGCGTTAAGCAAGATAACGTCGAGGCGGTGGTTTGGTTGCGCAAAGCCGGAGAGCTAGGGCACGGCGCGGCTCTTTACACATTGGGCGAGATATGTCAACTAGGCGTTATCGGAAAGGCGAACCTTGAAGAGGCGGAAGCCTATTATCGTCGCGCCGCCGAACTGGGGGAATCGGACGCGATGGTCGCGTTGGGGAATCTTGCGTTTGACGCGGCGGAAAGCGAGGAAGAGATGAACGCGGCCTTCGACTGGTATCGCCGAGCGGTCGAGGCCGGGAATGCGGAAGCAATGTGTTTGCTGGCGAATTTTTATTATACCGGCGCCGTCGTCGAGCAAGATTTTGAGGAAGCGGCGCGATTGGCGCGGCGCGCGGCGGAATTGGAGGAACCGCAAGGGGCGCTGCTGTTGGGACTTTTTTATATGGAGGGCGATTGCGGACTCGAGAAGAACGACGTCGAAGCGCGCAAGTATTTCCGCAAAAGCGCGGAACAAGGTCTCCCCGAAGGCGCTTACTTTTACGCGCTTTATTTAGCGAACGGTTTGGGGGGCGACGCGAACCCGACGGAAGCGTTCGAGCAGTACAAGAAAGCCGCGGAGGGCGGAAACGCCGACGCCGCGAACGAACTCGGGCGACGCTATTTAGAGGGCGACGGAGTGGAACCGAATGAAAAAGAAGGGGTTAGATGGTTTCAGGAGGGCGCGGATAACGGAAACGAAGACGCGATGTTCGCGTTGGGAGTATGTTATATGACCGGGCGCGGTTGCGAAAAGAATTTGGGCGCGGCGCGAAAATGGTTGCTCAAAGCGTCGGCGTCGGACGATCCGTTGACGCGCGGCGAAGCGGAGAAAGCTCTCGAAACGTTGAAGCGACTCGAAGCGGAGGAGGAAGCGGAAATGGAAACGCTTTTCGACGAAGAGGAAAGCGCCGACGATGAGAAAACCGACGAACCGGAAGCGACGGAGAGTAAAGGTTAACGTCGAGCGACGGCGATGAAAAAAGCGCGGCGAGGAGCGGTTTCGCTTCTCGCCGCGCTTTCTTTTTTAAGGGGAGTCGACGCGGCGTCGGGGGGGGGAGGGGAATTTACGCCGCGTCGACGGGGAGCGACGCTTGGAACGCGTCGCTATGTTCGCGTTAGGCTTGCGGTTGCGCTTCGTCGGCTTTCGATTCGGATTCGGAAGTCGAAAGGTCGACGGAGGACGGTTTTTCCGCTTCGCTTGCGGCGTCGGGTTGCGTCGTCGGTTGCGCGTCGAGCGCTTCCGGAGCGCCGATTTTGCCCAAGATTTCCGGGAACTCGACGCCGCCGATTTCCTTCATCACTTCCAACATCGGCGGGAGCGTCTTCGCCATATTGCGGAGCCAGTTCGACGTCGCCGTTTCGCCAGGAACGCCGTTCGAGCCGGAACCGGCGCCGTCCCAAACGACCACCTTGTCGAATTTGATCGACGAAATCGCTTGCGCCGACGCGGCGATCAGTTCGTCGAAGTGGTCGAGCATCAGCATTTGGAACGCTTCGCGAGCGCCGCCGCACGCCTCGACGATCGCTTTGAGACCTTCGCCCTTTTTCTTCAAAATTTCGTATTGACCGCGCGCTTCCGCTTCCAATTTTGCGTAAATCGCCGCGGCTTCCCCTTCCGCTTCGATCCGTTTTTGCTCGGCGACCGCTTCCGCTTCGACGACGATGCGCGCTTTTTCCGCTTTCGCCGGCGCTTCCAACTCGGCCCGACGCTCCGCTTCGACGCGCTCCGCCAACGCCGCCGCCGCGATCGCTTGCGCTTTGTGTTCCGCTTCCAAAACGGACGCGTCCGCTTGACGCTTGCGAGTTTCCCCGCGCTCGAACGCTTCCGCTTCCTTGACTTGCAAATCCGCCGCGGAGTTCGCGACGACCGCCTTCGCCAAGTTTTCGCCTTCGACCGCCGACGCGTCCGCGTTCGCCAACTTGACGCGCATATCGCGTTCCGCCGCCTTAACTTCCGCTTCCTTCTCGAACGCCGCCGACTGTTCGCCGACGACCTTCACGCGGTCGAGTTCCGCCAAACGAACCGCTTGCTCTTGCTCGATTTGCGCCGTTTTGACCGTTTGTTCCCGCTCCGCTTCGCGAGTCCCGACGACGCGTTCTTTTTGCGCGTTCGCGACTTGAATCGCCTTGTCTTTTTCGGCTTCCGCGACCCGGATTTCCCCCATTCGCTCGTTGTCGGCGACGTCGCCGCGCGCCTTTTGAATCGCTTCCGACGCGGCCTTTTGTCCGATCGCTTCGATGTAGCCCGATTCGTCGGTGATGTCGGTAACGTTGACGTTGATCAGAACGAGACCGAGCTTGCTAAGTTCCGGCTCGAGCGACGTTTGAATGTTCGTCAGGAACGCTTCGCGGTCGCGGTTGATTTCGTCGATGCGCATCGACGCGATCACTTGGCGCAACTGACCGAAAATAACGTCTTCCGCTTGTTTTGCGATCGCTTCGCGCGGCATTCCGAGAAGACGAATCGCCGCGTTTTGCATCAGTTCTTGCGTCGTGCCGATGGCGATCGAGAAGACGCTCGGAACGTTGACGCGAATGTTTTCCATCGAGAGCGCGCCGCGGAGCGGAATTTCGATTTGCATCGGTTCCAAGCTCAAATAGGCGTAGTCTTGCAACAACGGAACGATAAACTTCGCGCCGCCGTGAATGCATTTCGCCGACGCTTGTCCGCCGGAGCGCCCGAAGATGACCATAATCCGGTTGCTCGGGCAACGTTTGTAACGCGCGCTAAAAAGAATGAGAAAACCAAAGAAAATAACGGCGCATAAAACGGCGCCGACGCCGATAATCGCGCCGACATTAACGCCGAAAAGCGGAAAAGCAAACGTAGCGAACGACATAAACGGTTCTCCTTAGCGCGGCCCGAAGGAACGGTGAAAAGGGGGAAAGTTGACGCGGATTGCGTAGGTTGCGTATCTTGTCTAAATTATAGTTCGCGGGGGAGCGCGCGGCAATTCTTTTCGATAAAATTTTCTAAGAAAAAGACAATATTTCTTGCCCGACGCGCTTTTGTTTGATACAATTAGAATAAACGGCGCGGCGAGCGGCGTTAGACGAAAGAAACGGAGCGGAGAAAGCGATGACGAGCGTTTATTGGTTTTGCGCGATTTTAGGTTCGACGTTGGTATTGCTGCAGTTTTGCGCGACGTTGTTCGGGCTCGGCGGAGGCGATTTGGACGCCGACGGCGTTCCGGACGCGTTGGATCTCGACGTCGAAACCGACGGAGGCGGAGGCGGCGAGGCGGCGTCGGACGGCGACGCGTCCGGCGTTCCGTTTTTAAAAGCGCTGTCGATTCGAACGGCGACGGCGGGCGCCGCGTTTTTCGGGCTCGGCGGCTTGACGGGCGAAGCGCTCTCCCTCGGTCGCGCCGCGACGGCGGGGCTGGCGATCGTCGCCGGAATCGCGGCGATTTACGGCGTTTACTTCCTTTTCCGGACGCTTTCGCGGTTCGGCGAAGACGGTTCGATTCGCGAATCGACGGCGGTCGGCGCGACCGGAACGGTTTACCTGCGGATTCCGGCGAAACGCTCCGGTCGCGGGAAAGTCGTCGTGTCGCAGCAAGGGCGTTCGATGGAGTACGCCGCCGAAACGGACGACGAAAACGAGTTGGCGACCGGGACGCCGATCGTCGTCGTCAAGTTGATCGCGCCGTCGACGGCGTTGGTCGCGCGGCGTTGATCGCAAAGGGGAAAGCGCGCGTCGCGAACTCGGCGAGAAACTTTGAGGAAAAGACGGAGAAAAACAATAAAAATTTCGAGAATAACGGCGTTTTGGGCGTGTCGAGAAGGGCGAGGGGTTGAATTTTTAGCCGCGTTTAGGTATGATGACGGCGCGTAAGTTTCGAACGGCGAAACGCGCGATTCTTTCCTTGAAAACGGAATGAAAAAATGACGGATTATTCCGAAAACGATAAAAAAATCGACGAGCGTTGCGACGGTTGCGAAAAGCAGGGCGTTTTGAAGGATTACGCGGTCGTGTTGGCGGCGGCGATAATCATTTTGGGCGGGATTCACGCGTCGCGGAGCATTTTGGGGCCGATTTTTTTAGCGGCGTTCTTTTCCGCGATGTTGGTTTCTCCGTTGCGTTGGCTCCGCTCGAAGGGGTTTTCGCAAGCCTTTTCGTTGTGCGCGGTGATTATTTTTGTCTTGGCGGTCGGGCTTGGCACGATGACCGTCGTCGGCGCGCAGTTGGCGCAGTTTGCGAAAGATATTCCGACGTATCGCGACCTTTTTAACGAAGAGCTGAAGAGTTATAACCTGAACGTCGGCGATTTTGTGCCGTTCCTCAAAGAGGAGGAAACGTCGGACGAACCGAACGCGCCGACCGACGAAAACGCCGCCGAACTCGCGTTGGAGCGCCGCGTTCGCGACCGCGTTCGCGACGAAGTGGATCGCGCCGTCAAAAACGTTCGAATGCGCGAAGCGGCGGAAAAAACGCCCGTTCCCGCCGTCGAGCCGGATATTTCCGGCGAAACGACGAAGTTTTTGAAAGAAACGGCGAATCCGGCGAACGTCGCGCTTGTCGACGGCGCCCGAGTAACGCCGGTCGCGTATTGGACGCAAGACGACGACGGCGCGAACGAACAAACCGGATTAACGCCGACGATGGAAGAAAATTCCGGCGTCTTGACCGCGGTCGACGCGCCGGAAGGCTTGACGCCGCAAGCGCCGAAGTCGGGATTGATTGAAACGACGCTCGGCGAAACGGAAGACGCGGAAATCGCCGAAACGGACGTCGCGGAAGAACTCGAGCCGTTGGTCGCGGCGGAGGAAAGCGAAGAAGAGCGCGAACCGCTCGCGTCGGTTCCGCAAGTCAGCGTCGTCGACGCCGGGTCGAACGAGCTGTTCCGCTTCTTGGCCGGCTTGGCGAGCGAACTGAGTTATTTCGCGAGCAACGGCTTTATTATAACGCTGTTGATTATTTTTATGCTTTGCGAAACGACGTCGACGCCGAAAAAATTGGCCGCCGCGCTCGGCAAACAAGGTTTTGTGAACGAACATATCCAAAAAGTGGTCGCCGACGTTCGCAACTATATGGTCATCAAGACTTGGATGAGTTTTGGCGTCGGAACGTGCGTTACGTTGCTGTTAGTCGCGTCGGACGTTCAATACCCGTTCCTTTGGGGGTTCGTCGCGTTTTTGCTGAACTATATCCCGAACATCGGCTCCGTTGTCGCCGCGATTCCGCCGATCGTCTTGGCGACGGTAGAACACGGCCTCGTCGTCGGCGCGGTCGACGCGGTCTTCTTCGTGATCATCAACTGCACGATCGGTTACGCGATCGAGCCGCGCCTCCTCGGCAACGGTCTCGACCTGTCGCCGCTCATCGTTTTGATCGCGTTGATCTTGTTCGGTTGGCTCCTCGGCCCGATCGGGATGTTCCTGTCGCCGCCGTTGGCCGTTATTATGAAGATTATCTTCCAATCGTTCCCGGAAACGCGTTGGATCGCCGTGTTGATGGCAAACCGTCCGCCGAAAGACGACGGCGATTCCGACGACGGCGCGAAAGTCAAGGCGCGCGCTTAATCGTCGTTTGAAACGAAAGCCGAAAAACACGTCGCGGCGACGAACGCTCGACGTGTTTCGGTTCGTTGTTTTTTAACGCGAGACGGCGTTTCCGGCGAAAAAAAACGTCGAACTCAAACGTTCGACGTTGAAAAAAGCGAGAGCGGAAGACGTTCCGCGGCGGCTCACCAAGCGGGTTTGTCGGCGCTCAAAAAATCGTCGACCGTTTCGATTTGGTTCGACTTGCTTTTACCGGAGCGGCAACCGAGCGACGCGGCGAACGTCGCCGAAAATAAAACGAGTAAAACGAGCGCGACAACGCGGCGTCGACGGCGAGTTTCCAATTTTTTGCGCATAAAACGCTCCTTTGTTGCGAATATCCGACTTAAAACGCGGCGCTGGCGTCGGCGGCGCGGTTAAAACAAACAATACCGATTTTTTGCGTTATTTCAAATATCGGTTTTTTAGCGTTGGAACTTAACGCGTCCGACTTATTTTGTCGATAATTGGTCGACTTACCCCTCGCGTCGCCGGTCGACGGAACGCGAAACGATAATTTAGGAGTTTTAAGTAAAATGAGTAAAATCGAGCAAGCGTTTGAACTGGCGAAAGAGCGATACGCGGAACTCGGCGTCGACGTCGATAAAGCGATGGAAAACGTTTCGAAGGTGAAAATTTCGTTGCACTGCTGGCAAGGGGACGACGTCGCCGGTTTCGAAAACGCGGCGGGGCTGACCGGCGGCGGGATTCTCGCGACCGGGAACTATCCGGGCAAAGCGCGCACGCCGGACGAACTCCGCGCCGACGCCGAAAAAGCGTTTTCGTTGATTCCGGGCAAACACCGTTTCAACCTGCACGCGATTTATCTTGAAAACGGCGGCAAAAAAGTCGACCGCGACGAAATCGAACCGGCGCACTTCCAAGGCTGGATCGACTGGGCGAAAGCGAACGGCCTCGGCCTCGACTTCAACCCGACCTTCTTCTCGCACGAGAAAGCCGCCGACGGCTTGACGCTCTCGCACCCGGACAAAGGAATCCGCGATTTTTGGATCGAACACGACAAACGCTGCCGAACGATCGCCTCCGCGATGGGCGCCGCGCAAGGTTCGCCCTGCGTCGTCAACCACTGGACGCCGGACGGTTTGAAAGATTTTCCGGCCGACCGTCTCGCGCCGCGCCGCCGCTTGGCCGAGTCTTACGACGAAATTTTCTCCGTCCAACACCCGCGCGAAACGATCCGCGACGGCGTCGAGTGCAAACTTTTCGGGATCGGCGCCGAAAGCTACACCGTTGGAAGCCACGAATTTTGTATGGGTTACGCGATGAAGAATAATCTTCTCGTTACGCTCGACGCGGGCCACTTCCACCCGACCGAAGTTATTTCGGACAAACTTTCGTCTCTCGCGCTCTTCGTCGACGAAATCCTCCTGCACGTCAGCCGCGGCGTCCGTTGGGACAGCGACCACGTCGTCGTTTGGAACGACGAAATGAAGGCGATCGCGGAAGAACTCGTTCGTTGCGATTTGCTTAGCAAGACTTACGTCGCGCTCGACTACTTCGACGCGACGATCAACCGCGTCGCCGCTTGGACGATCGGGACGCGCGCCGCGCTGAAAGCGTTGCTCGCGGCGTTCCTCGACCCGATTTCGACGCTGAAAAAAGCGGAGCTGGACGGGAATTACACGAAACGTCTCGCCTTGATGGAAGAAGCGCGAACCCTTCCGTTCTCCGCCGTTTGGGATTACTACTGCGAAAAGAACGGCGTTCCGGTCGGCGAAAAATGGTTGGCGGAAGTCGAGGCTTACGAAGCCGCCGTTCAAAGCAAACGCGTTTGAGCGTTTTCTTAAATTGAGTCGAAACGCATTTAAATAAAACGCTTTACGAGCGACGTCGAGTTTTTCTCGGCGTCGTTTTTTTATTGGCGAATTGTTGAAAAAGCGTTATTTCGCCGCCGCGACGACCGCGTCGACGAGGCTTTTGAGCGTCGCTTCTTCCGCGACCGCCGCCGGTTCGACGCCGACCGAGCGGAGCGCGTCCGCCGTCAACGGACTGAGCGCGACCCAGCGCGTTTGTGAAAACGCGTCGCCGAAGAGACGCGCCAACGCTTTCGCCGTCGCGGAGCTGGCGACCGTTCCGAAGTCGATTAGGTTCGAGCGGAGCGCGGCGACGATTTCCGCGTCGGGTTCTTCGACGTCGACGGAGCGGTACGCGACGACTTCGCGAACGACCGCGCCGAGCCGCGTTAATTCATTTGACAAGACGTCGCGGCCTCGGCTGGCGCGAACGGAAAGAAAGCGTTTGCCGTCGAGCGACGGTTCCGCGGCGCGGAGCGCGGCGACGAGGCCTTCCGCGTTGAACTCCTTCGTTGGAACGAGGGCGACCGCGACGCCGAACTCGTTAAGCGCGGCGGCGGTTCCGGGCCCGACGGCGGCGACCGAAACTTGCGCGTCGGCGAAAAAGCGAGCGCGGCGTTCCGGGGCGACGCGTTCGAGGAAAAAGCGGACGCCGTTTGAACTGGAAAAGAGAATCCAATCGAAATCGCGCCGTTCGACTTTTGGGAGCGCGGCGTCGACGTCGTCCCAGGTTTCCGGCGGCAAAATTTCAATCGACGGTTGAACGAGAACGGCGGCGCCGCGTTCTTCGAGGAGAGAACGCAGTTCGTTCGTTTGTTCGCGCGGGCGGGTAACGAGAACGATTTGGCCGAAAAGTGGGAGCGTCATCGCGGACTTTCGTTGAAAAATAGCGGCGAAACGGAAACCGAGAACGCTTTTATTGTACGCGGCGAAAATTTTTCGACAAGGGCGGCGCGGCGTTCGGAAGCGGATAAAGGGGAAAAAGACGGACGGACGGCGAAAAATCTCGGCGAATTTTTTTCGTCGAGTAAAAACGAGCGCGCAATTTTGAACGGAATCGCCGTCGCGTCGGTTTTGCGAACGATATTAAAGGCGAAACGCGGCTTCGGTCGCGTCGGTTTTGCGTTTTGAACTTGTTAACGAACGGAGGCGGCAATGATTCGTTCCTTTATCGTCGCGTCGGGCGTCGCCGCGATCGCGTTCGGCGTTCAATGTTTCTTTTTTCAAGCGCTCGTCGTCGAGACCGACGCGCGGAAAACGGTCGCCATCGCCGATTTTTTGCCTTATTCGATGATCTGCGCCGGGTTGGTGGTTTACCTTTACGGAACGCAACTTCAAAAATAGATTTGGGGCGGAGGATATCGGCGAAAATTGCAACGTCGCGACGCGGTTTCGAGAGAATCGGTCTTGACGCGCGGCGGTTTTTTTGGCAAACTTAACTCGTTTTCCGGGTTTTAGCGATCGCGACAACCCCGGAACGGCGCCGAGTTGCGTCGTCAAGGAAGAAAAGAACGAACCGAGCGTCGCGGAAACGACCGACCGCGTTGGGGCGGCGCGACGTCGGTTTTGGAAAAGGAGTTTTGGAAATGTCGAAACGAACGATTTTGTTAGGCGCCGCGCTCGGTTTCTGTTTTGCGCTGACCGGTTGCGGCGGTTCGTCGACCGACGGGGACGCCGCGCCGGATTCGAACGTTCCGGCGGCGACCGATTCCGACGCGAGCGGCGACGAGAAGGAAGCGGCGCCGTTGAACGTCGAGGACGCGGAAAGTCCCGAGGGCGTCGTCGACGCGTTTTTTCGCGCCTTTTTTAAAGGAGACGACGACGCCGCGTTCGCGTTGTTGACTTCGAAAGCGCAAGAAGCGACGCGCGAACAGTTTGCCGCGCAAGCGAGCGATACGATTAAGTGGAAAGCGACGAAAAAAGCGGCGCTCGACGACGGACGCGTCCGCGTTTACGTCGACGTCGAAGATTACACCGAGACCGGAGAGATTCAAGTCGAGGAATTGACGTTCGTGCTTTCCGACGCGGACGGCGCTTGGCGCGTCGCCGGATTTAGCGTCGACGAGCTTGCGATCAACTTTGAAGAACGGCAAATCGACGCCGTCGCGCAAGAAGGCGCGTTCCCGACCGACGACGCGGTGAAGATGGGGCAAACGAGCGAAAGCGTCGTTCGTTAATCGCGAGGGAAACGATAGGCGGCGAACGGGAGAAATCGGCGGCGGTTGACAAACGTTCGTCTAAAAACGCGAGCGGCGACAATAAAAAACGCTTCTAATGAAAGAGCGGACGTCGATAAAAAGAACGCTTGCCGCGAAGAGCGGGCGCCGATAAAGAAAACGTTTGCCGCGAAGAGCGGGCGCCGATAAAGAAAACGTTTGCCGCGAAGAGCGGGCGTCGACCGGAGCCCAAAAACGCTTGCTTTAAAGCCGCGGGCGTCGATTAAAAAACGCCGAAGAGGAGAATCTCTTCGGCGTTTTTTTTATTGGCGACGGCGTTCGTCGCGAGTCGGAAGCCGACGAGCGCGGCGTTCGCGTAAGGCGTCGAGATCGAGACGCGATTTCAAACCGAGACCGCGTTTCGAGAGCGCGCGACGCAAAAATAAAAGCGTTCCGATAAAAGGCGCGTTTAAAAAGGCGCGCCGGAACGTCGGGAATTAAATCGTCGAAGCGACGCGCGCCGCGAACGGCGCGCTTTCGTTAGGAAATCGAAATCGGGCGGAAACCGACGTTCGATTAGTCCCACCACCATTGGCCTTCCGGAATCGACGAGGCGACCGCGTCGCGCTTGGCTTCGACTTCGCCTTTGTCGTCGTATTTCAGATTTTCTTCGTCGAGCGCGGTCGTCGGACGAACGACGACGCCGCCGCCGGTCGGGTAGGAAACGAGGGTCGCGCTGCGGCGAACGGCGTTCGTCGCGGTTTGCGCGAATTGGATTTCGTTCAAGCGTTCGGTTTTGAATTGCGCTTCGTCGCCGAGGAACGCCATATCCCAACCGGTCTTCGCGTAGGCGCCTTCTTTTTGGAGGTACGCCGCGACGATCGACATATCGATCATATTGCGGAGGTTCGCGTAAACCGGAACGGCGTCCGCGATGCGTTCGAATTTCGCGGTGAAGCTCTTCGCGTAGGCTTTCGTGGCGGGGTTGCCGCGGCCTTTGTTCGCGCGGCGTTCGCCGTTCGCGTCGACCAATTCGTCTTCGCCGACGAGGTTGACGCCGTTGCCGACGAGTTGCATCGCGGTTCCGTCTTCGGTCATAACGACGCAATCGTAATCCGGTTGGAAGTACCAACGAACGAGAGCGTTGCTAGCGCGACCGCGCGGGTTCGAGCGTTCGGCGTAGGTCGTCAGTTTGACCGGCGCTTCTTCGAGGCCGATCCCGATCAGCTTCATACGGTAGTCGGCGGCGACGAGGGTCGCGGCGAAGTTCGTTTTCGGCGAAACGCCCCAAACTTGGACGTTTTGGAGGCCGAGCGCGTCCGCCATTCCAAGCGCGTAATCGACGATTTGACCGTTGTCGGAAAGATTCGGATGCGGCGTATTTTTCAGGTACGCTTGCATATTGCGGAGACCTTCGGCGGTCGGGTCGATCGAGCAGCCGACGAGTTTGTTCCCTTTGCCGTCGGCCGGGAACGCGCGGAGAGCGACGACGAGGTCTTCGAGTTTCAGCGTCGGGCGACCGCTTTTAGCGCCGACGGTCGCGCCTTCGGCGCCGATCGTCCAACCTTCGGCCGGGCCCGCGACGACGATTTCGCCCGATTCCGGATAAACGTAAACGTTTTCAATGCGGGTCAAACCGGCGAGGTTCGCCATATCCGCGGTAACGACGCCGTCGTTTTCTTGAATCGCTTTTTCGAGGCGGGTCAACGAAACTTTGCGTTCTTTGCTGACGGCTTTCATTTCGCTCGGAACGCCGTAAAGCGCGGCTTGACGCATCGCGGCGAGCGTTCCGTCGTCGAGAATAACGCGTTCGAGAACGCCGTCCGGGCGAACGACGACGCCGGAACCGTCGGAGCTTCCGCCGCCGTTGTCGTTGTCGTCGTCATCGTTGTCGTTATTGTTATTGTCGTTATCGTTGTCATCG
>JAGBDD010000183.1 GCA_017937685.1 Thermoguttaceae bacterium | reverse complement strand
GTTTCGGCGTGCGTCGCGGGGCTCGTTTGAATGCAGAACGGAATGCGCGTTCCGTATTTCGCCGCCATTGCGCGGATGCGTTCGACGTGAATTTGGAAGAGCGTCGCTTCGGAAATCGGGCCGATCGGATAAATACCCTTGGCGTGGTGGAAGTCGAGGCGCGTTCCTTGGCCGCCCGCGACGACGACGATCGCGACTTTTCCGGCGCGGAGGTATTCTTCGCCCTTGGCGACCGCTTCGAGCGGCGTGATTTCGTCGCCGGTTTTGACGACGGACGCGGCGGGGGATTTCGGGAACGGCGAGTCGGCGGCGCCGTCGAAGTCGCGCAGATCGCTCAATTTGAACGCGGTCGGCTCTTCGGCGCGGTCGGCCAACGCGGCGGCGGCCGGCGGGTCGAAGCGGTGTTCGAAGAGGCGGTCGAGTTCGGCGAAGTCGATCTTTTCGATCTGTTCGCGCAACGAGTTTTGCTCGTCGGCGGTCAGCTCGTCCCAAAAGGTTAAAATTTGTTCTTGGCCGAACGGCGCGAGGCGTTGGAGAAGCGATTCTCGGACGGACATATCGTTTCCTTTATCGTTGCGAGCGGAGAGCGCGGCGACCGAAAGACGGCGCGGCGCGGCCCGCTCTTTGACGTTTCACATTCTTTCTTTATTTTAATTAACGTCGATTTTTTTTCAAGGGCGGGGCGTCTTTTTCTCTCCGCTTCCGGCGCTTTCGGAATAATCGTCGCGACCCGTCCCGCTCGACGCGTTACGAGCGGGGGGCGACGCCGACGTTAAACTTTGCGGGTTGCGCGGGCGAGTGAGAAAAGACGCCGGATTTCGCGATTGTCGGAGGAACGCCGCGTCGCGACGGAAAAAAAGGGAGGCGTTTTTAACTTGGGACGGTAGACAAAACGGACGAAATAAGTAATAATAAGGCAAGGCGACGTTTCGGCGTCGTCGACTAGCGAACTTTTTAACGAAGCGACGGCGCGTCTTTTCGGTTTCGTTTTAGCGATATGGGCGGAACGGGACGAAACGCGACGTTTGCGCGGATTGACGCCTTTTTTTTATTTTCACCGTCATTGCGAGGCGATTCCTATGGAAAGCGTATCCGACGTCGTTGTCGAGACGAAAAACCTGACAAAAACTTATCGAGACTTCTGGGGCCGCCAAAAAGTGCGCGCGTTGAAGGCGCTCGACCTCCAAGTGAAACGCGGCGAAATCTTCGGGCTCCTCGGGCCGAACGGCTCCGGTAAAACGACGACGATTAAGTTGCTCCTCGGCCTCCTTTTCCCGACGAGCGGCGAAGTCAATATTCTCGGGCGTCCGGCGTCGGACGTCGCGAAGAACGAACGCCTCGGGTACCTTCCGGAAGAATCGTACCTTTATCGATTTTTGAACGCGGAAGAAACGCTCGACTTTTACGGGCGCCTTTTCAATATTCCGGCGGCGGTGCGCAAACAACGCGTCGCGCAGCTGATTCAAATGGTCGGGCTCGAGTCGGCGAAGAAACGCCAACTTCGCGAATACTCGAAGGGGATGACGCGCCGCATCGGGCTCGCGCAAGCCCTCATTAACGACCCGGACTTGATTCTCCTCGACGAACCGACGAGCGGGCTCGACCCGATCGGGACGCGCAATATGAAGAACCTTATTCTCCAGCTTAAAGAGCAGGGGAAAACGGTGATTATGTCGAGCCACCTTCTCGGCGACGTGCAGGACGTCTGCGACCGCGTCGGCGTTCTTTATCAAGGCGAGCTGAAGGAACTCGGTCGCGTCGAAGATTTGTTGAAAATCGTCGAGCAAACGGAAATCCGCGTCGACGGCCTTAGCGACGAAGCGAAGCGCAAAATCGAAAAGATCGTCGAAGAAGACAAGGCGAATTTGATCTTCTGCGGCAATCCGACGACCTCGCTCGAAGACCTCTTCCACGACATCATCGCGGAAAGCGAAGCTCACCCGGGCAAACGCGTTCGCGGAGGAGAAAAAGCCTAATGATTATCGAGAATCCTATACCTCCGTATCTCGAGTGGATCGGTATGGCGGCGCTGAACTGGCTGATTTCGGTCGGCGCGTTGGCGGCGCTCTTTTCGCTGATCGCGCTCGTTTTCTTGACGATTCGCAAGGGCCCGAAACAAGCGGTTCCGGCGTTTGTCGGGGGCGTTCGCGGCGCGTTGGAAGATTTGTTCAAATTTTCTTGGCGGCGCGCTTTCGCGATCGCGTCGTTGGCGATTCGCGAGTCGATCCGCAAAAAGGTCGTCGTTGTTTGCGTCGTTTTCTTGGCGCTCTTGATGTTCGCCGGTTGGTTCCTCGACCCGAGCGGCAAAGACCCGGCTCGCTTGTGCGCGTCGTTCGTTTATCAGTCGACGACGTACCTCGTGTTGCTCCTCGCGATCTTTTTGAGCGCGCTGAGTCTTCCGGCGGACTTCAAAACGAAAACGATTTACACGATCGTTACGAAACCGGTGCGTTCGAGCGAAATCGTCTTGGGGCGCATTATCGGCTTGGCGACCGTCGGCACCGCGATCCTCGCGCTGATGGCCGTCTGCAGTTACTTCTTCGTTTCAAACACGTTGAACCACAAACACGTTTTGGTCGACGGCGAAGACGTCAAAGCGGTCGAAGGCGTCGCGGAAGATTGGTCGACGCTCGCGCCGGAAACGGTCGTCGCTTCCGGGGAAACGCGCCTCGCCAACGGGCACAAACACAAGGTCGAAGTCTTCGCCGACGGAACGGCGCGCGTCGTCGAAGAAAACAAACACGCGCATACGATCGAACGTATCGTCGAAGACGACAAGACGTTGTATAAAGTCGGTTCCGCCGTCGGCGCGCTCCAAGCGAAGACGCCGGTTTACGGCAAAATCAAGTTCCGCGGCGAAAACGGGTTCGAAAAAGAACGCGGGATCAACGTCGGCGAAGAGTGGGAATACCGCAGTTACGTCGCCGGCTCGACGGAAGAAGCCGTTATTTGGACGTTCGACAATATTACGCCGGAACGTTTCCCGGAAGGGCTTCCGGTCGAAATGACGATCAGCGCGTTCCGCACCCATATGGGGAACATCGAAAAGACCGTTATGGGCGCGCTTTACGTTCGCAATCCGAAAACCGGTCTGACCGCCGAAACGAACGTCTTCAACTCCGAAAAATACGCGACGAAGGCCCTCTTCGTCGAACGCGAAATCGACCAAGAAAAGAACAAAGTTCGCGTCCGAACCCTTAAGAAAACGGGGGACGAATCGACCTTCGATCCGGTCTTGACGACCGCCGATTTGAAGCAAACCGGGGAAAAATACGATCTCTTCGAGGATTTCGTCGTCGACGGCAAGCTCGAAATTTGGCTCCAATGCTTGGACTCGCAACAATACTTCGGCGCCGCGGAGCCGGACTTGTACCTCCGCGCGCAGGACGCGAACGTCTTCGCCAACTTCTTCAAAGGCTACCTCGGGCTTTGGCAACAGATGGTGATTTTGATTTCGTTCGGCGTGTTGTTCAGCGCGTTTTTGAGCGGCCCGGTCGCGATGGCGGCGACGTTCGGGATTTTGATCGCCGGGTTCAGCAAGAACTTCTTCGTCGAAATCGCGCGACTGGAAGCGCTCGGCGGCGGCCCGATCGAATCGTTCAACCGCCTCGTTACGCACGAAAATATGATGTCCGACCTCTCGAACACCTTCGCGACGCAGTTGATTAAGGCGTTCGACGCCGTTTCGGGCGTCTTCCTGAGCGTGATCGGGTTGGCTCTTCCGTCGTTTAGCGACTACAACTTTTACGCGGATTGCGTCGCCAACGGGTACGACGTGCCGTGGAACGCCGTCGCCGTGCATATGACGACGACCGCGTCCTTTGCGATCCCGCTTTTTGTCGTCGGTTACGCGATTCTTAGAAATCGGGAGGTGGCGAAATGACGCAACAAAAACTGTTTTACCGCAAGGTTTTTTATATCGCGATGATCGCCGTGCTGGTCTTCCCGTTGTATATGCTCGGGAACCCGGCGCGACGCGACGGCGCGGGCGGACTCTTGGCGCAACGCCGCGACGAGTTGAACCTCTCCGAAGCGAATCTCGGCGAAATCGACCCCGCCGGGAGCGCGATGAAATTGGCGACCTTCGGGATGCGCGGCGTCGCGGTTTCGCTCCTTTGGAACCGTTCGCTCGAATACGAAAAGCGCTCCGACTGGGACGCGGTTGTCGCGACGGCGAACCAAATCACGATGCTCGAACCGCACTTCATCACGATTTGGGACTTCGTCGGTTGGAAACTGGCGTACAACGCGTCGGCGCAGTTCGACGACTACCGCGAACGCTACCGCTGGGTTATCCGCGGTTTCGAGTTCGTGCAAGAGGGCACGACGTACAACCAAGAGTCGCCGAAGCTCTACGTGCGCGCCGGTTGGACGATTTCGCAAAAAATCGGGATCGCCGACGAAAAGAAGCAGTATCGCCGTTTGTTCCGCGAAGACGAAGAGTTGGAAAAGAACCAACGCGAACGCGAAGCGCGTTACGTCAACATTCCGAAGTTGCCGAGCGCTAAAGACAACTGGCTCTTCGGTTGCGCTTTCTACAAAGCGGCGGAAACTTGGTTCGAAAAACGCGGCGAAGGGATCGGCAACGAAACGCGCCTCCTTTTCTACGGTCGCGCGCCGTTGAACCGTATTCGTTACGCCGAGTGGATGGAAATCGACGGTTGCGGTTTGAACAAAGAGAACGCGCCGGTTTTCGACGAAGAAAACTGCGCCAACGCTTGGCTTCAAGCGCAAAAAGACTGGGAGGACTATTCCAACCGCGTCGTCGACACGACGATCGAGGACAAAACGAATCCCGGAACGTACCGTCGCACGTCGTTGAATCTCCAAAAAGAGAAGCGCGCCGAAATGGATCGCCTCGAAGAGGAGATTATCGCGGCGCTTCCGGCGAACTTGGGCGAGACCGCGCAAGAAAAACGCGAAGCGATCGTTTGGGAACGTTGGCATACGATTCTGAACGACGAACAGCGCGCGGCGATGTATAATAGCGTCCTGTATCCCTACGACGAAAACGACTACAACTTGGGTCGCGTCGGATTCGGCGCTCGCGCCGTTCGCAAATACCTCGACGCCGAGGTCGCGCGAGCCAAGGAAGCCGAGGAAAAGGGCGAAAAAGTCGAGCTTTGGACCGGCCCGATCGACGAATATTGGAAACTTTCCGACGAAGAAAAGAAGGGAACCTCGCCTTGGATTAATTGGCAAAGCGACCTCTTCGAACTTCGTATGTCGTTTGTCGACGAAGACTTGCGCGAACTGGCTCGCACGCCGCGTCTCTTGGTTCCGCAAGAGGATACGAAGCGTTACGGCGGCGCGTTCGCTCGACTCGACGAATGGCAAGGCCGCGCTTCCTCTTTGTTGGCGGTTACGCCGGACGTGTTGGCCTCGTACCTCGAAGGCAACGCGCAAGCCGAGGCGATGGACAAGATCGCGCAAATCGAAGAACTGCGTAAAGAAGAGAGTTTCTCGCGTATGTTCCGCGACATTATGGGCGCCGACTTCCACGAACGCGAAGTCGTTTTCGAGCAAACGCCGGAAGCGCGCGGCGCTCGCAAGTATCGTCAAGAAGCGCGCGACCGCTTCAACTAAGGGGACGACGACGGCGCGAACGAAGCGTTCCTCAACTGCTTCGAAGAGTGGCGCAAGCTCCTGGAGGATCGCGAAGATTTCGCCGACTTGAAATACTTGCCGCAAATGCAGTCCGAAATGGCGGCGGAGCTTGAAAAATACGTTATCGTGCTGAACCAACGCGACGCGGCGTTCCCCTTGGAATACGCGTTCCAAAATGTCGCGCGCCAAGACGACGTCGTCGTCGAGCGCCTGCGACGTTCGACCGAAGCGTTGGCTTACCTGCGCAAACTGGCCGCCGACGGCAAGAACGTCGAAGCGCGCGAAGGCGCCGAAACGTTGTTGCGAACCTGGACGTTCTTTATGCTCGACAATTCGATTTACGCGTTGGCGCCCCTTCCGGAAACGACCGAAGCGATTTTCGAGGCCGCGCGGTTCTACGCCGAGGCTTGGGACAAAGCGACCGAAGCCGAGCGACAAGCGGCGCGCGAAGAAGGGAAGTTCGCCGATTATCCGGTCAAGGATTTTGTCGAACTCGTTTTGCAAAAGCAAAATCCCGATTATCAAGAGATTCAACGCTTGGAAATGGCGCGTCTAACGGACGAAAGCAAAGCGTTTGAAAATCTGGAAAAAGAGATCGCGCTTTGGACGAAGATCGTCGAGGCGGCGCCGATGTTGAAGTACGATTCGACTTCCGACGTTAGCTTTGAAATTCAAAACTGCGTTCGCGAATATTTCCTTGAGTTGAAGAAACGCGAGCAGGCGGAACCGGAAAACTTCCCGTTGCAAGCGTTTGCGGAGGCGGCGGAATAACGGCGGTCGACGAACGTTCGCCTTGAGCGGACGTTCCCGACGGCTCGACGCGGCGGCGTTTAGCGACGCCGTCGCGTTTTAACGGCGACGAGGGGCGGAAGCGTCCTTCGCTCGTCGTTTTTGCGTTTTTAAGGACGGCTAACGACAAAAATTAAGAAAATGTCGCGTCGTTTTCGCTTGAACGAAGCGGCGGCGCGTCAACGAACCGAAGAGCGCGTTAAGGGCGCGAAGTTAAAATATGACGGTCTTGGTGGATCATTCTCGACGGCGCGTCGAGATTTTGGAACGAGCGTTCGAGCTTTTTGCGGAAGAGGGGTTCGCGGGCGTTACTTATCAAAAAATCGCGAATCGATGCGGCGTTTCGCGCACTTCGATTTACAAGTATTTTAAGGATAAGGACGAAATTTTCGTTTACGCGATCAAGTTGGCGACGAAGAACTTGTCGACGACGGTCAAGAAGGTCGTCGAACGCGAAGACTGGTCGACGGTCGACAAAATTCGCCGCGTGATGCGTTTAACGGTGAAGTTGCTCGAAGAGAACCGCGTCTTCCTGTCGGTCGTTCTCGACTATTTGACGTCGCTGAAATCGAGCGGCGGCGACGTGCGGCGCAAAGCGCGGCGGCACACGTTCGGTTTTCGTTTCCTGCTGACGCGTTTGGTCGCCGACGCGGTTGCGAAGGGGCAGTTGCGTTCCGTCGACGCGGAGCAAACGGCGGCGCGGCTTTACTGCATCGTCGAGGCTTACGTCTTGAACTTGACCGTTACCGACGCGATGGACGACAAGGCTTGCGTCGCGCTGATCAACTCGTACCTCGACGAACTCCTCCCGACGGACGGCGAAAGCGCGCGAGCGAACGACGGCGCCGAAGCGCGACGGTAAAGAAGCGCGAAAAGCCGGAAGAGTCGAACGGCAAATGAAGCGCGAAAAGCCGGAAGAGTCGAACGGCAAAAGAAGCGCGAAAAAAAACGACGCGTTCCCGAAAGAACGCGTCGGAGTTAAAAGTCGGGGCGACACGATTCGAACGTGCGACCCTCTGCTCCCAAAGCAGATGCGCTAGCCAGGCTGCGCCACGCCCCGAAACAATCTTAAACGTATTGTACCGCTTTTCAACGCGTCGACAAGGGGGGCGTCGAAAAACGTCTTGGTTTTTCGACGCGTTTCCCAAAAACGGAACGGCGCAAAACGCTCGGTCAAGGCGCGACGATCGAGCGACGTCGAAAAACGAACGAAGACGGCGAAACGATTAGAGGAAATCTTCGTGCCGAACAATTCCGGATTCCTCTTCGACCTCCGCGTGCGTTTGCCAACGCCAACGGCGGCTCGGGCGGCGTTTCTCTTCGCGGACGCCGTAACGCGGCGCGACTTTGAAACCGAACGCCTCTTTTATCCGTTCGAAAATCGTCTTGTCGAGAACGTATTCGACTTCGATGATTTCATAAGGTTTTTCCGCTTCAAGATAGAGCTTTCGCACCGAAATTTTCGGGCCGAATTCGCCTCCGCAGACGCTGCACGGCGCCTCGTGTTTCGGCGCGCGCACGGCGTGTCCGCATTTCTTGCAGATGTATCGGTATTCCCAAGGCCCGTAACCGTAACGCTTTTCTTTCATCGCGCTTTTTCCCGTTTTCGACTCTTTATTCTCGAAACGACCGTTTCCGACGTTCGCGGTCGAGACGCGAAGCGGACGGAGGAGCGTTTCTTGCAATTCCAACGCCGAGTTTCTTCTATTATACCGAAAACGCGGGCGTTTGTCGAGTCCTTGCGTCGCGCCTTTAACGAGAAAAAAAGTTGTTCTGCGATTTGCGCGCAAAAAAACGTTTTTTTTTCGCTCGCTTAACAGCGCGGGCCGGTTTATTCGTTAAAATCGGAAATTGCGTCGCGCTTTTTAACGGTCGCTTTTCGGACGTCGGCAATTTTTGAGCGGGCGTCGGGGGCGGCTCTACCGTCTCTTGGAAAACGCGTTATAATATAAGGACGGAAGCGCCGCGTCGGGCGAGCGCGATTCGAGTTTTGGCGAACGGCAAGAACGGAAAGGAAGAAAATGAGCGAAACGTCGACGGAGAAAGGGACGGTCGCGGCGGAAACGACCGCGAAGGAACGGCGCGCGGCGCAAGAGGAGCGTTTCGACGTCGAGTTGCGCAATCCTTGGTTGGCCGGATTCCTCGCTTGGCTTGTTCCGGGGCTCGGACATTGGTATCAAGGGCGTCGGGCGAAGGCGATTATTTACGCGGCGGCGATTTGGCCGATTTTGCTCGCCGGGCTTTGGATGGGGTCGTATTGGGAGGCGACGCCGAACGGCGACTCGGCGCGGCGGCTGTTGGTCGCTCGCAACGTTTATTGGTCTTGGCGTTCCGGGGACAAACGGCTGTACTTCGTTCCGCAGGCGGCGGTCGGCGTCGTCGCGATTCCGGCGTATCTGCAAGCGAAGAATTTGAGCGACGGCGACGGCGGCGTTATGTCGACGGCGTTCGCGCCGCCGCGTTTACCCGTCGAAAGCGCGACGCGTCCGAATCAGCCGAGTTCCGCCGAGATCGCCGCGAACCTGCATTCTTGGCTCGACGCCGGGACGATTTTCACCGTCGTCGCCGGGCTCTTGAACCTCTTGGCGATTTTCGACGCGGCGGGGGGGCCGGTTCCGCCTCCTAAGGAAGAAGAGGAAAACGACGAGAAGAAAAGCGAGAAGGAAGGAGACGACGCGAAATGAGCGGCAAAACCGAAGAAAACGTTGAAAACGGCAAGACCGCTGGAAACGGCAAAATCGGTAAGGGCGGCGAAAACGGCGGCTCCGTCGGAGCGGTCGCGGCGGAGCCGTTCGAGGGAACGATTCAATTTCGCGTCCGATACGCCGAGACCGACCAGATGGGCGTCGTCTATCACGGGAACTATTTTACCTATTTTGAAATGGGGCGCACCGAGCTTCTCCGCGAAGCGACCGGCGTCAGTTACCGCGACGTCGAGGAGAGCGCGACCAAAATGGTCGTCGTCAAGGCGGAGTGTTCCTTCATAAAGCCGGCGAAATACGACGACCTCTTGACGCTCAAAACGCGCGTTCTGCGGACGACGCGGGCGAGCCTCGAACACGAGTACCGCCTTTTTCGCGACGGCGAGCTGCTGGCGGTCGGGAAGACGAAGTTGGCGACCGTCGACAATGCCGGGAAAATCGTTCCGGTTCCGGATTGGATCAAAAATTTGGCGCGCCCGCGTTCGAGCGAAACGTCGCAAGGTTAGCGCGGCGGTTCGCCGGGAGATTTCCGCGTCGGCAAAGAAATTTTAACGTTTGCGAACGTTTAAAGAAAAGTTTCGCGTTCCCAAAAGACGATTCTTAACAACAAATTTTCGTTTTAAATAAACAACGTTTGAACAACGAGCGATTTTAAGGGGCGGGAAATGAGCGAAACGTTTTTTATTATCGGCGCGACCGGGTTTGTCGGCGGTCGGTTGGCGGAGCGGTTGACCGAAACGGCGGCGCGCGTCCGCTGTTTGGCGCGTCCGACGTCGAATCGGCGGCGGTTGGAGGCGCTCGGCGTCGAGTTCGTCGACGGCGATTTGAACGACCGCGAGGCGCTTCGGCGCGGCGTCGAGGGCGCGGACGTCGTTTTTCACTTGGCCGGGCTGACGAAAGAACGACGGCGCGGCGAGTTCGACGCGGTCAACCGAATCGGGACGCGGAACGTCGCCGAGGTTTGCGCCGAAGTCGGGAAGGCGAGCGGAAAAGCGCCGACGTTGGTCGCCGTTTCCTCGTTGGCCGCGGCGGGGTCGGCGCCGAAACGCGGGAAGAGCGAAAAGTCGGAGGACGCCGCGTTCGACGGTCGACGTTTGAAACGCGAAACGGACGTTCCGAACCCGATTTCTCCGTATGGGCGGAGCAAGCTGGCCGGGGAGCGCGAACTCTTGCGCTTCGCCGACGCGACGCCGACGACGATCGTTCGCCCGCCTTACGTCTTCGGGCCCGGCGACGCCGCTTCGACGCCGCTTTATAAAATCGCGAACGAAAAGGGGCTCTTTTTGGTTCCCGGCTGGCTCGACCGTTATTATTCGTTCGTCGACGTCGACGATTTGGCGACGCTCTTAATCGCGGCGTCGGAGCGCGGGGAACGGGCGAAGCCGACGACGCTCGACCCGATTCCGTCGACGGAAAAGGGCGCGGCGCCGACTTGTTCCGGACGCGGCGTTTATTTCGCGACGTCGGCGGTTCCGGTTCGCTTTTCGGAATTCGGCGCCGCGATCGGAAAAGCGCTCGGACGCAAGGTGAAGACGCAAAAAATCCCGCCGATGGGCGTCTTAGGAACCGGCGCATACGGCGAAATCGTTAAAATCGTCGCTCGCAAATCGCCGCCGCTCGACTGGAACAAAGCGGTCGAGGCGCTGTTCGGCGCTTGGATTTGCTCCGGAGAAAAAGCGGCGCGCGACCTCGGCGTCCGGTTGAAAACGCCTCTTGCGGAACAATTTGCGGCGGCGACCGACTGGTATCGGCGCGAAGGTTTGCTTTAACGGAGCGGAGCGCTCTTCTGCTTTTTTTCGTTTTCGAACGCTTGACGGAAAGGTGATCGGCGTTAAAATAAACGCAACTTCTTTGGTAGAGAATGGCGCGCGGCGGCGTTTTTGCGGCGACCGTTCGCGGCGGAAACGAAGGAAAAAAGGAAAGTCGAGAAAAAGCCGACGAAGGAAGTCGCCGACGGGAGAAGAAAATGCGTGTTGAAACGATTTTGGAGACGTTGGGTTCGACGCCGTTGGTTCGCGTCGGGCGATTGAACGGGACGGGCGCGAACGTTTGGGCGAAGGTCGAGTCGTTCAATCCGGGCGGGAGCGCGAAAGACCGCGTCGCGGCGGCGATGGTCGAGGCGGCGGAGGCGGCGGGCGTTTTGAAACCGGGCGCGACGATTATCGAGCCGACGAGCGGAAACACCGGGATCGGGCTCGCGCTCGTCGCGGCGGTCAAGGGGTATCGGCTGATTTTGACGACGCCGGACTCGATGAGCGTCGAGCGCGCGAAACTTTGCCGGGCGTTCGGAGCGGAGGTCGTCTTAACGCCGGGGAAGCTCGGGATGCGCGGCGCGGTCGAGAAGGCGGAAGCGTTGCGAGCGGAGATTCCCGGCGCTTGGATTCCGGAGCAGTTCGGGAATCCGGCGAACCCGGACGTTCATTTCCGGACGACGGCGGAGGAAATTTGGGCCGACCTCGACGGCGAAGTCGACGCGTTCGTCGCCGGGGTCGGGACGGGCGGAACGGTTTCCGGCGTCGGGCGGTTCTTGAAGGCGCGGCGCCCGAGCGCTCTGATCGTCGCGGTCGAGCCGGACGCGAGCCCGTTGCTCTCCGAAGGAAAGGCCGGGCCGCATAAGATTCAAGGAATCGGCGCGAATTTCGTTCCGGCGAACTTCGACCGTTCCGTCGTCGACGAGATTCAAACGGTTTCGGCGGAGGACGCCGGAGCGACGGCGCGAGCGGCGGCGCGGCGCGAAGGGCTCCTTATCGGGATTTCCGGCGGGGCGGCGCTCTTCGCGGCGCTTCAAGTCGCGGCCCGACCGGAGTTTGCGGGGAAAAACGTCGTCGCGTTCCTCCCGGACGGCGGCGAACGGTACCTCTCGACTTGGCTCTTCGACGACGCCGAGTGAACGCGAAGCGAACGCCGGACGGACGCGGCGTCAAACGGAGCGGAGTTTAACGGTCGCGACGGTGGCGGCGCGAAAAATTTTCGACGCGGCGCTCCTTCGCGACCTTATTTTTCAACCGCGACGTTGTATATTAATAATAAGGACAAAATCGCGACGAACGCTCCGGCGTTGAGCGCGGTAAAAAGAAGAAAAGCGTTGAAACGTCGGCGTCGTTAAAAACGCTAAAAACGCTAAAAACGTTGAAAATAATAAAAGACGTTAAAACGCTAAAAACGGAAGAACCGAAAGGAAGCCGACAATGCGACCGTTAGCCGAATACGAACAACTGACGAACGACGAACTGCGCGCTCGAATCGCCGCCGTCCGCGCCGAAGCGGGGGATCGCCTCGTCGTGATGGCGCACTATTACGCGCCGGACGAAATCGTCGAGACGGCGGACGTTTTGGGCGACAGTCTCGCGTTGGCGAAAAAAGCGGCGGAGTCGTCGGCGGAAGCGGTTCTTTTCTGCGGCGTTTACTTTATGTTGGAGACGGCGGATATTTTGCTCAATCGCCCGGAAAAAATCGCGGAGCGAGGCGGGAAACGCGCGCTGGTAATGGCGCCCGACTTGACCGCCGGGTGTCCGATGGCCGATATGATAACCGCCGAGCAAGCGGAAAATTGGAAGCGCGAACTTTCGGAAGTCGTCGATTTTAGCGAATTTACGCCGATTACTTACGTCAACTCGTCGGCGGCGACGAAAGCGTTTTGCGGGGCGAACGGCGGCGGCGTCTGCACGTCGGCGAACGCGGAAAAGATCGTCCGTTGGGCGTTCGAGCGTCGCCCGAAATTGCTCTTTATGCCGGACTCGCGCTTGGGGCGGGCGACCGCGCTCGCGCTCGGCGTCGCGCCGGAGGAGATCGTCGTTTGGAAGGCGGGCGAACCGCTCGGCGGGCTCGACGTCGAAACGGTTCGAGCGGCGCGCGTTATCCTTTGGGACGGCTGCTGTCCGATTCACCAACGTTTTTCGGTCGACGCGATTCGCAAAATCCGCGCGGAAGAGCCGAACGCGCAAGTTTGGGTTCACCCGGAGTCGCCGTTCGAGGTAACGGACGCGGCGGACGGGTACGGCTCGACGACGAAGCTGATCGACGTCGTCGAAAAAGCGGCGCCCGGGACGACGCTCGCGATCGGAACCGAGTGGAAGCTCGTCGACCGCTTGCGTCGCCGACGTCCGGAGTTAAATATCGTTTGGCCGGGCGAGGAACCGTCGATTTGCGTCGATATGTCGAAGTCGACGCTCGCGCGGGCCGCCTGGGCGCTCGAAAATTGGCTCGCCGGGGAGCCGGTCAACGTCGTCGAGACGCCGGAGAAAATCGCCGACGCGGCGTTCGAAGCGTTGCGCGTCGTTTTATAAGGCGGTCGAAAAGGCGGCGGACGGTTCGGGCGTCGCCGTCGATTTACAAGGCGCTTCGCGTCGTTTTCTAATTTGCGTTAAAGTTCGAAACGGCAAACTTTCGCTGCTCTCGCCGTCGGGGCCTTTTTCGGTCGCGACGGCGCGTCGTTTCTTGAACGACGGTCTTTTCTAAATTGCGTATTTCTCTTGTTTTAACGCGACGTCGACAAAAAACGACGCAAAATCGTTAAAATCGGGCGGTTTTGAGGGGAAAAACAACTTTTTTAGTCGAAATTGGGAGAAAAGCTTGCGTTGCGACGCGGCGTTTGTTACAATCTTAAACGTCGTCGGGATTTCCGCGACGCGGTTCGGCAAAACCGAATCGAACGCTAAGGCCGTCGCGCGCTTCGCGGCGCCTCTTTCATCGATTTTTTTTAGACTTTGGGGAGCTTTTGTTATGACGAATGTTAAAATGGGGGGGGGGGAGAAACTTCGCGGTTTTACCCTTGTTGAACTGTTGGTCGTCATCGCGATCATCGGTATCTTGATCGGTCTGCTCCTTCCGGCGGTTCAGGCGGCCCGCGAGGCCGCGCGTCGGATGCAATGTACGAACAACCTCAAACAATACGCGCTGGCGATCCAAAATTACGCCGACACGCACCAGTCTTACCTCCCGGCGTCGCGCTGCACGGCGGGAACCTGCGGACAAATGTCGCGCGGGCCCGACAACGCCGGCGTCAACCTCGGTTACGGGCAAAACTACGCGGTTCTTCCGTTTATCGAACAACAAGCGGCCTATCAACGGATCGCGTCGTCGACCAACACGCCGAGCCCGTTCACCGACACAAGCGACGGCGGAATCCTCGACTTCCGCGTCGACGGTTTCATCTGCCCGTCGGACGGAAACGGAACGCAACCGGCGCCGAACCGACAATATATTTGGCGTTCAAACATCTGCATTTCTCGCGGCGACGGTATGTGGCATTGCGAAAATTTGAGCGGTTGGACGACCGCCAACGACGTGCGTCCGCGTTCGCTCTTCAATCCGTTTATGTGGAAAAAGTTGGCGTCCGCGACCGACGGCTCCAGCAACACGCTTCTCTGCAGCGAAACCGTTACCGCCGACGTCGGGAGCACGATGCGCGTCAAAGGCGGCGTTCTCGGCGGCGGGGGCAAAATCTCCACGACGAGCCCGGACAGCAATATTACGTCTCGCGTCAACTGTTTTAATTCGCGCGACCCGGACGACCCGACCTCTTACGATCCCGACAAATACGCCGCGGCGGCGGTGAGTCGCGGTTGCCGCGGTTTGGACGGGCGCATTATGTTGACCGGCTTCAACACCGTCTTTCCGCCGAACGCTCCGGCCTGCACGTCCGGCGTAACGAACGACAACAGCTGGGGGATTATGCCGCCGTCGTCGCATCACTCGGGCGGCGTCAACGCGGCGATGCTCGACGGTTCCGTCCGCTTCGTTAGCGAAACGATCGACTGCGGCGGGTATCTGACGCAACTTCAAAACTTGAAACAAGCGAAGAGCCTGTTCGGCGTTTGGGGCGCTCTCGGAACCCCGGCGGGGGGCGAAACGACGACGTTTTAACGCGACGACGAGAGAAAGGAGAAACGGAAATGAAGCTCAACTGGAAATACGCCGTCGCGTTTTCGGCGGCCTTCGCGCTCGTCGCGGCGCTCGGATGCGGCGGGAAAAAACTTCCGGACGGAATGCCGAAACCCCAACCGACGACGATTACCCTAACGCTCGACGGCATAGGCCTCGCCGACGCGAACGTCTCGCTGATTCCGGCGGACGACTCGAACCAATGGACGGCGCTCGGGCAAACGGACGGAAGCGGCGTCGCCGAAATGAAGGTCGACGGGCAATATAAGGGCGCCGTCCCGGGCGAGTACAAAGTCGTTATTTCTGCGAAGGACGAAGTCGATTACGGCGAGTTCGGCCCGCCGCCGAAAGACGACCCGGTCGCGCTCGAAAAATGGAGTTACGCCGTCGAGGAAAGCGGCGGCGTCGCCCAATTCAAACGCTATTCGCTCGTCGCGCCGGAGTTTACCGCCGTCGAAACGACTCCGTTGACGATGAGCGTTAAAGACGGCAAGAACGCCGAAACGTTCGACCTCGGCGCCTCGACGCGGGAAGAGGTCGAAGTCGAAGTGAAATAAGAAAAGGGAAAAGCGCGCCGTCGAACCGTTGAAGTTTGAAACGGCAAACTTTCGCCGCTCGCCGTCGGGGCCGGTTTCGGTCGCGACGGCGCGTCGCTTCTTGCGCTTGCGGTCGAGCAATTCGACGCGACGCGAAACTTTGGCGGCGCGTCGGGGTTTAAAAACAAACCGCAAACGAAAACGACGCGCCGTCGATTTTGCGCTTTCCGTCGATTTTGACGGTCGCGCGGGCGACGAAACGAATTTTGGAACGACAACGGGAAAAAACGCGACGTTCGGCGCGCTTAGCCTCTTGCGTTATTAGTCGTTTCGCGGTAAAATTAAAACCGGGTAAAAGCGGTCGTTCGGCGCTCCTTCGCCGAAGCGAGCCGTCGGTCGCGGAAACGCGGCGTTTTTTATTATTTTATCGTTAAGGAGCTTTTCAATGTCGCGCTCTATGTCGGGGAAACTTCGCGGTTTCACCCTCGTCGAACTTTTGGTCGTTATCGCGATCATCGGTATTTTGATCGGTTTGCTGTTGCCGGCCGTCCAAGCGGCTCGCGAAGCGGCGCGCCGTATGCAATGCACGAACCAACTGAAACAATTCGCGTTGGCGGTTCAAAACTACCACGACGCGAACAACAAACTCCCGGGCTCGCGCTGCACGGCGGGGACTTACGGGCGTATGAGCGAAGGCGTCAACAACTCCGGCGGCAACTGCGGTTACGGGATTCATTACGCGCTTATGCCGTATATCGAACAAAGCGCGGCTTACGACGCGATCGTCGCGACCGGGACGTCCGGCGGCACGCCGACCCCGTGGACCGATCAAGACGGAAGCGTTATCGACGTCAAAATCGACGCGTTCCTTTGCCCGTCGGACGGCAACTCGGCGCAACCGTCCCCGGATAAATCGCACGTTTGGCGCGCCAACATCGCGCTCTCGCGCGGCGACGGCATGTGGGACTGCGAACGCCTCGAAAGTTGGTCGACCGCCAACGATACGCGTCCGCGTTCTCTCTTCAACCCGTTTATGTGGAAATCGATGGCCGCCGCGACCGACGGTACGAGCAACACGCTCTTCTGCAGCGAAACCGTTACCGGCGAAACCGGCGCCTCGATGCGCGTCAAGGGCGGCGTTATCGGCACCGGGAGCCCGACCGCGATCAACAGCACGGACAGCAACCTGACCTCCCGCGCCAACTGCTTCAACTCTCGCGACCCGGACGACAATACGTCTTACGACCCCGACCGTTACGTCGCCGCCTCCGCTTGGCGCGGACACCGTTGGGCCGACGGTCGTATTTCCGTTACCGGTTTCAACACCGTTTTCCCGCCGAACGCGCCGAGCTGCGCCAACGGCACGAGCGACAACAACTGGGGTATTTTCACCGCGTCGTCGAACCACTCGGGCGGCGTCAACGCGGCGATGCTCGACGGCTCCGTCCGCTTCGTTAGCGAAACGATCGACTGCGGTTCCTACCTGACCGAAAAACAAAATCACGGTCGCGCGAAGAGCCTCTTCGGCGTTTGGGGCGCTCTTGGCACCCCGGCGGGCGGCGAAACCGACGTCCAATAACGCGAATTGCTAACGTCGAGCGTTTCGGCTTCGAACCGCTCGACGGCGGAACCGACGCGACGTAAGTCGAAACGACTTGAATAAATGAGGTAACGCGCGTCGCGGTTTGCGTCCTTGCGACGACGAACGGCGACGCCGGTTTTTTATTAATCTTTGTTTGAATTAAGGAACGGATTGATGAAACGCAACGTTAGAAAGTCGGGCGGCTTTACGCTCGTCGAACTTTTGGTCGTTATCGCGATCATCGGTATTTTGATCGGTTTGCTGTTGCCGGCGGTTCAGGCGGCTCGCGAAGCGGCGCGTCGTATGCAATGCACGAACCAGCTGAAACAATTCGCGTTGGCGGTGCAAAACTATCACGACGCGAACAACAAACTCCCGGCGTCGCGCTGCACGGCGGGAACTTACGGGCGGATGAGCGAAGGGATTACCAACAACGGTTCGAACACCGGTTACTCGATTAACTTCGCGCTGTTGCCTTACGTCGAACAAGGCGCGGTTTACGACGCGATTATCGCGACCGGGACGTCCGGAGGAACGCCGCAACCTTGGACCGACCAAGACGGAAGCGCTATCGACGCGCAAATTTCGGCGTTCCTTTGCCCGTCGGACGGCAATTCGTCGCAACCGTCGCCGGACAAATCGCACGTTTGGCGTTCGAACGTCGCTCTTTCCCGCGGCGACGGCATGTGGGACTGCGAACG
>JAGBDD010000182.1 GCA_017937685.1 Thermoguttaceae bacterium | reverse complement strand
GTCGCCCAATCGTCGCCAAATTTCGACAAACGCCAAGCGGCGTACCCCTCTTCGATCGCTTTCGGAGCCTTGCCGTTCGGTCGCGACGCGAGATATTTTTCGACGTGTTTCAGGAAAAATTCGCCGTCTTTACCGAATCGTCGGCGAGATACCCCCAATAAAAGAGTTCGCGAAGCGTTTTGAACCGACGTTTGAAGCCTTCGCGGCGGAGTCCCCGTTTCGCCTTTACAGACGTTTGCGCAAAGAAAAATCGCCGCTATTGGGGACAAACCGGCAACGCGCAAGGTTCGAACAAAGCGGTTAGCGCGAAGAACCCCGTCCGCCTTTGGGGACTTATACGGCGTCCCTCCGACCGCCTTTACGGGGGACGTTTGGGCGGCGCTTTTGATTGGTTGCGGATTCGCGAAGCATCTTGCGCGACTTTTGAAGCCTTGCGCGGCGGGGCTTTACGGCTCTCCGCGCCGCCGCGACGTTCGAACAAAACGGTTAGCGCGGCGGAACCCCGACGGGCTTTACGGCTCTCCGCGCCGCCGCGACGTTCGAACAAACCGGTTAACGCGGAGAATCCCGACCGTTTTTACGGGAACTTGCGCGGAGAAAAAACGACGCCGCCTTGGGAAACAAAACGGCGTCGTCGCGACGTTTGAACAAACCGCTTAGCGCGGTGAAAATTCGGAACATTTAAGCGCGATATTCCGACGTCGTTTGGAGTTTGCAACGCCGCGTCGTCGGTTTAATTTGATATTACCTCTTGCGATAAAATAAAATCGGTTAAATAAAAGCGGAGGAATTATCGTTCGATTGAAAAAGTCGCCCGGGATTTACATCTTTCCGTTAAAGCGGTTCGACGTTGCGTCGCTTCCGGCGAATTGCGCGCCGTTAAGATGAAAAACGTCTATAAAATCTCCGACGAGGATTTTGAGGCGTTCAAAAACGCGACGCTTTCGACGTTGCAAGTTTGCGGAACCGATTTGTTCGGAAATCCGATTTACGCGGAAGCGTCGAAAACGGAAAAAAAAGCGGCGACGAAGTCAACGCGTCCGGCGGTCGAATGGACGGAAATCGCGCGGTTTTGGAAAAAGCCGACCGTTTCGAAAGGAACGTTCGTCGATTTGTTTTGCGGCGCCGGAGGTTTGACGAAAGGTCTAGAACTCGCCGGTTTCGAAGGGATTTGCGGTCTCGATTGGTTTCGCGAAGCCGGTTTGACTTACGCGCGCAACTTCGACCATCCGTTTGTCGACGGCGATATTAAATTGCCGGAAGTAAAAGAGCGTTTTTACGAAACGGTTCGCAACCGCTTGAACGGTCGGAAATTAACGCTCGTCGCGGGCGGTTTTCCTTGTCAGGGCTTTAGCTTGTCGGGGAATCGCATTGTCGACGACCCGCGCAATTCGCTCTATCTCGAATTGATCGAAATCGTCAAAAATTTGCAGCCGGAGTTCGTTCTTTGCGAAAACGTCAAGAGCTTGCGCAGTATGTTGGCGGACGCGTCGAAGCGAAAATTCTCGACGATTTGAAGGAAATCGGTTACGAAGCGAACGCGACCGTTTTATGCGCCGCCGATTACCGCGTTCCGCAAAAGCGCGAGCGGATTATTTTCATCGGCAATCGAATCGGCGCAAAAAATTATTGGCCGAAACCGCTTCTTACGCCGGAAAACTACGTAACGACCGGCGAAGCGATCGCGGACTTAATGGAGCGCGAACCCGACGCCGCGTTCAACCATTTGCCGACGAAGCATCGCCCCGATATGGTCGAGCGAATGGCGGCGCTTAAAGAAGGGGAAAGCCTTTACAAAGGGTATTCGGACGCTTGGTAAAAATGCCCCTGGGACGAAGCGTCTTGCACGATTAAGGAAAATCACGGCGGCGTCAACGTCCACCCGAAATTACCGCGAGTCTTGACGGCGCGAGAAATGGCGCGTTTGCAGTCGTTCGACGACGATTTTATCTTCGAGGGGCCGAAAAATAAGCAGCTTGTGCAAATAGGCGTCGCGGTTCCGCCGCTTCTCGGCAAGGCGATCGGGTTGGAGATTCGCGTTTCGCTAGGCGACTTAGGTAAAAAACGAAAGTAAAAGACGACGACGGAATATGACGCGCGCTTAACGGATTTCAAAACGAAGATTCTTTCTTACGTCGAGACGATTTTTAAATGTTACGGTCGCGAGTTGCTTCTTCGGCTTGAAGATTACAATTTGTTGGAACATCCGAATAATTGCCTTCAATCGTCGACGGCGATCGGTTATATTATGGAGGAGTTTCTCGTTTCGAAACTGGAAACTTTTACGCAAAACCACGTTGCGCCCGATTACAAAATTTGCCGCGACGTTAGCGTTCATTCGACGACCAACGCAAGTTACGACTGCTTTTCTTGGCTCGAACCGTCGCGTTTTGCGATGATCAATTTGAAGATGAATAAAACGGGGAGCGCTAACAACGCGGTCGCCGCGATTCATCGGTTGTACGAGGATTTCGTCGTTAAGTCGCCGGAAACGCCGAAATGCTTTCTCGTTTTGAAAATCTTTTACGACTTCGCGCTTTCGACGCGCGACCGACAGCGGAAAATCTTTGTTACGAACGCGTCGGCTTATTTTCTCGACGAAATCAATCTCCGCGAAAATCATCGTCAAGACCAAACGCAACTGGTCGGCGAACTTCAACCCCAATTCGGGCCGTTTGCAAATTAGCGAAAAAACGCTCCGCGAAAACCGATTGGAGCCCGAAGAAATTTCTTACCAAAACACTTGCGAAACGTTGCGGGCGATCGTCGAACGCAACGCGAAAAAAGTTCGATAGCCGTATAAAGTCGGACGGCGAAAGGAACGTGCCGGGAAGTTTGAGCGTTTTCGACGGAGCGTTTTCGACGGAGCGTAATCGACGGAAAAATCGACGCTTGCTCGCGACGCGGGCTCGGTAAAGCGGGCGTTTTCAACGGCGCGTAATCGACGTAAAACGAACGGACGTCCGGCTTGCGCGAACGCGTCGAGCGACGGGAAAAAGTCCGCGACGTCGCGAGCGCCTCCGACGATTCCGACGCCCGCGCCGGAGTTGGACGCGTTCCTAAACGCGCGGAAAACGGCGATCCGGCGTCGGAACGGCGCAAAAAACGGTTCTTAAATTGGCCTATCTTGACAAAACGCGTTCCTAAACGCCGCGGCGACAAAAAAAACGACGCGATAACTCGCGTCGTTTGACGTTTCTTGCGAGGAACCGTCGGACGACCGTTTTCGCGTTGGCGGCGGTCGGCTTGCCGACTCTTGGGACGGAAGCGGCAAGGCGGAAAACGGCGAAATCGACGTTAAAAATCGGTCGCCCGACCGCGCCGCCGTCTTTGCGCAAGGGACGAATCGCTTCTACCTCTAAAACGTTTTTTCGCCTTCGCCGCGACGCAAAGTTTAAACGGGAAGAAAAAACGGCGACATAATGTCGAATTTTTTTCGGAAAACGCTTGACTCGCCGTCGCCGCGACGTTATATTAAACGTTGTAATAGGCGAGAGCGACGTTGGAAACGCCGCTCGGGGGCGCGGGACAACGCAAACGGGAGGAAGGACGAATGAAGGTTAAAAGAACGATAAAGGCGCAAAAAATCTTGAGAGTCGGCGTTGGCGTCGCGTTCGCGGCTCTCCTCGGCGGAACGGTTAATCTCGGTTGGGCGCAGGAAACGACGGCGAACGCTTCCGCTCCGAGCGTCGCGGCGACGGCGGTTTCGGCGGACGATTGGAGCGCGGAACACGAACCGGGAACGCGGAAAACGCTCGAGATTAACGGCGTCGAGTTCGCGTTTCGGTTTTGTCCGGGCGGCTCGGTCGCGGTCGGGCCGAAAGAAGAGAAAAAAGTTTTCGACGTCGAGGATTATTGGACGCTAGAAACGGAAGTTACCTGCGCGATGTGGAAGGCGATCGTCGGAATAGACCAAAGCCAATGGGGGCCCGAGTCCGATATGCCGGGGCCGCCGGCTCCGTGGGGCGTCGAAATTCCGGAAAAATACGCGAACGATCCCGCCGTTCGACGTTGCGTGGAGCGCGGAAAGAAAGTCGACGCGGACAAATTTCCGGCGGATTGCGTTACGTTATGGAGGCTCGAAGGATTTTTGGAAAAACTAAACGCGACCGGCGCCGCGCCGGAAGGGTTCGAGTTTCGACTCCCGACCGAAGCGGAATGGGAACGCGCCTGTCGCGCCGGAACGACGACGCGATATTATTGGGGCGACGAATGGGACGTCGACAAAGCGCATTGTCGAGAGAGCGCGGCAACCAAGAAGCTGAGAAGGTTCCATCTGCCGCGACCGGTCGAGGTCGGCTTGTTCGAACCGAATCCTTGGGGCCTGCGCGATATGTTCGGCAACGTCGCGGAATGGACGAGCAACGAGTTTGTCGACGACGGCGGTCGGCGTTGTTGGATTATTCGCGGCGGCTTTTGGGATTCGCGTCCGGAAGACTACGACGAGGACTTCCGGGAGGGGACGCTGTGTTCCGGTCAACCTTACTACGGGCTGCGCGTTATTTTAGGACGCAAGGCGACCAAGCGATGAAAGGAAAGCGCGAATAGAAAGGACGACGCGGACGGAGAAACGTTAAAAATTCGCGATAAAGACGAAAGGCGAGCGCGTCGGCGTTGGGACGGCGTTCCGATAACGCGCGACGCTCCGTCTTGGTTGATTTTTAACGTCGTCGGTTTCCCGAAAAAAGAGCGCGTTTTTTGCGGGAAACGCGCTTGTCTTGTCGCCGAAATTGTTTAAGAATCGCCGGATTTGGCGCGGATATGCGGCTTTTAACGGTTGCGCCGGTTAGGGTTGACGCTGAAAACGTCGGATTAGAGGCGATCGACCGTCGTTTCTTGTTTTGATAACGACGCTCTTTTGTTTTATTGCGCGTTATTCTTTTTCTTACGGACAAACAAGTCAAAAAGCGCCGCGTTCTTTTTGCCGTTGTCGAATCGTTTCTAGGCTTTGACTGTTTCGCCGCGCTTTCCTAAATTTTAACGTTCGCTCCTTTCGCCGAATCGGCGAGCTTTTTCGAAATTTCAACGTCGTTCGCCCCTAGAATCGCAAATCTTGACGAATTTTTAGCGTTTGTTTACCGCCGTTCGCCGAGGTTTGCGCGTCGATAAAAATCTCCGCTTGGTCGATTAACGTCGGCGCGTCGACGAAAAATCGCGGGCGTTTGTTTTTACGCTTTATTTTTACCGTCGTTCCGGCGCGTTATTTGCGTTTTTGTTTGAATTTTTCGTTTTGGTTGCAAAACTGGAAAAGTCGTTTGTTTTATCGGCGGAAATTTCCTTAGCCGCCGACGCACTTTCGGCGATTTCTTGCGCGTCGATTGCGTTTTACGCGCGTTATTTGTCGCGATTTTAGGCGGAGTTTCTCTCGAATGAACTTGGGAACGGCGAATAATTAGAAAAATCGATAAACGTCTACTTGGTTTGACGAGAAATTAACGCTTTTTGAGGCGTTGGGGATTTTATTTTTTTTTTTGAATATAACGACGGTTAACGAAAAACGCGTCGAGGCGGCGCGTTTGAAAATTGGAAAAGGTCAAGGGGAAAAAAATGAAGAGAAGAAATCAACGACGTTTGCGCGGCGCGTTGGCGTCGGCGTTCGGATTGGTCGCGTTAGGACTGATTCCGTTAGGGTTCGGCGGAGCGGAGCAAAACGCGACGCCGATTTTCGCGCAGACGGCAAACGCCGACGAACCGGTCGATTTTAAAACGCTTTACGCAAAATTGCGGAAAGCGTTGTCGGAAGGCGACGGCGAACTGGCTAACCGCGTGTTTGAAGAGCTCGCTAAAGGAGCGCAAACGCCGCAGGACAATATTGTCTTGGCCAATATTAGAGCGATAACGGAGGGATACCTAGCGTGCTTTCCAGACGGCGCAAATGTTTGGCGGGCCGGAAAAAAAGCGGGCGAGCGACGCGTTCTTAAAATTAACGGCGTCGAGTTTCCGTTCCGTTGGTGTCCCCCGGGAACCTTCACGACGGGGTGCGCGCCCAACCACAACATAATCGATAGGGTCGCCCACGTCGACGGCAAAGTGGTGTACGCGCCCAACAAAGGCGGCGACAAATCGGAAAAACAACATAAGGTGCGTTTGACGAAAGGTTTTTGGATACTGGAAACCGAAGTTACGCAGGAAATGTGGGCGGCTTTGAGCGGCGGCGCGAACCCGAGCGCGTTTAGCGGCGATTCCAATCCGGCGGAAAAGGTAAGTTGGTTCGATTGTCAAGCCGCGTTGATTGGTATGAACGGCTTGCCTTTTATTACTTTTCCGCTTATGAGCCCCAACTTGCAACTTCCGGCGTTTATTATCCGGCTCCCGACCGAAGCGGAGTGGGAATACGCTTGTCGGGCCGGAACGACGGGGCCGTTTAACGACAATGGAAACAACGGCGTTTCCGTCGGTTGGTTCAAGCAGAGTCAAACGAGTCCCGTCGCGCAAAAGAAACCGAACGCTTGGGGGATTTACGATATGCACGGCAACGTCTGGGAATGGTGTTGGGATTGGTATAGCGAGAACGCTTACTTTGTAAACGGCGCGGTTGTCAATCCGGCCGGACCGTCGGAGGGGCGCAGACGCGTCAGACGCGGCGGAAGTTTTGAATCTGGCGCCGACGACGCTCGTTCCGGCAAGCGGGATTTGTTTTGGCCCGCCGCGACCGAGTCGGATATCGGTTTTCGATTTATTTTGGCGGAAACGTCGTTGCAAGAGTACGCCAAATGGTCGGAACGGATTATGACGGCAATGAAAGAACAAGAGAAGCGTAAGAAAGAAGAGGAAGAAGAAAACGTATCGGATTGGGAGCGAGCCAAAGAACTTGCGGAACGAGAAAACTTACCTGGCGCGTCTCAATCTTCGACGGACGACTATTTTCGTTCAATGCAGCAAGCGTATGAGAGTCCGTATCCGTGGAGTACTCCTACGCCGTATTCCGGCGGTTATACGCCGACGCCGGTTCCCGGTTACGTCCCCGGGGGGACTCCTACGCCGATTCCCGGTTACGGCTCCGGATTTACTCCTGTTCCGATTCAGATTTACGGCCCCGAATATTACGATATGCTTTTTGACGCGTTGGGAATCGGCGTCGGATATTAACTTCTAACAACCCCTGGGAACTCCGGTTTTGACGTCGTATTCCGTTTGCCGATAAGGGGTAACGATTAAGCGCGGAACCGGCGGCGACGGTTTTGCGAAACGGTAAGCGTCGAACGGTCGCCCGACGTTCCTAAGGGAAACGTTGGGCGACCGTTTCGTTTTGCCGTCGACGGCGTTCGAGCTTGGCGGCTTTGACGCGTCGACGGCGTTCGCGTTCGGCGGATTACGCGTCGATATGCGGCGCGACGATTTCCAAAAGGAGTTTTACCGCGTCCATATCGAAACGGTCTTGCGCGTCGCGGGCCCCGGCTTCCAAGTCGAGGTAAACTCGGGCCGAACCGGCGGCTTCCCGGATAAGCGGAATTTGCGCTTCAATGTTGGCTAAGCTCAGCCCGCCCGCGTAACCGCAGTAGTCGCCTTGGGGCGCCTGCCAACGTTCGGGCGTTATCCCTTGACCGCCGGACGCGTCGTAAAGGAGCGCGACGTCGAGTCCGTTCGCGCGGAGCGTTTCGCCGACTTCCTCGTTGATCGCTTTGCCGTTCAGCTGAACGATAAACTGCGGCGCCGGTCGCAACTTGCGGAGAACGCGAGGAAGCGTCGGCAAGGCCGCCTCGACCTTGCGGTAGTTGACGTTCAGCTGAATTCGTTGAAAACTCGGGATTAACGGAAGGATTTCCGTCAAACCGTCCCGTTCGTCGCGGATCAACGACGCGACGGCGGCGCCGCAAAGGTGGAGCGAAAGGCGCAACGGCGAACCGGTCGTTCGGGCGCGCTCGGCGGAAATTTCGGTCAGTTCGCGAATCCAAGCGACCGTCGGGAAACGGCGGAGCGGCTCGATCGGATGACCGTATAAAATCGACCATTCGACGAACGGATAACGGTCGCTCAACTCCGCGAGTTCTTGCGGACGAACCGCTTCGTCCGGGCCGGCGATGGAAAGACGGTCGATAGGCATTGCTAACTCCTTTGCGCGTTAATTTAGGCGTTGTCGCTGAAATAGGTTTTCGGCGTCGCCGTTGGGACGGCGCGCGAGAAAAACGATAATTTTTACTTCCTTTATTGGTATAGAGGCCGAGCGCGGGTGAAATTGGCAAAAATTTTGAAATTTAGCCGGAAATTTTCGCAAAGGAGCGGAGAAACGACCGTTAAAACCGGAAAAAACGAAAAACGAAAGAAAAAACGCTCGACGCGGGAACGTCGAGCGGCGCAAAAAAGCGGGAACGGCGTTATTTCAGGTTGATATAACGATAGGCGATTTTGTCCAATTTGGTCGCGTAAGTTCCCAACTCCGCGAGGCGATTTTGAACGACGTCGCGCGGATTCGTCGCCGTCGCGAAGATCGCCGACGTTTGCGTCGGTGCGATCGATTCTTTTTGAAGGAAGGCGAGCGTTTGGGAAACATTGTCGACGCAAGCCTTAACGCCGGAGCGGTAGTCGGGCGGGCAGGCGCTCGCGTCGACCGAACGAAGCGCTTCGAGGTATTTGGCGAAAATCGACGCGTAACCGGCGTAAACTTTCGAGGCGGGCGCGTTCGGGGGAATCGTCGCTTCGAAGGACTCGATTTGCTTGAAAAGCGTCGCGGTTAAACGACCGAGAACGTTGTGCGTCTTGCCGAGCGCGCGGTTTTTGAGGATAAGTTTCGCGACGCCAAAACCCGCGACGATCGCGCAGACGCCGCCGATAACGCCCGCGATAAGCGCGATTTTGCCGCTAGGGTCGGATTGGGCGAATAACGTTAAGTAGAACATAAACGCGGTTCCTTATGAAAACGAAGAAAAATGAACGATAAAGCGGCGTCGAGCGGCGAACGGGGCGCGCTCGACGCTAAAATCGAACGAAAAACGCGAACAAGCGGGGGTTATTGACCGCAATATCGCGCCGCAACCTCGTCTTGCCGAGCTATAAAGCTCATAAAAACGTTCGACAAACGGCGAAATTCCGGTTCGACCGACGGTTCAAGCGCGATTTCGCCCGACGTAATCTTCCCGAGGTAGTCGCAAATCGCGTCGAGGGAAGCGAGCGTCTCGTGGAACGCGGTTTGGTAGTCTACCGGGCAGGCGCTTACGTCGAGCAGACGCGCGCTATCGCGGCATTCGACGTAAATTTTTTCGGTATCGCGGAAAATTTGCAAAGGATCGCTCGGGCTGGCGGCTTGCATCGCTTCCGCCTTGTCGGCGAAGCGGTCGACGTAAACGACCCATTGACTTTGGACTTTTTCGACGGCGGCGCGATCTTTGGCGCGTTCGACGACGGCGCCGCAACCGACGGTCGAAACGCAAACGAACGCGGTCAAAAGCGCGACGAGCGCGAAACGGGAACGAGAAACAAACGCGAAGTTTTGCATTGTAAACTCCTTAAAAGGAAAGAAATGAGAACGGAGCGGCGAACGTCGAACGCGAGAAAGGCGGGCGTCGCCGCGACGAAAATTGAAAGCGAACGGGATTATTTGCCTTTCTTCGCGGCTTCTTGCAACGTTTTCAGCCGCGCGTCGAGCTCTTGACCGAGGCTTAAAAATTCTTGCGCTTTCGTTTTGGCGGTTTCCGCGGCCTCCGCGTCGCCCGCCGTCGCTTTTTGATACGCGTCGACGATTTCCTCGCCGGCGTCGCCCAAACGAGCGGTATAAGCGGCGAAGTCGTCGAACGCTTTTTTAAATTCCGGCGGACATTTGCTCGCGTCGATCGAACGGACGCAGTCGCGAAGTTCGGCGTAAATCGCCGCGCCCTTGGCGAGACCGTCCGGAGACGCCGCGGCGGGGCCCAACTGTTCCGACTTTTGAGCGGCGACGGCGACGAAATCTTTGCATTGGACGAAAACGCCGGCGCATTCGGCGCGACGGAGCGCGGCTCCGCAACCGACGGTCGAAAGGCAAACGAAAGCGGCCAAAAGCGCGACGAGCGTGAAACGGGAACGAGAAACAAACGTAAAGTATTGCATCGTAAGCTCCTTGTAAACGGGAACAAGGCGACGTCGGCGGCGAAAAGGTCGTCGCGGCGAACGTCGGAAAAGTAAGAAAAAACGACGAAGAACGCGGCGTTGCGTCGCGCTCTTTGAGTTCATTTTAAACTCGTCGGAGAGGAAAAGCAAGAAAATTCCGGAAAAATTCAATTTATTTTTTTTTTTTGAAATTTGGAGCGGTTGCAATGGTTGCAATGAATTTAACGCCCGGCGGGGCGGTCAAATCGAAAAAACGAGAGAAAAACGGGTAAGTTGAGAGAGCTTTAAGAGGAACGATCGCTTCCGTCCAACGCGAAAACGGCGAAAACGACGAAAACGACGAAAACGACGAAAACGGCGAAAACGGCGAAAACGACGAAAACGGCGAAAACGACGAAAACGGCGAAAACGGCGAAAACGGCGAAAACGGCGAAAACGGCGAAAACGGCGAAAACGGCGAAAACGGCGAAAGCGGCGAAAACGTCGAAAACGGCGAAAACGGCGAAAACGGCGAAAACGGCGAAAACGGCGAAAGCAGCGAAAGCGGCGAAAACGTCGAAAACAGCGAAAGCGGCGAAAGCGGCGAAAGCGGCGAAAGCGGCGAAAACGGCGAAAGCGGCGAAAACGGCGAAAACGGCGAAAACGGCGAAAAAAAAGCCCCGAACGAAAAACGCTCGAGGCTCTAGAGGTTAAAATAGCCAAGGCGGGACTCGAACCCGCACGCCCGTCAAGGGCAAGGGATTTTAAATCCCCAGCGTCTGCCATTCCGCCACTCGGCCGCCTGCAAAATCGACGCGCGGCGCCAATTTTAGGCTTAAAGGCGAGAGTCGATCAAACGAACGTCTCCGCTTCTTTTTCTTATTATACGTCGTTTGCCGTCGGCGTCAACGGCTCGAAACGCGCTCTCGACGTTTTTTGGAAAATTTTTCATTGTTCGCGGCGAGCGGGCGGCGGAGTTTTGGGGGAATTGAGACGGTTGAAGAAAATGCGTAAGAGAGCGGGTTTTATAAAACGTCGTTTCGGCGTCGGAGCGACTTGTTTCGCGGAGATTGAGAAAATTGAGCGGACGGGGAAATTGGGAAAGGCGGCGAAGAGCGAAACTTAAAAAACGTCGTTTCGGCGTCGGCGCGACTTGTTTCGCGGGGTTTCGGGGGGTTCCGGGGGATTGGGGGAAATAAGGGAAATGCGGAAGCGGGGAAAACTTAAAAAACGTCGTTTCGTCGTCGCCGCGACTTGTTTCGCGGACGCAAACCGGGTATAATGGGAACGTCGGCGGGCGAAAAAGCGCGTCGAGCCGTTTTTCTAAGACGGGCTTTGGTCGTTTGATTAACGTTATGTTGGATTGGGGGCTTTATGTCGTTTGCGTATTTTGCTCAATTTGCTTCGTTTGCGTCGTCGCGACGCGTCGTTCGTCGGGGCGTCGTCGCTTGCGCGGCGGCTCTTTTTAGCGTCGGCGCCGTTTTCGCCGACGTTCCGAAAATCCTCGACGCTCCGGAGGGCGTCGCGTCGATTACTCCGGCGGACGCTCCGGCGTTGAAGAATCCGAAGATGAAGTGGGCGCCGAAAAATTTCGCGAAAGACCCGTCCGTCGTGCGCTTTAAGGGCAAGTATTATATGTACTTCTCGATTCCGCCGCAAGAAAAGGACGGCGGGAAATACGGCTGGACGACCGGAATCGCGACGAGCGACAACCTTGTCGATTGGACGTTTGTCGACAACCTGCTCCCGACGCAGGAATGTACGAAGAAGGGGTTTTGCGCGCCTTGCGCTCGCGTTATTAACGGCAAAGTTTACTTGTTTTATCAGTCGTATGGAACCGGGGCGAAAGACGCGATCTGTATGGCGACGTCGGACGACGGCGTGAAGTTTACGCCGCATCCGGAGAACCCGATTTTCCGCCCGAACGGGCCCGAGTGGACGAACGGTCGCGCGATCGACGCCGAAGTAATCTTCTTTAAAGGCCGCTTCCTCCTGTACGCCGCGACGCGCGACCCGGCGGGCAAAATCCAAAAACTCGTCGTCGCGACCGCCGACGCCGACTCCGATCTCGGGCCGAACGCTTGGAAACAAGCCTGCGACGACTCGATTCTGCAACCGGAACTCCCTTGGGAAACGAAGTGCATCGAGGCGGCGACGACGCTCGAACGCGGCGGAAAACTGTACATGTTTTACGCGGGCGGGTACAACAACGATCCGCAACATATCGGGCTGGCGGTCAGCGACGACGGGCTCGCTTGGACGCGCGTTTGGGACGTTCCGTTTATAACGAACGGACCGAAGGGGCAGTGGAACGCGTCGGAATCGGGGCACCCGGGCGTTTTCGTCGACGACGACGGTCAAACTTGGCTCTTCTTCCAAGGGAACGCGTCGAAAGGGAAAGACTGGTACCTGTCGCGAGTGAAAATCGATTGGGACGCGGCGCCGGGCGTCGACGGTCTGCAAGTCCCGCGCCTCGTCGAAGAGTGAAACGGGGAAAAGTCGGCGCTTTCGGCGATTGTGAGCGAATAGCGAAATTGGCGAAAGCGGTTGAATAACGCGAAAAAAAAGAACCCGGCGCGACGTTGAAGAAAACGTCGCGCCGGGTTTTGCGTTGTCGCCGGATAAGCCGGGCGAGCGCGTCGGCGTTAAAAACGTTAAACTCGCCGCGTTTTGTCGTTTCGACGGCGCTTCGAATAGAAACGCCGCCGATTCGAAAATTGTCGCCGAAATTATTCGAGCGTGAAGCTGCGGAGGATTTCGTTCGGCGCCGGGCCGTACTTCGCCAACTCCATCGTGCAGCCTGCGCGGCCCTTCGTCAAACCGAGGAGCGCGGCGGAGTAACCGAAGAGGCTCGAAAGAGGCGTCTCCGCTTCGACGACGGTGAACTTGCCGCGATTGTCCGTTTGAACGACGACGCCGCGTCGTTGGTTAATGTCGCCGACCACGTCCCCGACGTATTCGTCCGGCGTTTGAATTTCTTGACGCATAATCGGTTCGAGCAGCGTAATTTTCGCCGCGTCGAGCGCCTTGCGATAAGCGTCGCCGACCGCGTAACGGAGCGCGATTTCGTCGGTGTCCGTTTCGCTGAATTGTCCGCCCAAAATCTCCAATTTAACGCCGCTAAGGGGGAACCCGAGAAGACCGCCCCCTTGCGATTCTTCGCGGAGCGACTCGGCGACGATCGCGCGCCATTCCGGCTTGAACGCTTCGTCGTCCGATTTCACCGCGACCTTAACGTCGAGGTCGCTCGTCGGTTCGACGCGGAGCGTCAACTCGGCGTAATGGCGGACGCCGCCCAAAACGCGTTGACCGCCGCCGGAAACCTCCGCCGACTTTTGCAACGTTTCGCGGTAGCTGACGCGGGGGTCGCGGACGCGAACGCGGAGTTTGTGTTCGCGCAAAAGCCGGTGTTTAATGACTTCGAGGTGAAGCTCGCCCATTCCGCTGACGAGCGTTTGACCGGTTTCCTCGTTGACCGACGCTTGGAACGTCGGGTCTTGACGGCGCATCGACTCGAGAACCGCTTTCAGTTTCTTGTGTTCGTCGGCGGATTCCGGCTCGATCGCCATCGAAACGACCGTTTGCGGGAAGACGATCGATTCGAGCAAAATCGGGCTCTTGACGTCGCACAACGTGTCGCCGGTAACGCTAAAACGCAAGCCGATGACGCCGCAGATGTCGCCCGCCGAAACGGAGTCGACTTGCTCGCGGTGGTCGGCTTGAATGCGCCAAATTTGCGGCATATTTTCCTTTTGCTTCGCTCGCGGGTTCAGAACGCGCGAGTTGGCGTTGAGCGTTCCGGAGTAAACGCGAATGAAGAACATATCGCCGTGCGGGTTCGACTCGATTTTGAAAATCAGCCCGGCGAACGGCTCCGTGTCGAGCGGTTTGCGCTCCAGCTTCTTTTCTTCGTTCGCCGGATCGACGCCTTCGACCGGCGGCAAGTCGGTCGGCGACGGGAGGTAATGGCAAACCGCGTCCATCGCCGGTTGAACGCCGATCCCGTCGAGCGCGGAACCGCAGAGAACCGGAACGCCCATATCGGAAAGGGTCGCTTGACGGAGGACGGCGCGAATCGTTTCGGCCGGAACCTCTTCGCCGGAAAGGAGCAACTCGGTCATCTCGTCGCTGAACATCGAGAGGTCGTCGAGGAGCTTTTCGCGGTAGAGCTGCGCTTGCTCTAGCATTTCCGGTTCGATTTCGGACGTTTCGTAGTTGCGTCCGTTCGAGGTCGGGTCGAACGTCAGCTGCTTCATCTCGATCAAGTCGATCGTGCCGCGGAACGCTTCCGGGAGGTGGGGCGGGCCCGCGCCGACCGGAATCGAAACGACGATCGGCTTCGCGTTGAGGCGTTTTTCAATGTCTTCGACGACGGCGTAGAAGTCGGCGCCCTCGCGGTCCATTTTGTTAATGAACGCGACGCGCGGGACGTGGTACTTGTCCGCTTGCCGCCAAACGGTTTCGCTCTGCGCTTCGACGCCTTCGCGAGCGCTGAAAACGACGAGCGCGCCGTCCAAAACGCGGAGCGAGCGTTCGACTTCGGCGGTGAAGTCGACGTGTCCGGGCGTGTCGATCAAGTTGAAAGTATAATTGTTCCAGTCGAACGTAACGCAGGCGGCGCGGATCGTGATGCCGCGTTCGCGCTCTTCCGGGTCGAAGTCGGTAACGGTCGTTCCGGCGTCGACCATCCCGACTTTATGCACGAACTGCGAGTAGAAGAGCATTTTTTCGGTAACGGTCGTTTTGCCGGCGTCGATGTGCGCGACGACGCCGATATTCCGCAACTTTTCCAGGTTCGGGGACGACGTTTTTTCTTTGGCCATAGGGCTTCTCCGACGCAAAAGGGGCGAACGCCGCGTCGACAAACGACGAAACGCGACGACGGGGACGGGGAACAAAACGCGACTTTAACGGTCGCGCCGACTTTAACGCAAGTTTCGGGGCGAAAAGAACCGAAACGAACGGAAGCGGCGGCGGTCGCAAGCGCGTTTCGACGGAACGAAACGTCGGGCCCGACGCAAAAAGCGGGAGGCGCGAAACGATTTCGACGCGCAAAAACGCTTCTCTATTTTAACGTCTCGAACGCCGTCGCGCAAGGGGGGACGGTCGTTTCGGCGCAATTTCCCCGGTTTCGTCGACGCGGCGAATCGGCGCAATAGGCGTTTCTTGCTTATTTTGTATATTTTGCCTAGCTTCTGTAGTATTAATTAATATATACTCCGCAAAGAAACGACGCGAAGTCGGCGGGCGAAAACCGGCGGTCGGGGAAGAACGGCTCGTCGGCCCAACGGTCGATCGGCGGCGGGGCGGAATCGCGGCCCATCGGTCAACCGGCGGTCGGGGAAGAATCGCGCCCCAACGGTTTAACGATAAAATGGCGAAGCGGCGGAGAATAAAGCGGTCGCGACGGTAAAACGGGCGTTTCGACGAACGCGGCGGGGAAAAATCGCGAAATTTTGAGCGACGGCGGAAAAAACGCTTGATTTTCGTTTTCGCGTCGGTTACAATCGACTTCGGCGCCGGAGAAAGCGTCGAAGCAAGTCTTGTTTTTATCGCGTTTTTGCGAAATTTTTCGCGTCGAAAGGGAAAATATGTCGTCTCCGTTGAATCGTCGTTCCTTTATGGGCGCCGCGGCCGCGTCGGCGTTCGTTCCGTATTTCTTCAGCCCGGCGTCGGCGGACGACAAGTCCGTTCCCGGTTTCGACCAAACGAAGACCGACGCCGCGAAAGACGGTTGGAAGCCTTACACCGACCGCAAGCTCCGCGTCGGGCTCGCCGGATACGGCTTCTGCAAGTTCGGCGCCGAGTTTGAATTCCAAAATCACCCGAACGTCGAGGTGGTCGCCGTTACCGACCTCTTCCCGGACCGTTGCGCCGAGTTCGCCAAGCGCGTCAAGTGCGAAAAGACGTACCCGTCGCTGGAAGAGATGGTGAAAGACGACTCGATCGAAGCGATTTTCTGCGCCACCGACGCGCCGTCGCACGCCAAACACGCGATCCTTTGCCTCGAACACGGGAAACACGTCGCGCACGCCGTCCCGGTTTTCTACGGCGACGTCGAATGGGCGGACAAGCTCCTCGAATGCGTCAAAAAGAATCGCGGGCTCAAGTACGCGATGTTCGAAACGTCCGTTTTCCACGACGATCTTTACGCGATGGAAAAAATCTACAAAGCGGGCGGTTTCGGGCGAATCGTTTACTCGGAAGGGGAGTATTTTCACACGAAGGAACCGGGCGCGCCGTCGTACCCGTCGTACAAAGATTGGCGCAAAAACGGGACGCCCCTTTGGTACCCGACGCACGCGACGGCGTATTACGTCGGCGTTACGCACCAAAGTTTCACCGAGGTTTCCGCGCAGGGGATTCTGCCGTTCGACGACCCGAACCCGACCCCGAACGGCTCCGGGAACGTCTTTAAGGGCGAAGTCGGCTTTTTCAAAACGAGCGAAGGCGGCCTTTCGCGGATGGCGTGCTGCAACGCTTACGGAACGTACCTCGAAGCCGGGCGCGTTCGCGGCGAAATCGGCGGAATGGACGCGACTTATACGCCGTTCGACCGGGCTTACGTCGGGAACGGAGACGGCCAACGGATTGTGAAGGCGCTCGGCGACAAGATTCGCAAACCGGCGCTCCCGCCGGGGGTCAACGCCGGCGGACACGGCGGCTCGCACGGGTACCTCGGCTGCGACTTCGTCGACGCGATTTTGAAAGACCAAGAGCCGGCGGTCGGGATTCTCGACGCGTTGAATATGACCGTCCCGGGGTATTACGCTCACCTGAGCGCGACCAAAGACGGCGAAACGCTCAAAATCCCGCAATACACGCTCTAAACGACGCGGCAAAAGCGGGATAATCGGCGTTCGTCGACGCGAAACGCTTAAAACGCCGAAACGTTTCGCGTCGACGGTTCCCTATTTCTTGCGTTCTTTGCGCTTCCGAAATTTGGCGTTCGCCGTTAAAATTGGAACGGCGGCGCGTCGAATCGGGCGTTTTTCGCGTTTCGATCTCTTGACGTTTTGGGCGTTTCGGGTTATACAATAATTACGGCGAATCTTGCAAACGAAAGGCGACGCGGTTGAGCATTGGCGGCGCCGAGTTCGTTGGATTTTTTAATCGTTACGCATTTGCGAATCGACGGACGTCGCGACGTTGTTCTCGTTTCTTGCTTCGCCAAACGCTAAAACGTTTCGGCGTCGTTTAGTCGACGGAGCGCGGAATTTTCGAACCGGGTTGAGCGTTGGAAAGGTTCCGCGTCGTTGAAGTCGGGCGACGTTCGAGCGGTCGTTTTGTTATTTTATATCGAGGCGCGAGAAATCGCGTCGTTGAGAGGCTGCAATGAAAAAGAATAACGTTAAGGCGGGCGGTTTTACGCTCGTCGAGCTGTTGGTCGTTATCGCGATCATCGGGATTTTGATCGGTTTGCTCCTTCCGGCCGTCCAAGCGGCTCGCGAAGCGGCGCGTCGTATGCAATGCACGAACAATATGAAGCAATATTTGCTCGCGTTGCAAAACCATCACGACGTTAACGACTATCTGCCGTCGCAATTCGCTTACGGTTCCGGCGTCAAATCTTGGCGTTTCGGCGTTCACTACCAACTTCTGCCGTATATGGAGCAAGCGGCGCTGAAAGACGCGATCGACGGCAATACCGGCCTGACGCAACCTTGGCTCCCGAGCGCGCAAGGCGACAACGCCGAAGCGTGGAAAATCCGCACGACGAAGGTTACGACGTTCCTTTGCCCGTCCGACCAACAAGCGGGCGAACTCGTCAAACTTGGCGGCAAGCACAATCACGACGGTCGTCCGACGAACATCGTTTACTGCATGGCCGACTGCGTCGCTCGTATTGACAATGTGAACGACTCGTCCGGGAAAGTCGAAGGGGACGGGAACGGCGGTTACCGCTTGGTCGGCAAGGGCGCCGGTTGGGGGAACTGCGACCATCGCTCCGTTTTCCACTGATATAAACGCTGGAACTTCTCCGGGATCACCGACGGCACGAGCAACACGATCGCCTGCTCCGAAGCGTGCGCGGGGAACTACTCGCACGACAAAATCCGCGGCGCGGTCGTTTACTACTCCGGTTTCGACGCCGGGAACTGGGTCGCGAAACCGAGTCTCTGCATGAACCAACGCGGTAACGACCCGGGAACTTACGCGAGCGCGGTCATCCAACACCCGCGTTGCGGCAACTGGCTCGACGGTCTCCCGATGTTGACCGGTTTCTCGACCGTTATGCCGCCGAACGCGCCGTCTTGCGGCAAGTACAACCAAGAGCAAGCGCAAGTCGCGATGTACACCGCGACGAGCTATCACTCGGGCGGCGTCAACTGCGGTTTCTTCGACGGTTCGGTTCGCTTCATTCCGGAAACGGTCGACACGAACGGCTTGGCCAATATTCCGACGGGGAAAACGTTGACCGGTCAAAGCCCGCTCGGCGTCTGGGGCGCTCTTGGAACCCCGAACGGCGGCGAAACGAAGTCGTCGCTTTAATCGCCTCGGCGAACCGATTTTGACGGTCGCGTAAGATTTGCGCCCGCGTCCTTGCTTCGAACGAAAAGCGAGGGCGCGGGCGTTTTGCTTTGGGTTTGAGGAAAATAGCGGTTTTGCGTTTCCGAGCGCAACTTTTTGCGACGCGACGCCGGTTTTCGCGCGTCGCCGCTTCTTGACGGGGTTCCGCTCCGATGTATAAATAAAAGGCAAAGTATCGCTTAAAGAAGCCGAACGTAAAAGACGGCTAACGAAACGACGGCGGAACTTGGGAAACGCCGTCGAACCTTGTCGAGATAAAAAACTTTTCGCAACGGCGCCGACGAACGGTCGCGCGCTCCTTTTTCCCAATCTTTTCACCGGAGAGCAAAAGCGTTCGAGCGACGCGTCGACGCAATTTTTTGCCGTTTGACGGAACCGACGGTTCGATTTCGGCGTTTAAACGGGGAAAACGCGTTTTCGACGTTTCGAGCGAGCGCGATTAGATTTTTTCCTTTTATGACAGCGGGGCGCGATGTTACGTTGCGTCGAAGAAAGGTTTCCCATGCGAAACAACAACGTGAAACGGGGTTTCACCCTGGTCGAACTGCTGGTCGTCATCGCGATCATCGGTATTTTGATCGGCTTGCTCCTTCCGGCCGTCCAAGCGGCTCGCGAAGCGGCGCGCCGTATGCAATGCACGAACAATATGAAGCAATATTTGCTCGCGTTGCAAAACCACCACGACGTCAACGATTACTTGCCGTCGCAATTTTCCTACGGTTCCGGCGTTAAGTCGTGGCGTTTCGGCGTCAACTATCAACTCTTGCCGTATATGGAACAAGCGGCGCTCAAGAGCGCGATCGACGGCAATACCGGCCTGACGCAGCCGTGGCTTCCGTCCTCCGACGGCAGCGAATCGTGGAAAATCCGCACGACGAAAATCACGACGCTCCTTTGCCCGTCCGACTCGCAAGGCGGTCAACTGGTGAAGCTCGGCGGCAACCACAACCACGACGGTCGTCCGACGAACATCGTTTACTGCATGGCCGACTGCGTCGCTCGTATCGACAACGCGAACAACACGTCGAGCGACGTGCAAAGCGACGGGAACGGCGGTTATCGCTTGATCGGTCGCTCCGCCGACTGGGGGAACTGCGAACATCGTTCCGTTTTCCACTGGTTCAAACGCTGGAACTTCTCCGGAATCACCGACGGCACGAGCAACACGATCGCTTGTTCCGAAGCGTGCGCCGGCGACTACGCGCACGATAAAATTCGCGGCGCGGTCGTTTACTACTCCGGTTTCGACGCCGGGAACTGGGTCGCGAAGCCGAGCCTGTGCATGAACCAACGCGGCGCCGACCCGGGAACTTACGCGAGCGCGGTCATCCAACACCCGCGTTGCGGCAACTGGCTCGACGGTCTCCCGATGTTGACCGGTTTCTCGACCGTTATGCCGCCGAACTCGCCGTCTTGCGGGAAATACAACCAAGAGCAAGCGCAAGTCGCGATGTACACCGCGACGAGCTACCACTCGGGCGGCGTCAACTGCGGTTTCTTCGACGGTTCGGTTCGCTTCGTTCCGGAAACGGTCGACACGAACGGTTTGGCCGACCTGCCGACCGGGAAAACGCTGACCGGCAAGAGCCCGCTCGGCGTTTGGGGCGCGATGGGAACTCCGAACGGCGGCGAAACGAACGCGTCGCTCTAATCGCCGACGAACCGACTTTAGCGGTCGCGTAAGATTTGCGCCCGCGTCCTTGCTTCGAACGAAAAGCGAGGGCGCGGGCGTTTTGCGTTAGGTTTGAGGAAAATAGCGGTTTTGCGCTTCGGCGCGTAAATTTTTTGCGACGCGACGCCGGTTTTGGCGCGTCGCCTCTTCTTGACGTTGGGGGCGCTTCGATATATAAATAGAGCGTGTCGAGTCGCTTAACGGGGCCGAAAGCAAACGACGGTCAATGAAAACGACGACGGAATTTGGGAAACGCCGTCGAACCTTGTCGAGATGGAAAACTTTTCGCAACGGGCGCCGACGAACGGTCGAGCGCAACTTTTTCCCAATCTTTTCATCGAGAGCAAAAAGCGTTTGAACGACGCGTCGACGCAAATTTCGCCGTTTTTTCGGAACCGACGGTTCGGTTTCGGCGTTTAAACGGGAAAAGCGCGTTTTTGACGTTTCGAACGAGCGCGATTAGATTTTTTTCCTTTTATGACAGCGGAGCGCGGCGTTAGTCGCGTCGAAGAAAGGTTTCCTATGCGAAACAACAACGTGAAACGGGGTTTCACCCTGGTCGAACTGCTGGTCGTCATCGCGATCATCGGTATTTTGATCGGTTTGCTTCTTCCGGCCGTCCAAGCGGCTCGCGAAGCGGCGCGCCGTATGCAATGCACGAACCATATGAAACAATGGGTTCTCGCGTTGCAAAACCACCACGACGTTAACAACTACCTGCCGTCGCAATTCGCTTGGGGCGGCGGCGTCAAGTCCGGTCGTTTTAGCGCCAACTATCAACTTCTGCCGTATATGGAACAAGCGGCGTTGAAAGACGCGATCGACGGCAATACGGCTCTCACCGCGCCTTGGCTGCCGTCCGCCGACGGTTCGGAAGCGTGGAAAATTCGCACGACGAAAATCGACACGCTCCTTTGCCCGTCCGACTCGAAAGCGGGCGAACTCGTGAAACTCGGCGCGAACCACAACCACGACGGTCGCCCGGGCAACATCGTTTGCTCGATGGCCGACACCGTCGCGCGCCTCGACCGAACGAACGACTCGTCGAATAAAGTCGAAGGGGACGGGATGGGCGGCACCCGCTTGGTCTCGAAGGGAACCGGCGACGGGAACTGCGAACACCGTTCCGTTTTCCACTATTACAAACGTTGGAACTTCTCCGGTATCTCCGACGGCACGAGCAACACGATCGCCTGCTCCGAAGCGTGCGCCGGCGACTACACCGAAACCAAAATCCGCGGCGCGATGGTTTATTACACCGGTTTCGACGCCGGGAACTGGGTCTCGAAACCGAGCCTCTGCATGAACCAACGCGGCTCCGACCCGGGCACGTATACCGGAACGATCATTCAACACCCGCGTTGCGGCAACTACCTCGACGGTCTTCCGCGCTTGACCGGTTTCTCGACCGTTATGCCGCCGAACTCCCCGTCTTGCGGCAAGTACAACGAAGAGCAATCGCAAGTCGCGTTCTACACCGCGACGAGCTACCACTCCGGCGGCGTCAACTGCGGTTTCTTCGACGGTTCCGTCCGCTTCATCCCGGACACGGTCGACACGAACGGCTTGGCCGACATTCCGACCGGGAAACACTTGACCGGCAAGAGCCCGCTCGGCGTTTGGGGCGCGATGGGAAGCCCGAACGGCGGCGAAACGAACGCGTCGCTCTAATCGCGTCGACGTTTCGACGTTGGCGGTCGTTTGAATTTTGCGTCCGTCCGCGCTCTCGTTCGTTGAGAATCGAGGGCGGGCGGACGTTCCGTTTTTTTCGCGTCGGGAGCGATTCCGGCGCCGGTTGAACTTTCGACGCTCGTTTTTTGGCGGCGTCGGCAAACGTTATTAAGGACGAAAAAATGCTGAAGAAAAGCGTTGCGTTATTCTCGTTGGCTCTCGTCGCCGTCGTCGCGGTCGGGTGCGGCAAATCGAACAAACCGAGCGATATGGGCGAACTCGGCGGCTGCGTCGTGAAGGTTACGCAAGACGGCGCGCCGCTCGCGGGCGCCGAAGTCATTTTCCACGCGCAAGACCCCGCGAATCAAAAGTACACGCCGAGCGGAACGACGAACGAAAAGGGCGAAGCGCAAATCAAGACTTACGGTTTCGAAGGCGTTCCGGCGGGCGAATATAAAGTTACCGTTACGAAGCTCGTCATCGAAGAGGGCGAACTCGTCGTCGCCGAAGACGGTTCCGAAAGCGTCGAAGGCGGTTCCGAATATCAAGCCGTCGACGCGGAATATCGCGACGTGAACACGACGCCGCTGTCGATTGTCGTTACCGACCCGATGACCGAAGTTCCGACCTTCGACGTCGGTTCCGCGGTTAACCAAGAAATGGACGGCGCCATGTGATTCGCGTTTCGTTCGAATAACGAACGGTTTTGAACGCGAAAAACAACGAACGCCGAGCGCGCTTTTTCGGAAGCGGCTCGGCGTTTCGCGTTTCTTGCGGCGTTAAGACGCGGACGCGGCGGAAAACGGGCGGATTGAGCGAATTGGGGAAAGTTAGTAAAATCGCGAAAATGAAGGAACGGGGCGCTTTACGCGGTTTTGCGACCGATAAAGAGGCCGAGGACGCCGAACGTCATCGGGATTCGGCGCGGTTCGGCGATTCCGTTGCGGCGCATGTACTCGAGAATTTCGTCCGGCGAGTCGAACGCGTCGACGCTTTCCGGCAGGTAGCGGTACGCGTCGGAGCGGTTTTTCGCGATCGTTTGCCCGATTTTCGGTAAAATCCGATGAAAATAGAAACGGAAAATCGGCGCGAAAATCGGAAATTTCGTCGGCGAGAACTCCAAAATCGCGACGATTCCGCCCGGACGGCAAACGCGAATCAGCTCGGCGACGCCGCGTTCCGGGTCGATCATATTGCGGAGCCCGAACGAGACGGTCGCCGCGTCGAAACGGTTCGCTTCAAACGGGAGATTGAGACCGTCGCCTTCGAGAAATTCGACGCCGGGCGCTTTTTTCCGCGCCAGTTCGAGCATCTGCGGAACGAAGTCGACGCCGACGGTTCGGAGCGACGCCGCGAACGGTTTGCGCTCGAATTGGCGCCGCTCCTCGATCACGACGTCGCCGGTGCCGGTCGCGACGTCGAGCGTTTCGACGGTTCGCGCTTGCCTATCTTCTCCGGTTTCGCTAAATTCCGCGTCCAAACGCTTGAAAACTTCGCGAACGAGCCGCCGTCGCCAACGCGGCGCGAGCCCGACGGAGAGCAGGTTGTTCAAAAAGTCGTATTTCGGCGCGATTTCCCCGAACATTCCGCGGACGCGTTCGGGCGTTTTGTCGACGGTCGGTTTCTTCGCGGTCATCGGCGGGCCTTTCCAATCTTGAATTTGACGTTATACTAAAGAGAAGCGGTCGCGTCGGTCGAAAAAACGATTGCGACGCGACCATTATAACGAATTTTCCGACGTCGACCAGTTCGTTGGGCGGCGTTTTCGGACGATTTTGCGAAATTTAGGAGTTTTCGATATGACGAAAAAACGCCTCGACGTTTACGCTCTTCCGGAACTTGCGCCGGAGTTGCCGCCGGACGGCGCGTCGGTCGCGATCGACGTGTTGCGCGCGACGACGGTTATCGCGACGGCGCTTGCGTCCGGAGCGGAGAAAGTCGTTCCGTTCCGAACGATCGACGAGACGTTCGCGGCGAAAAAAGCGATTCTCGAAAGCCGCCCGGACGCCGCGGGTCGAATTTTGCTCGGCGGCGAGCGCAAAGGGCTCCCGATCGAAGGGTTCGACCTCGGCAACTCGCCCGACCTTTACGACGAAGCGACGGTTCGCGGGAAAACGCTCCTCTTCACGACGACGAACGGGACGAAGGCGATTTTGCGTTGTCGCGGCGTCGTTTTGACGGCGGCGTTCGTCAACGCGGCGGCGGTCGTCGAGCGGCTCTTGCGCGACGGTTTTTCGCAAATTTCGCTCGTTTGCGCCGGGACGGACGGCCAATACACGGAGGAAGACCTGCTCCTCGCCGGGCTCTTGGCCGACCGGCTGACGCTCGCCGAAACCGGGTTCGCGCTGAACGTTCAAGCGGAGGTCGCTCGAGAACATTGGCGGCAAACGCGGTCGACGCCGCTGGTCGAATCGCTTTCGGCGAGTCGCGGCGGGCAAAACTTGAAGCGGATTCGGCTGTCGAAAGACGTCGCCGACGCCGCTCGGGTCGACTCGCTCGACGTCGTTCCGGAGTACCGCGTCGGAGAAATTCGGCTCGACGCCGCTTTTAAAGCCGGAAAATAAGCGTATAATATACAACGATAAAAACGAACGAATCGCGGCGTTCGCGGCGTTCGTCGAACAGGGCCGTCGAGGAGCGACGAAAAAACGGGGCGAAAAAGGGCGAAAAACGGAAAGAAGTCGTTAAAATCGCCTTAACCGTCAAAGTTTAAGTCGCTCTCGTCGACGGCGAGATAAACGGAAGGAAATTGAACGATGCGGATGGAAGACTTGGTCGCGCTTTGCAAACGTCGCGGCTTCCTGTTTCAATCGAGCGAAATTTACGGCGGCTTGAACGGTTTTTGGGACTACGGGCCGTTGGGCGTCCTCCTCAAAAAGAACGTGAAGGACGCTTGGTGGCAAGATATGGTCGTCGGCCACAACGAAATGAAAGTTCTGCCGGGCGCGCCGGGCAAATTCGAGATGGCCGGGCTCGACTGCACGATCATTATGCACCCGCAAGTTTGGAAATGCTCGGGGCACTACGACCTCTTCCACGACTTTATGATCGACTGCCGCGAATCGAAGCGCCGCTATCGTTTCGACCACGTTAAAGGCCGTTGGGTTTCCGGGCTCAAACACGGCGAAAACGGCGCTCCGGCGGAGCAAGTTAAGGTTTTCGTAACGACGCTCGAAACGGAAAACGTCCAAGACGCGCTCGACCAAGCGGCGTTGAAATATTTCGGCCTGCGCAAAAAAGACCTCGAAACGCTCGTTTGGGACGGCGACGTTACCGCGATTTCCGATTTCGAAACGCCGGACTTCTCGAACGTCGTCGGGCCGGACGCGAAACATGTCGGGACGCTGACCGAGCCGCGCGAATTCAACCTGATGTTCAAAACGATCGTCGGCGCCCTCGGGAGCGCGGACGACGCGTCGTTCCTCCGTCCGGAAACGGCGCAGGGCATCTTCGTCAACTTCAAGAACGTCGTCGACAGCGCCCGCGTTCGCGTTCCGTTCGGCGTCGCGCAAATCGGGAAGAGCTTCCGCAACGAAATCACGCCGCGCAACTTCACGTTCCGCAGCCGCGAGTTCGAACAAATGGAAATCGAATTCTTCTGCCGCCCGGACGAATCGGAGCAATGGTACCGCTTCTGGCGCGACCGCCGCTTCCAATGGTACGTCGATATGGGCCTCGCGGGCGAACGCCTCCGAATGCGCGAACACGACAAAGCGGAACTCGCGCACTACTCCGTCGGGACGGCGGACATCGAATACGCGTTCCCGTTCTTGCCGGAAGGCGAGTTCGGCGAATTGGAAGGCGTCGCGCACCGCGGCGACTTCGACCTCCGTTCGCACTCGGAAGGTAAGCTCGTTCGCGAAGGGAACGACCTCGTTCTCGAACGCGACGCCAGCGGCGCTCCGAAGTGGCGCGGAAGCGGGAAAGACCTGTCGTATTACGACGACCTCCGCAAAGAACGTTTTATTCCGCACGTTATCGAGCCGAGTTCCGGCGCCGACCGCGCGACCCTCGCGTTCCTCTGCGAAGCGTACAACGTCGACAAAGCGCCGACGTCGGAAGCCGGCAAGGAAGAAGAACGCGTCTATTTGAAGCTGCACCCGCGTTTGGCCCCGGTCAAAGCGGCGGTTTTCCCGCTCGTCAAGAAAGACGGGATGCCGGAAGTCGCGTCGGAAATTTACGGCGAACTCAAGAAAAAGATGTCGGTTCAATACGACGAAAAGGGCGCGGTCGGGCGTCGTTATCGCCGTCAAGACGAAATCGGGACGCCGTTCTGCATCACGGTCGACGGTCAAACGCTCCAAGACGGGACGGTAACGCTCCGCAACCGCGACACGCTGGAGCAAACCCGCGTCAAGAAAGACGACTTGGTCGCCGAACTGGAAGGCCGTATTAACGGCTGAACCGTCGACGGTCGAACCGTTGAAAACGCCGCGTCGCGCTTCTGATCGACGCGGCGCGTTCTCTCGACTCTTCCGCAACCTCGGCGCCGACGCAAAACCGCTCGGCGTCGGGGAGCGGTCGCGTTTTGCCCGTATGAAGCTAAAAGGAGTTTTCCGATGCAAACCCAAACGACGCTTATCCCGCTCGGCGAAAACGACCGCTTCGCCCTCGTTCTCGACCGCTCGACGCTCGACGCGTTGACCGTCGCCCCGAACGCGACGTTCGACCTCGAAATCGTCGACGGCGCCCTCGTCGTCCGCCCAAAACGTTCCGGCGTCAACCCGCGCCTCGCCGACGCGCTCGAAGCGGTCAACCGCCGACACGCCGAAACGCTTCGGGAGTTGGGCCAATGACCGCCGGGCCCCAATTCGAATTTTTAACCGTCGACGACGTTCTCGCGATCGCCGCCGACCAAGTCGAGCGGTACGGCGGAGCGTTTGGCGTCCGCGACTTTGGCCTCTTGGAGTCGGCGGTTTCGGCTCCGCTCGCGACGTTCGGCGGCGAATACCTTTATCGCGATCTTTGCGAGTTCGCGTCGGCGTATCTTTTCTCGCTTGCGAAAAACCATCCGTTCGTCGACGGCAATAAGCGAACCGCGACCGCCGCCGCGCTCGTTTTTTTGCGCTGGAACGGTTTCGACGTCGCGCCGGGCCCGGAGTTGACGCGAACCGTTTTGGGCGTCGTCGAAAATCGAATCGACAAAACGGAACTCGCCGCGTTTTTGCGTTCGCGTTTGATTCCGCTTCCTTAGACGAACGCCGTCGAAGCGCGGACGTTTTTCACCGGCGCCCGGAGGAACCGATATGCCGCCCAAACCGCTTTCTTACGAAGAATGGTTCAAAATAATCCGCCTTTTTATGTCTCCTTACTATACGCAGACGCAATGCGACGAGTTCGCGCGGCGTTTAGCGGAACTTTTCGTCTATACGACCGCCGAACGCTTGACCGACGAACGCGTCGAATATTTTTGTTCGGGCGTTACGAGTCTCTACGATTTAGTTTTCGAAGAGGCCCGACGGATTCCGGACGAAAACTTGATTGCTCGCTTCTTTGGCGCGATACCGCGACCTCAAGCGGCGCAGGAGGTTATGGTTCACGTTTTCCAATTTATTGGCCGAAATTTACTGCCGCTCAAAAGGAGTTTGGCGAAATCGCCGATTTTTTATCGTATGATTTGCCGACTGCTCGGCGATCCGCAAACCGGCGTCGCTCGCAACACAATTCTTCGCGATCTCTTGCCGAAAACCGGGCGCGGCGACGGGGTCGACTTTGCCGCGTTGTTGCAAGAGCCTAATCTTCACGAGTATTGCTTTACCGCGTTGCGACGCTTAAAAGACGGGCGTTTCGTCCGCGAAGCCGAAGCGATCTTAGCGAACGCTCCGGACGACGACCCGTGCTTGCGCCAAGCGCTGCGGCGTTACCTCGACTTTTTCGCCGCCCCGCAAAACTAACCGCCGTCCGAACCGCCTTCGGGGGCCCGGTTGAGCGAACCCGCAAGCGACCAACGGGAGCGGTTGGGCGCGCAAATAAAAAAGACGCCGAACCTTGCGATTCGACGTTTTTTCCTGTTCAACCGTCTTGGGCTTAAAAGTCAAGCGACAACGGAGCGAAGAAACCGAACTCGCGCGGTAGCGCGGGCCCGGAGCGCCCGGCGGCGCTTGATTTTTTATCGGCTTCGGCGTATAATAGCGTCGAGGCGTTTTCGTCGGCGTTTGGGCGCGGCGAAAATTGGTTGACGCGACAAAGAAAAACGTCGCGAATTTGAAAGGAGGATACCGAAATGAGACAAACGAATCCCCCGAAACCGAAAAAAGCGGCGATGCTCGGCGTCGGCTTGGACAACACCGACGGCGACAAACGGCTGACGCGCGGGAAAAATTTCACCCTCGTCGGAGGAAGCGCGGAGACGCACGCCGTCATGCAGGAAACCGCCGTCAAAATTAACGAGCGGCTCGACAAAAAAGGAAAGCGATTGGAAGACGTGTCGCCGCAAGAGTTCCGCGATATTTTGTACGACGTTACCGACAAAATCGGGCGGCGTTAAAGTCGACGCGGCTTGCCTAGTTTGACGGAGCGGCGTGAGCGCGCCCGGCGTTTCGGCGCGTTCCTCGTTTTGCCCGGCTTGCCTAGTTTGACGGAGCGGCGTGAGCGCGCCCGGCGTTTCGGCGCGTTCCTCGTTTTGCCCGGCTTGCTCAGTTTAACGGAGCGGCGGGAGCGCGCCCGGCGTTTCGGCGCGTTCGGTCGGCGGCGGTTTGCCTATATTAACAACTTGACGGCGTCGAAGTTGCGTCGTCAAGGCTTGATTGGAACGCTAACGTCGGCGAGCAAGTCGGCGTTGTTTGCCTATTTTAACAATTTGACGGCGGCGAAGTTGCGGCGCCGTCTTGCCTATTTTAACGGCGCGACGGCGGGAACGCGTCGCCGTTTGCCTATTTTATCAAATTGCGAAGGGAGCGAAGATGGCTTGGTTTTCCGAAGAAGGTCGTTTGACGAAAGAGAGAGTTCTCGAACTGACGCGCCGCGCCGCCGAGGAGGCGCGCGAGCGAATTTGTCGCGACCCGAAGCGCGTTCTGTTGCTCCCGCCGGACGTTACGCGGGCGCACAGCGGTTCCGGTTGGATCGTCGAAGAATTTTATAAAATTTTCTCGGAAACCGCCGACGTTTGGGTGATTCCGACGCTCGGTCAACACGTTCCGCACACGCCGGAGCAAAACCGCTGGATGTTCGGCTCGATTCCGGAAGAAAAGATTTTGGCGCACGACTGGCGCGACGGCTCGACGCTAATCGGCGAAGTTCCGGCGAGTTACGTCGAGGAAGTTTCGAACGGCAAGGCGAATTGGTCGATTCCGGTCGCGCTGAACACGCCGCTCGTTAAGGAAAAGTGGGACTTGGTGATCAACGTCGGGCACGTCGTCCCGCACGAAGTCCTCGGGTTCGCGAACCACAACAAAAACTACTTCATCGGCCTCGGCGGGAAACCGACGATCTGCGCGTCGCATATGATGGCGGCCTGCTGCGGGATCGAAAACAATCTCGGCAACCTCCTGACGCCGCTGCGTCGCTGCTACAATAAGGCGGAAGACGAATTGCTCGGTTTCTTGCCGGACTTCTATTTCGAAGTAACGATGGCTTACGACGAGAACGGAAACCTTGGGCACACCGGCGTTTACGTCGGCGACGAACTAGACGTTTACCTCGAAGCGGCGCGGGCGTCGCGTCGTCAAAACGTTACGATCGTTCCGCCGCTCAAGAAAGTCGTCGCGGTCATGCAGGGCGACGAGTTCTACTCGACTTGGGTCGCGAACAAGGCGATTTACCGCACGCGAATGGCGATGGCCGACGGCGGCGAACTCCTCATTATCGCGCCTGGGCTGAAACGCTTCGGCGAGCAAGAGGAAGTCGACGCGCTCATCCGCAAATACGGTTACTCCGGGACGGAAAACGTCATGCGGCTTTGGAAAACGGAGCCGATTTTGCAAGATTTGACGCACGGGACGGCGCACTTGATTCACGGCTCGTCGGAAGGGCGCTTCAAAATCACTTACGCGCCGGGCGGCGGGCTGACGAAGGACGAAATCGAAAGCGTTTGCTTCGGATACGCCGACTTGGCCGAAACGCTCGACCGCTACAATCCGGAAAAAATGAAGAACGGTCTCAACGTTATGCCGGACGGCGAGGAAGTTTTCTTCATCGACACGCCGAGCGCCGGGCTTTGGTCGGTCGCGGAGAAGATGGAAGGTCGCGACGCTTAACATTTGCCGTCGCTTGGTTTAGCGCGTAAATTGGAAACGCCGTCGGACGCGGGAAAACTCGGGTTCGGCGGCGTTTTTTTGTCGCGCCCCGGAGTCGACGGTTGGGGAAGGCGGGGAAGCGGCAAGTTGGCAGTTAAGAAGTTAAGAAGTTAAGAAGTTAAGAAGTTAAGAAGTTAAGAAGTTAAGAAGTTAAGAAGTTAAGAAGTTGAGAAGTTGAGAAGTTGAGAAGTTGAGAAGT
>JAGBDD010000181.1 GCA_017937685.1 Thermoguttaceae bacterium | reverse complement strand
GCGAAAAAATGAACGGCGGCGCGACGGAACGGCGACTTTTCGGCGTCGCTTGGGAAAAGTTGCGGCGACGAACCGGAGCGATTAAAACGGTCGCGCTGGTTTTAGCGGTCGCGACGTTCGTTTTCGTTGGCCGAACGGGGCGAAAAAGGTACGACGCCGGTAAAAAATAGCGATTTTAACGACTTGACGGCGCGGGAGCGCGAGCGTTGGGCGAGACGGGCGGCGCGTCGGTTTGCGTTTGGCTGCGTCGTCGCGGCGACGTTGAGGAAATCGGCGACGTTTAGAAGGTTTAAGACGTTTGGGATATTGGAAGCGTTGGGAATGTTGAGAGAAAATAGGCGGTTTAGGCGATGAAAATCTTTTGCGCGGTTTCGGGGGGCGTCGACAGCGGCGTCGCGGCGGCGATTTTGAAGGAGCGGGGCGACGACGTTCGCGGGCTCTATATGCGGCATCGGTATCAAGCGACGCTCGACGCCGACGAGACGCGTCGCGTTCTCAAAAAATGGGAAAACGGCGGAAGCGGGCGAAACGAGGATAAACGCAAGGATTGGGCGAGACCGGCGCTTTATTCGGTCGCGCGAAACGGCGAGTTGACCGAAATCGCGCCCGACGCCGCCGTCGCGTTTTGGAGCGAACGGGGGCTTCCCGTCGACGCCGTTTCCGCGTTTGAAACGACGGCGTTTCTCGGGATTCCGCTGACGATTTTGGACGTCGACGCGCCTTTCGCCGCCGTCGTCGAGAATTTTGTCGACGAATATTTCGCTGCGCAAACGCCGAACCCTTGCGCGCTTTGCAACCGAACGATCAAGTTTGGACTCCTTGCCGACGTTTGTCGACGGCTCGGCGGAGAGCGGCTCGCGACCGGGCATTACGTTCGCAAGCGCCGCGTCGCCGATTGGGTCGCGGAACTCGAAACGGCGGCGGAACAAGCGGCAAAGTCGACCGAGTTTAACGGCGGTTCGGCGGATTGCGCAAGCGACGGGGGGGGCGGCGTCGGCGATGTTTCGGCGAACGACGAAGTTTGCGGAAACAACGATGTTTCGGTAAACGACGGGACTTGCGGCGTCGGCGGCGTTAGGGAAGTTGACGGAGTTTGCGGCGTCGACGGCGAGTTTGACGTTTTGTCCGATTGGCTAAAAGCGAACGGCGACGCGGTCTTTATCGAACGCGCTCCGTCGGCGAAAGATCAGTCGTATTTCTTGTACGGCGTCGACGCGGAGACGTTGCGGCGGGTCGAATTTCCGGTCGGCGAACTCGAAAAAAGCGAAGTTCGGCAAATTGCGCAAGATAAAGGGCTTCCGGTCGCGGCGCGCAAGGACAGCCAAGAGGTTTGTTTCGTTCCGGATAAGCGGCGTTTGGAGTTCGTTCGCGACTTCCGAGCGGCGAATCCGGAGCGTTGGAGCGCGACGCTCGGCGACACTTCCGGCGATTTTGTCTCGCTCGACGGCAAGATTATCGGAAAACACGCGGGATACGAAAAGTTTACCGTCGGCCAACGCAAAGGACTCGGGATGGGGTTCTGCGAGCGGATTTTCGTTCAACGGGTCGACGCGGCGACGAAGGAGGTCGTTCTCGGCCCTTACGAAGCGCTCGCGGTTCGCGAAATTTGCGCCGTCGACGCGAATTGGACGGCGCCGGTTCCGCTCGACGAAGATTTCCGTTGCGAGATTAAAATTCGGTATCGAAACGATTCGGTCGCGGCGACCGTTCGCGCCGGTTCCGACGGGACGATTCGAGCGATTCCGGACGAGCCGCGGTTCGGCGTCGCGCCGGGACAGGCGCTCGTTTGTTATTGGCGCGGGCGTTTGCTCGGCGGGGGACGTATCGTTCGCTAACTTTCGCCGGCGTCGGCGACGTTAATTTAGGGGGAACGCGGCGTCTGCGTAGAACGCGCGGTTTGCGGCGGTTTGCGTTGTTAGGTTGCGCTAATTTGACGGCTTTTCGGGAGCGGAACGCGGGCGGCGTCGGCGAAATTTTTGCGCGTTTCGGACGAAATTTGAAAAATTTAGCGAAAAAACGCCTTGCCCGGGGCGTCGCGGCGACATAAACGGCGTATAATAGATAAAGACGACGCTCTTCTTCTTCGGCGTCGAAACTCGGCGGCGGGCGGAGGAAGCGCGTTCGCCGTTATCCCGAGGCGCGACGTCGATTGGAAACGTCGGCGGCGTCGGGGCGTTTTAGCGTGTTTGGGCGTTTGAAAGTTAAAGATTAGGAAGTCGAACGGGGGAAAATGGCCGACGTCGTTATTCGCGGCGCTCGCGAACATAATTTGGACGACGTTTCGTTGACGTTGCCGCGTAATCGTTTGATTTGCTTTACCGGCGTCAGCGGGAGCGGGAAAAGTTCGCTTGCGTTCGACACTTTGTACGCCGAGGGGCAGCGTCGGTACGTCGAGAGTCTTTCCAGTTACGCGCGACAATTTTTGGGGCAATTACCTAAGCCGGACGTCGAGCGCGTTTCGGGATTGAGTCCGGCGATTTCGATCGCGCAAAAGGCGGCCGGCCAAAACGTTCGTTCGACGGTCGGCACCGTCGCCGAAGTTTCCGATTTCTTGCGCGTCCTTTTCGCTCGCGTCGCGACCGGTTTCTGCCCGAAATGCGGGCGTCCGATCGTCGCGCAAACCCGAGCGCAAATTCTCGAACGCTTGAAAGTCGTCCCGAAGGGCGCGCGGCTCCAAATTTTAGCGCCGCTCGTTCGCAATCAAAAGGGGAGCGCCGCCGACCTCTTCGCCAATCTGCGCCGCAAAGGCTTCCGACGCGTTCGCGTCGACGGGCGGTTCCTGTCGCTCGACGACGAAATCGCGCTCGACCGGCGCTTGCGGCATTCGATCGACGTCGTCGTCGACCGGTTGGTTCAGTCGGAAACGATTTATCGCCGGTTGGCGGAAGCGCTCGACTTGGCGTTGCAACTCGGCAAAGGGCGGGCTCTCGCGCTGATCGAAGCGTCGGACGTCGGAAGCGGCGACGCGAGCGGAACGACCGACGCGGCGGCGAACGCGACCGAAAACGGCGACGGCGCCGAACTCGACGCGCCCCCGGCGTTTGTCGACGACTTGCCCGCGAACGCCGGAACGAGCGAACGGGAAGACGGCGAAACGGACGACGCGGCGTTCTTCGACGGTCTCGACGCGGCGCCGGAAACAGGCGCGAAATCGACCGACGAGACGGAAATCTATTTTAGCGCCGATTACGCTTGCTCGCATTGCGGAATCAGTTTCGAGCGTCCGACGCCGCAACTGTTTAGCTTCAACAGTCCGCAGGGGCGCTGTCCGCATTGCCAAGGGCTCGGCGTCGTTCACACGTTCGACCCGAAACTCTTGATTCCGGACGAAACGAAGTCGTTCCAACAAGGGTGCGTCGTTCCGATCGGCAAATGGAAAGATATGGGGCGCTGGCGACGGCACATTTACCAAGGAGTCGCCGACGCTTTAGAGAAGCTGTACAATCTGGAGAAGAATTACGTCCTCGAAACCGCCTGGGAGGAGTTGGACGAGCGCGTCAAGAAGGCGTTGCTTTGGGGCGCCGGCGATTTGCACGTTACCTTTTCTTGGCGCAACGGCTCGGTCGAGCGGAAGTGGGGCGGTTCGTTCGAAGGGATTATTCCGAAAATGCTCAAGCAGTTTCGGGAGACGCGGAACAAGATGATTCTCGCCGCGATGGAGCGGTATATGAGTTCCGTTCCTTGCGCGTTTTGCGGCGGGAAACGGCTCAACGAACAAGCGAGCGCGTTTCGAATCGAAACGAAGTCGGACGCCGCGCCCTTCGCCGAGAAAAAGTCCTTTACGTTGCCGGAATTGTCGGATTTGCCGATTTCCGACCTGCGCGAGTTCTTTAGCGAGCTGAACCTCGACGACTCGGGACAAATCGTCGCGCAAGATTTGGTCAAAGAGATTCGGGCGCGGCTTGGTTTCTTGATCGACGTCGGGCTCGGTTATCTTTCGCTCGGGCGGTCGGCGCCGACCCTTTCCGGGGGCGAAATGCAGCGGATCCGCTTGGCCGGGCAGATCGGCGGCGGGTTGGTCGGCGTTTTGTACGTCTTGGACGAGCCGTCGATCGGGTTGCATCCCCGCGACAACGAGCGGCTGATCGAGACGCTGACGCGGTTGCGCGACCTCGGGAACACGGTCGTCGTCGTCGAACACGACGAGGACACGATGCTCGCGTCCGATTATCTTGTCGACTTCGGGCCCGGCCCGGGCGTTCGCGGCGGGAAGATCGTCGCCGCCGGTTCGGTTTCCGACGTCTTGCAAAATCGTCGCGCGGAGTCGTTGACGGCTCGATTCTTGACCGGCGAAGAAGAGATCGCCGTCCCGAAAGAGCGCAAGGCGCCGGACGGGCGGTTCCTCGTCGTTCGCGGCGCGACGCATCACAACCTAAAGAATATCGACGTAAAAATTCCGCTCGGCGGCGTCGTTTGCGTTACCGGGGTCAGCGGGAGCGGAAAAAGTTCGCTCGTCAACGACGTTTTGAAGGAAGCGCTCGCCCGCGACCTCAACCGAGCGAACGGCGAGCCCGGCGCGCACCGAGCGATCGAGGGCGTCGAACATCTCAACAAGCTGATTTCGATCGACCAAGCGCCGATCGGGCGGACGCCGCGCTCTAATCCGGCGACGTATATTAAATTGTTCGACGATATTCGACGTTTGTACGCCGAAACGCCGGAAGCGCGAGCGAAAGGCTTCCAACCGGGGCGGTTCAGTTTCAACGTCCCGGGCGGGCGTTGCGAACATTGCGAAGGGAACGGCGCGACGAAGCTCGAAATGGATTTTCTCGCCGACGTTTGGGCGGTTTGCCCGGTTTGCGGCGGGCGACGCTTCAACCAAGAAACGCGCGCCGTCAAATATAAAGGGCTTTCGATCGACCAAGCGCTCGATTTGGACGTCGAAACCGCGTTGAAGCACTTTGAAAATATCCCGAAAATTCGGGAAAAATTGCAAACTTTATACGACGTCGGGCTCGGGTATATGAAGCTCGGGCAGCCGTCGCCGACCCTTTCCGGCGGGGAAGCGCAACGCGTCAAGTTGGCGAAGGAACTCGTTAAGCGCAGTTCCGGGCGAACGCTTTACCTCCTCGACGAGCCGACGACCGGCTTGCATTTCGCCGACGTCAAGCTCCTCTTGAACGTTTTGCGCAGTTTCGCCGACGCCGGAAACACCGTCCTCATCGTCGAACACAACCTCGACGTCGTTAAAACCGCCGACTGGGTGATCGACCTCGGCCCGGAAGGCGGGGACGGCGGGGGGCGCGTCGTCGCCGAAGGGACGCCGGAGGAAGTCGCCGAAGTTCCGGAGAGCCGAACCGGGCGCGCGTTGAAAGAATTTTTGAGCCGCGACCGCAAAACGCTCGCCGAGCGTCTCGCCGTGGCGGAAGCGTCGCGCCGCGACGAAGACGTTAAAACCGTTAAAAAGGATAAAAACGGGAACAACGGCGAAGACGGCGCGGCGGCAAGCGGCGAAAACGCAAACGTCGGGAACGGTAAAGTCGACGAAACCGTTAAAACCGTCGCGACCGGAGGCAAAGACGACGGCCCGACGATTCCGAGCGTCGAGATCGAAGGCCCGATCGTTATCGTCGGCGCTTGCGAAAACAACCTGCAAAACATCACCGTCGAAATTCCGCGCGACAAAACGACCGTCTGTTGCGGGCCGAGCGGGAGCGGGAAGTCGTCGTTGGCGATCGACGTCGCTTACGCCGAGGGGCGCCGCCGTTACGTTGAGAGTCTTTCCAGTTACGCGCGGCAATTTTTGGGACAAATTCGCAAGCCGAAGGTCGAAAAAACGTTCGGAATCGCGCCGTCGATCGCGATCGAGCAAAAAACGACGAGCCGTTCGCCCCGTTCGACGGTCGGGACGGTTTCGGAAATTCAAGATTATTTGCGGATTTTGTTCGCTCGACTCGGCGTTCCGCATTGCCCGGACTGCGGCGTCCCGATCGGAACGCAGTCGACCGACCAAATCGTCGCGCGGATTCTTTGCGGCGAGCCCGATTCGCGCCTGTATATTTTGGCGCCGCTGACGCTTGAAATCGGGGACGATTATCCGAAACTTTGGGAGCGGCTCCGTTCGCAAGGCTTTTTGCGGGTTCGCGTCGACGGCGAAACGCATTCGCTCGACGCGCCGCCGGAAATCGACCGTCGCGCTCGGCATTCCGTCGAAGTCGTCGTCGACCGAATCAAGTTGAAGGGGGACGCCGACGACAAAGCGTTCCGAGGCCGCGTCGCCGGAAGCGTCGAAACCGCGCTCGACTGGGGCGCCGGGGTCGTTCGCGTCGCTAAGGCCGATCCGGCGAAACCGGAGCGCGATTGGGAAACGACGACGATGAGCCGCCGTCTTTCTTGCGAAAGTTGCGGTCGAGCGTTCGAACCGTTGACGCCGCGGCATTTTTCGTTCAACAGTCCGCTCGGCTGGTGTCCGCATTGCGAAGGCTTGGGGACGCAAACCGGCTCGAACCCGCAAAGTTTCGTCAAAGACCCTAAATTGACGTTGGCCGAAGGGGCGGTCGCGCTTTGGTCGGATTTCCGGACGCCGACGACGGTCGCGACGTTGCGGGCGTTCGCTCGCGGGCTCGGCTTGCCGCTCGACGTTCCGTTCGAGCGGTTGGACGCCCGGTTCCGCCGCGCGATTTTCCAAGGAACCGGCGACCGTTGGTTCGAAGCGACCGCCGCCGACGTCGAAGTCGCGACCCGAGCGACGACGCCGGAAGAGCGGGCCGCCGGAACGTTCGCGCCGACGCCGCCTGGAACGCCGACCGCGTTTAAGTTCCAATTTAAAGGGATTTATCCGGCGCTCGAAGAAGCGGGGCGAATCGCGCCTTATTATCGGAGTCGGCTGGAATACCGCGTCGACGAATGCGAATGTTCCGCCTGCTTGGGGAGTCGGCTGCGCGACGACGTCGCCGCCGTTCGTTTTCGCGACTTGACGCTCGACCAAATTTGCCGAACGCCGCTTGGCGAGTTGGCGCGATTTTTCGCCGATTGGGAGCCGTCGCCGACCGAGCGGAAGGTCGCCGGGGAAGTGTTGGACGAGATTCGGGCGCGGTTGCGTTTCTTGGTCGACGTCGGGCTCGATTATTTGACGCTGTCGCGACCGGCGCCGTCCCTCTCCGGGGGCGAGTCGCAGCGGATTCGGTTGGCGGCGCAAATCGGGAGCGGGCTGGTCGGCGTTTTATACGTCTTGGACGAGCCGACGATCGGTTTGCACCCGCGCGACAACCGCCGCTTAATCGCGTCGTTAAACAAGTTGCGCGACTTGGGGAATACCCTGTTAATCGTCGAACACGACCGCGAAGTGATCGAAAACGCCGACAATGTGATCGATTTCGGTCCGGGCGCGGGCGCGCGCGGCGGGCTCGTCGTCGCCTCCGGAACGCCGGACGAAGTGAAGCGCGACCCGAATTCCGTTACCGGCCCTTATCTGTCGGGCGCAAAATCGATACCGATACCGGTTAATCGTCGCATTATTATGTGAAGCGACGGGGAAAACGAACGCGCGGCGGAGCGGACGGCGTTTCCGTTCCGTCCGTCGAGGCGAGGCGAACCCGAATTGCGTTCCCGGCTCCCGACTTTTGGGTAAAAGCCGCCGACGTCGGACAAGCGTCGCGTTGTTAAGTAAAGAGGCGGAACGAACGCGTTGAGTTTAACGGTTGGGCGGTTGGGAACGAGCGAGCGTTTGCGAACGCGTCGCCCGGTTCCGTTAAAATCGTTGTAAAATTCCTTTTTTGAAAACGTATTTGATTGAAGAATGAAGAAGAGCGCCGAACGTTTGCGACAAAACGACCCTTCGAGCGTCGACGACCGAGCCTCCGCGCCGAAAAAGTCGCGTCGAACGAAAAAGGGAGACGACTTGACGGCGCTTGCGTCGACGCCGGAAGAGAACGCCGAAGTTGCGGAACCGACGGCGGTTAAGAAGACGCCGCGTCTTAAAAAAGCGGCGGAAACCGGGGAATCGACGGCGGTTAAGAAGACGGCGCGTCCTAAAAAATCGGCGGAGGTTGCGGAAACCGGGGAACCGACGGCGGTTAAGAAGACGGCGCGTCCTAAAAAAACGGCGGAACCCGGGGGATCGGCGCCGGTTAAGAAGGCGGCGCGTCCTAAAAAATCGGCGGAGGTTGCGGAAACCGGGGAACCGACGCCGGTTAAGAAGACGGCGCGTCCTAAAAAATCGGCGGAAATTGCGGGAGTTGGGGGATCGTCGGCGGTTAAGAAGTCGACGCGTCCTAAAAAATCGGCGGAGGTTGCGGAAGCCGGGGAATCGTCGGCGGTTAAGAAGTCGACGCGTTCTAAAAAATCGACGGAGGTTGCGGAAACCGGGGAATCGTCGGCGGTTAAGAAGTCGACGCGTCCTAAAAAATCGGCGGAGGTTGCGGAAACCGGGGAATCGTCGGCGGTTAAGAAGTCGACGCGTCCTAAAAAATCGGCGGAGGTTGCGGAAGCCGGGGAATCGGCGCCGGTTAAGAAGTCGGCGCGTCCTAAAAAATTGGCGGAGGTTGCTGCGTCCAACGAAAGTTTAACGTCGGCGCAAGCGGAAAATGGGAAGACCGGCGAGAGTTTAGCGGCGGAAACAGGGGGCGCCGCGGCGCCGCTCGACGCGTTGCGGGCCGTTTTCGCGAACGTCGAGTCGCAACTTTCCGACGCGGAGAAGGAACGCCGCCGAAACGCCGAAACGGAGCGCAAAACGCGGCGGGCGTTCGCGAGCGATTCCGATTTGGCGCTCGACTTGCCCCCTTGGCCGCCCGGTTGGGTGATTGCGCGCGGCGCCCGGCAAAACAACTTGAAGTCGATCGACGTTCCGTTCCCAATTTCGGCGTTGACCGCCGTTGCCGGAGTTAGCGGGAGCGGGAAAAGTTCGCTTGTCGAAAACGTTTTATATCGGAACTTAGCGCGAATTTTGAATCGTTCGCAAATTCGCGCCGGGTCTTGCGACGAACTCGTCGGCGTCGATAAAATCAACAAAGTCGTTCAAGTCGACCAAGCGCCGATCGGGCAAACGCCGACTTCGAACCCGGCGACTTACGTCGGCGTTTTCGACTTAATTCGCCGACTTTACGCCGAATTGCCCGAAGCGAAAACACGCGGTTACACGCCGCGACGGTTCAGCTTCAACGCGCCGGGAGGGCGTTGCGAAAAGTGCGAAGGCTCCGGCCTTTTGAAAATCGAAATGCATTTCCTCGCCGACGTTTGGATTACCTGCGACGCTTGCGGCGGGAAGCGGTACGACGCCGAAACGCTCGAAGTGAAGTTTCGCGGAAAATCGATCGCCGACGCGCTCGAACTGACTTGCGGCGACGCGCTGAAATTGTTCGAGCGGATTCCGCCGATCGCGCGGATTTTGCGGACGCTTTGCGACGTCGGGCTCGACTATTTGACGCTCGGGCAATCGTCGCCGACCCTTTCCGGCGGGGAGGCGCAACGCGTCAAGTTGGCGGCGGAACTTTCCCGAATCGATTCCGGGAAGACGTTTTACATTCTCGACGAACCGACGACGGGCTTGCATTTTGAAGACGTTCGCAAGTTGCTCGACGTCTTGCATCGCCTCGTCGATTTGGGGAACACCGTCGTCGTCGTCGAACACAACCTCGACGTTATTAAGAACGCCGACTGGATTGTCGACGTCGGGCCGGAAGCCGGGCTCGAAGGGGGGCGGCTCGTTTTCGCCGGAACGCCGGAGCGGTTGGCGGAGTATTCGGCGCGTTGGCTGGCGGAGCCGGAATTTCGCAAAACGGCGCTCCGCAGTCATACCGGGGAGGCGCTGATCGACGTTTTCCGCGAAGGAACGTTCGCCGAACGGCCCGTTTTGGACGTTAAAGAATATTGGGCGAGCCAAAAAACGCCGACGATCGAGAGCGAAGAGGTCGCCGAAGAACTCGGAAGCGAGTCGGTCGCGACGCCTTGGGAAACGGACGGGCGGCGCTGGCACTGCGAAACGCGAACGAGTCGCGTCGGAACGCCTTGCCGTTGGAGCGGGAAAGCGTTGGCCGCCGTCGTCGACCGGCTGGAAGAGTCGCCGCTCTTGGCCGAAACCGACTGGAATAATCGCACGGTCGTTGAAATTCGGGCCGAAAAGAAGACGCTCGGCTGGTTTTTTCACGCGCTGACTTCCGAAGAATGGCTCCTTAAGTTGAAATTCCGAACGGCGCTCGATACGTTCGATCAAGGGACGCTCGTTCGCGAACTCGATTTGAAGCCGTTGAACGACGTCGACGAAATCCCGCTGTACGGAACGCAGCCGCGCGTTAAAGTCGAGACGGTCGGACATTGGCAAGAGATCGAGTTGAAGGTTTTTTCGTTCGACGAGATCGACCGCCCGGAATTTTGGGCGTTTCTCGACCGCGCCGTCGAACGGTTCGGCGAGGCGATCGAGCGGGCGAAAGAGAACGAAATCGACTTGACGCCTTGGAAAACGCAAGGGCGCGAATGGCATATGTCGCCGGGCGGCTTTTACGGCGGGAGCGACAAAGCGCGTTGGCCGTTTGGAATTTTGCTCAAAACGTTCGAGATTGTCGAGTCGATTTCCGCCGACTCGAAGCCGGTTTGGACGAACAAAATTGTCGTTCCGTTTTTCGAAAAGGGCGCGAAACGGCCTTGGTGCCAAGTTTACACGAAGAATTGCGACTTTGTTTGCGTTCAAATCAACGCGCCGAAGGGAGCGGTTCCGCTCGGTCGCGTCGCCGACGTCGGATTCGAGCCGGAAGTCGACGCGTCGAACGCCGATTTCGACGCCGTTTATTTGCGTTTTCGAACGAGAAACGAATTTAACGGCGAGAAATTGCGCGAATTGTTGCAAGAAACGTTCGACAAAATTCAAACGGAAAACGAATAACGGCGTTTTAAACGGTCGCGGCGGTTGATCGGCGACGTTTGAGCGTTTCGCGTCGGTCGAACGTCGCCGTTTTAAACGGTCGCGACGGTCGGTGGACGGCGTTTGGAGCGGTCGCGGCGGTCGGTGGACGGCGTTTGAGCGTTTGGCGGCGATCGGAGAAGGAAACGTCGCGTCTGAAACGGAGAAAACGCGCCGAAAACGGGATTGGGTTTGAACAAAGATTCAAACGTTTTTTCGTTTTTGGCGCGTTTTTGTTTTGCGTTTCACTTTGTTTCGCGAACGAGGAGCGCGAGGTCGCCCGCCGGGAGCGTTCCGTTCTTTTGCGATTCGATTCCGAGCGGTTTCGCAAGGCGGCGGAAACCGGTTTCGGAGCCGAACCGAGCGCGGAACGTCGAGCGAAGGAGGCGGTCGAGCGTCGGCGCTTCGAAGCCGGGCGTATGACAGGTCAACATAACGAACGCGGTCGTTTCCGACAACAGCTCGACGCAACGTTCGAGGAGCGGCGGCAGGTCGCGGGAAAGTCGCCAAACTTCGCCGCGCGCGCCGTGTCCGTAAGTCGGCGGGTCGAGGATAATTCCGTCGTAAACGACGCCCCGTTTGAGTTCGCGTTTGACGAATTTAACGGCGTCGTCGACGATCCAACGAAGCGAACCGGGCGTTGGGCGCGTCGCGTCGGGCGAATTTAACGGTTTTGACGCTTTTGATTGCGTCGAATTTTGTTTGGCGTCTTGATAATCGGCGCTTTTGTCGGCGTTTTCAAACTGCGTTTCGGCTTCCGCGTCGGCGTCGACGTTTGGCGTCGGGAAGGAGAGCGCGGCGTTGCGTCGGGCTTGCGCGACGATGTTGCGGGCGGCGTCGAGATGCGTCGTTTCCGCTCCGGCGGCCGCGGCGGCGAGCGCGCTTCCGCCGGTGTACCCGAAGAGGTTTAGGACGCGAGCCGGACGCCCGGTTTGGTCGGCGATTTTTCGACACAACTCGTTGATTCTGTCCCAGTTTTCCGCTTGTTCCGGGAAAACGCCGAGGTGCCCGAACGGCGAGCCCTTCAGTTCGAAGACGAAGCGACCCGCGTGATTAATCGTCCAAGGTTGGCTCGACAGCGTTTCGGCGCGTTGGCCTTGCGCCGCGTCGGCGACCGATTCGGCGTTGAAATATTGGCGACCGAGCGGAGTGAGCGGTTCCCAAACGCCGCGAAAGCCGAGCGCGCTCGAGGCGTTTTTTTGTTGATTTTGCCGACTTTGCCGATTCCGTTGGTTTTGTCGACCGGGAGACGGCGAGTCGGTTTTTTGCGGGACGAAACGGGCGTCGGCGCGGCTCCAAAGGGCGGGCGCGCCGCGTCGGATTCCCTCGGCGACGGGACAAAGGCGGTCGAGAAGGAGCGGGCCGAAGCGTTCGAGACGGCGACCGGCGCCGAAGTCGACGAG
>JAGBDD010000180.1 GCA_017937685.1 Thermoguttaceae bacterium | reverse complement strand
CGTCGCGTTCGAGTTCGGCGAGGAGCGCGTCCGCGTCGTCGACGCAAAGTCGGAAAAGGAGTTCGTTCGCGTCGGAGTAACGAACCGGCGCGAGGCGCGTTTCGGGACGTTCCGGAGCGTCGACGTCGCGTTGGCGAACGCGCCAACGGGGCGCGGCGTCGTCGAACGATTCGAAAGCGCAGAACCAGCTCGTTTCGTCGGGCGCGGCTCCTTCGAGACGCGGCGCGACGAGTTCGCAAGTCGTTTCGGCGGCGCCGAAAAGGGAGCGGGCGGCGCGCGGCGACCGAGACGCCGGAAATTGAACGGCGACTTCGAGTCGTTTGCCGACCCGCGTCGCGTCGAGGTCGATTTCCCAACGTCCGCCGCCGAGATTTTCGACGCGTCGCCGCGAGCCGTTGACCGTCGCTTCGAGGACGCGAGCCGACTCAGGAACGAGCAAAACGCAAGCGAGCGGCGCGTTCGGACGCAGCGAAAAGAGCGACGACGCGAAGATTTCGCCGCGAGCGTCGACGTAAAACGACGAGCGAGCGCGCGAAATTTGGAGACGGTCGTTTTCGGACGCGAGCCAAGCGTCGGCGTCGGCGTTTTGCGTTTCGAAGACGGAGAAGTCGACGCCGTCGGCGTTCGGCATTCCGGATTCGATCGTTAAAACCGCCGGAGGAACGAGGAAGGTCGGCGAAGCGCTCGACGCGCCGCCGGCGACGACGAGCGCGGCGGTTCCGCGCGTCGGTTCGCGGTTCGCGTCGTCGAGCGTCGTCGGGAAATCTTCGCGGGGGACGGGACGGAGGTTTTCCGTTTCCCAACGAATCGGCGTCGCGTTGAAACGTTGCGGGAGGAACGCGAACCGTCGAACGTCGGAAACGTCTTCGCGCGCCGACGCCGGGAGGAGGCGGAAGCGGGGAAGGCGGACGCTTTCGTTTTTGTTTTTCATCGTCGCGACGAAAACGAACTCCGCCGGCCCGACGAACGGCGTTTTTTTCGGTTGAAAGAGGTAGGCGCGTTCGCCGGTTTCGAGCGTCGTTTCGGTCGCGACGAAGTCGGCGTCGGCGTCGAGCGGTTCGAGCGCGTAAGCGTCGTCGGCGGCGACGCAAAATCGGTCGACGCGACCGTTTTGAACGTCGACGCGGAAGTCGACCGCCGCTTTCCAAGATTCGCCGTTTTTACTATAGAGGAAGACGCGTTGAACGCCTTCGAGACGCGGAGCGTTGACGCGGACGACGACGTCGCTCGGGCGAACCGGGGTCGAACGCGGCGACGATTCGACTTCCGACGAAGCGTTGGGCGCGACCGCGTCGAACGCGCCGACGAGGTAAACGTCGTCGGTCGGAGCGGGGTCGAGCGTTTCGGCGGCGGCGAGTCGCGTCGCGTCGAGGGGCGTCCAAGCGCCGGGTTCCGTCCAATCGAGGTAAGCGTTCGCCGCGCGGTAGAGTCGAACGCGACTTTCCGAGCGGTCGACGTTTTGCAACGCGAGGAGCGGGAAGGGGCGGGCGGCGTCGAGCGTCGTTTTCGCGCGACCGACGATTCGGAGCGTGTAACGGCCTTTGAGCGGAGCGCGGAAAAGGAGGGAAAGGGTTCCGGGGTCGAGGAAGAACTCGGGCGTTTCGACGGCGACGTTTTGTTCGTCGAAGAGCGCGATTTCGTCGACCGCGAACGGCGACGGCGTTTCGAGGTCGAGCCGAAAAAGCTCGGTCGACGCGTCGAGCGTCGCGACGAGGCGCGTTTCGACTTGCGTCGGGCGGAAAACGAGCGTCGTCGTTTCGGACGCGAGCGGACGAACGGATTTTAAGCGCGTCGAAATCGCGGCGCCGCGCGGCGTTTTGTCGAGGTTGTAGACGGCGATCGGCGTTTCTTTAAGGGGCGTTCCCCAAGCGTTTTGAAACGCGGCGACCGTTTCGGACGCCGGAGGAAGGTCGACGCATTCGACGTCGCTTCCGGGAACGAGCGCGAGCCAGCTTTTTAAGACGCGGGCGTCGCGGACGGCGAGCGCCGGGAGGCGCGCGCGACCGACGCCGGAGAAGTTGCGAGCGACGAAGTCCGCGTCAAGCGAAAAGGAACCGGAAATCGGCGTTTTAAATGAAATTCGCGACGAACCGTCGGCGAGCGTTTCGACCGACTCGATTTCCGCTTTGTCGCATTGGCAGTAACCGGAGAACGCGTAAAGCGGGTCGCCGACGAGAACGAGCGAATCGACTTTGCCGCCGACGACTTGGCAACGAAAACGCCCTCGAACGTCCGCTTGAGTTTGGCGGGCGCGCATCAAGAATATTTGTTCGACGTCGACGCTCGCTTTGCCCGAGCGGACGTTCGGCGTCGTTTGGGCGACGACGAGGCGGTCGATCGCCCCGAGTTCGACGACGACGCGACCCGGCGACCGCGTCGTTTTGCCGAGCGCGTTGGGGAAGTCGAGCGTCGGCGCGTCCGGCGGAACGGTCAGTTCGAGGCGGGACGAGGGAACGCGGGGGATCGGAAAGGAGATTTCGGCGTTTGTTTCCGAAAATTGCGGCGGAGCGATCGTCAGTTCGAGAACGTGTTCGCCCGGCGTCGCGTCGACGATTTCGAAAAAGATTTCGCGTCCGTTTTCGGAGAACGTCGGCGCGATCGCGCGGTCGTCGAATTTAACGTCGAAATCGGGCGCGAGCCGCGTCGCCGGGAGCGCGATCGTCGCGTTCGGCTCGTCGAGGACGACGGAGTAGGTCGCCGTCAAGTTGAAGAGCGACGTCGCCTCCGCGAACGCGTTGTGATTGACGACGCCTTCGTAAAACGCGTCGACGACGCGCCAAGAGCGTTCCGGCGAGCGCGCGTCGAGCGTCGAGCGAATTTCTTCGTAAAAGTCGGAGGGAACCCAATAATAAGGGCCGACCGGGCG
>JAGBDD010000023.1 GCA_017937685.1 Thermoguttaceae bacterium | reverse complement strand
TTCACGTCGAAGGCGAGAACCCGCCGCACGGCGCCCCCGGACACGTTCACGTCGAAGGCGAGAACCCGCCGCACGGCGCTCCCGGACACGTTCACACGGAAGCCGAAAACGCCGACCGTCTCGCGCTTTCCGAACTTGCGCTCGCGAATATCGGAATCGCCGCGGGCGACGCCGGAACGCTCGTTCTTCAACCGTCCGAATACCGCAAGTCGTTTTCTTTTCCCGGTTACGTTCGCTACAAACCGGGACGTTCGCTCGTCGGCGTTCCGTCTCCGGCGACGGGAATCGTTACGAAAATCTACGTCGAGGAAGGCGCCGCGCTTTGCCCGGGCCAACCGCTTTTCGAACTGCGTTTGGTCGGCGAAGAACTTGCCGCCGCTCAACTTGAGTTGACCGCGCTTTTGCGCAAACGCGACCGCCTCGCGAGCGAAGAAAAGCGTCTCGCCGACCTTGAAGCCGGAATCGCGCCGCGCGAACAACGAGAAATCGCGCTCGAAAAAGCGGAAAACGACGCCGCGATCGCGACGCAAAAAGACGCGCTCCGCTTCTTCGGGCTCCCGGAAACGACGATCGACGAAGTCGTCGTCGCGAAGCGAACCCTTGTAACGTCGCTGACCGTCTGCGTCCCGACCTTCTCCGACGACGCCTCGTCGTTCGACCCGACGTCGACCGTTCGTTTCGAGCCGCCGACGCACGAACACTTCGCGGAAAATCCGCACTTTCACCAGTTAGAGAAGACGCTCGTCGAAAAGGGCGAGTCGGTTTCGATCGGTTCCCCTCTTTGCGTCGTCTCCGATTTGCGCGAACTTTGGATCGAAGGCCGCGCGTTCGAGTCGGACGAACCGCTCGTCAACGCCGCGTTGGCCGAAGGTCGCCCCGTCTCCGCGATCTTCGTCGGCGCCTCGGGAACCGGCGCGCCGCGCGAAACGGTCGGGCCGCTCGCCTTCCGTTCGGTCGCAAACCAACTCGACGCAAATTCCCGCGCTTTCGCTTGTTACGTCGAGTTAGAAAACTATCTGCTTGACACGGCGCCGCACAGCTGCGCGACGTCCGGTTCGCACGTTCACCCGCATCCGAACCCGGAAACCGGCGTCCCGCACTCGCACCCGCACCCGGAAGCCGACGCGGAACACGCCCATTCGCACTCGGAAAACGACGCGACGTCGACGCCGAAGTCCGCCGTCGCCGCGACCGACGCAACCGCCGAAGTCGCCGAAACTTGCGACGACGCCGCGCCGCGTTTGAACTGGCGGTTCAAACCGGGTCAACGTTGCGAACTCGCCGTCGAAACGGAAACGCTGCAAAACGTTTTCGTCGTTCCGGTCGACGCGACCGCCCAGGAAGCGAGCGAAACGTTCCTCTTTGAATACGACGGAACTTCCGACGGCAAAAGGATTTGGCGCAAGCGACCGGTTCGCGTTTTGCACCAAACGGCCTCGGAAGTCGTCGTCGCGAACGACGGTTCGATTAAGCCCGGCGCTAAAATCGCCAATCGCGGCGCTTATCAACTTTACGTCGCCTTGACGAACGGCGGCGGCAAGTTGCAAGCGGCTTGCGACTGCGGCCAACACTAACCGACGGAAACGAAGAAGGAGAAACGACTTATGTTGAATCGAATCATTCGTTTTTCGCTCGGCAATCGCTTCCTAATTATCGTCGGAGCGTTACTTGTCGTCGCGGCCGGTCTTTACCGCGCCGCGCATATGCCGATCGACGTTCTTCCGGACTTAAACCGCCCGCGCGTTACGATTATGACCGAGTGTCCCGGGATGGCGCCGGAGGAAGTCGAAACGCTCGTTACGCTCCCGCTCGAAACGGCGCTCGTCGGCACGACCGGAATCGAGGCGCTCCGTTCGTCGTCGACCGTCGGTCTTTCGACGATCGTCGCCGAATTTGACTGGAGTTCCGATCTCTATCTGGCGCGCCAAATCGTTTTCGAGCGGACGCAGCGCGTCGCGGACGAACTCCCGGAAGGCGTTTTCCCGCGTATGACGCCGGTCGCGTCGGTGATGGGACAAGTCTTAACGCTCGCGATTTACGCCGAAGACGGCAAGACGTCGCCGATGGACTTGCGCACTCTCGCCGATTGGGACGTTCGACGCAAAATCCTTGCGCAAAAAGGCGTTAGCGAAGTCTATTCGATGGGCGGCGAACGGCGGCAATACCAAGTCGCGCTTCGTCCCGACGACTTGCTCCGCTTCGGTCTCGCCGTCGACGACGTCGAAGCCGCGCTCCGCAAGAGCAACCGCAACGTTACCGGCGGCTTCTTGACGCAACAGGGCCCCAAACAGTTCTTAGTGCGTTCTTTAGGTCGCATAAAATCGCTCGACGACCTGCGAACGCTAGTCGTCGACCCGTCGACGGAACCGCCGATTTTGTTACCGCAAGTCGCCGACGTTAAACTCGGCCCGTCCGTTCCGATCGGCGACTCCTCCGCCGCGATTCGCCTTCCCGACGGTTCGCTTTACGAAGGGGACGCCGTCGTGTTGACGGTCGAAAAGCAACCGAGCCAAGACGCTCGCGAACTGACGCAAACCGTTATCGACGAAATGGTTAAAATGGAAGCGAAACTCCGTCAAACTTACCCCGACCTTCGCATTGTTCCGGTTTACCAACAGCGAACGTTCGTCGAGTTGGCGGTGAAGAACGTTCTCGACGCTCTTCGCGACGGCGCGTTTTTGGTCGCGATCGTCGTTTTCCTCTTCCTAACCTCTTGGAGAACGACGTTTGTAACGCTAATCACCATTCCGACGACGCTTGCGACGGCGTGTCTCGTTTTCGCGGCGTTCGGAATGACGATCAACGCGATGACGCTCGGCGGGCTCGCGGTCGCTATCGGCGAGCTGGTCGACGACGCCGTCGTCGACGTCGAAAACATTCACCGCAGGCTCGGCGAAAACGCGCTTTTGGACGCGCAGCGCCGAACGCTAACCGTCGTATTTGAAGCGAGTTCGGAAATCCGAAACTCCATCGTCAACGGCACCGCGATCACCGTTCTCGTCTTCTTCCCGCTCTTCTTTTTGGACGGGATTGAAGGCAAACTTTTCGCGCCGCTCGGCCTCGCCTACATCGTGTCGCTGACCTCGTCCCTTTTCGTTTCGCTGACGTTGACGCCGGCGCTGTCGCACGTCCTTTTCCCGGCGATTTTCCGTCGCCGCAAAGGCCTTTCCGGCAAGGCGTTAAAGGCGAACGTCAAGCGCGAAAAGAAACCGAGTTTCATTCTGCGAACGACGCAATATTTCGCGAGTTCCGCGATTCGTTGCGGGCTCGACTTCCCGTTGTCGACGATTTTCTGCGCGGTCGCGCTCGGCGTCGGCGGCGTTTACGTCTTTACGTCGCTCGACCGCGACTTTATGCCGCCGTTCAACGAGGGCGCGATTCAAGTCAACCTCGACCTAACGCCGGGCGTCTCGCTCGAAACGTCGTCGGAAGTCGCCGAAAAACTCGCTTTACGTCTTGCCGAAATCGACGGAATTTCCGCCGTCGTTCGCAAAACGGGCCGGAGCGAAATGGACGAACACGCCGTCCCGGTCAACACGTCGGAGTTCATCTGCTCCGTCGACCAGACGGTCGACCGCGATTTCAACGAAATCGTCGACGAAGTACGCGGCGTCATTCATTCGGAAAACGTTCCCGGCACGATCGCGTCCTACGACCAGCCGTTGCAACACTTAATCAACCATTTGCGCAGCGGAACCCGCGCTAAAATCGCGATCAAAGTTACCGGCGACGAGCTGTCGATTTTGAAAGAACGCGTCGCCGCGATTCAAGAGTTGATCGCCGACGTCGACGATATCGGCGCCCTGCGCGTCGAGCCGATTCAAGCCGACCTGCCGCAAGTGCAAATCCGCCTTAAACGCGACGCTTTGGCGCGTTACGGCTTAACGCCCGAGGACGTCGACCAGACGGTCGAAATCGCGATGAACGGTTCCGTCGCGACGACGGTTCTCGAAGGCGAACGCCCGGTCGAACTCCTAACTCGCCTCGGCGAAGACGTTCGGGAAAATATCGACGCGTTGCGCCGCCTCCCGATTCGACTTCCGGAAAAAACGAAACGCTTCGTTTCGGCCGCGAACCCGGAATCGACGATCGCCGCGGCGGTCGCGGGCGACGAAGAAAACGCGCCGGAAGCGTCGAGCAATTACACCGCGTCGCAACTAGGCGTTATTCCGCTCTCGGAGGTCGCGGAAATCGACGCGCAAGCCTTCGGCCCGGGCCAAATCGACCGCGAAAACGCTCGGCGACAAGTCGTCATTCAATCGAACCCGCGCTATCGCGGCGCCGTCGAAGTCAAGGAAGATATCGAGAAGCGTCTTGCGACACGTTGGAGCGAACTAACCGCCGACGGCGTCGACGTCCGCGTTTCGGGCCTTTTCGAAAGCGAGCAAAGCGCGTCGCGAACGCTTACCGCGCTCTCCGTTTTTTCCGGGCTTTGCGTCTTCCTGATTCTGTATCGTATGTTCCGCTCGGCGAACCTCGCGCTGCAAGTGATGGCGATCGTTCCGCTTGCGTTAGTCGGGGCGGTCGGCGCGCTTTGGTTGACCGGGCAGTCGCGGACGATTCCGGGGCTGATCGGGATGATTTCGCTCTGCGGCGTCGCGTCGCGCAACGGTATCCTCTTGCTGGAACGCTATTTACACCTCGTTCAATACGAAGGCGAAACGTTGAGCAAGTCGATGATTTTGCGCGCCGGTCGCGAACGCGTCGCGCCGGTTTTGATGACGGCGTTGACGTCGGCGATCGGGCTCCTTCCCCTCGCGGCGGCGCCTAATCTCCCAGGACGCGAGATTTTATATCCGATCGCGACGGTGATGATCGGCGGTTTGCTGACCTCGACGGCGCTCGAATTCTTCGTCCGTCCGGCGCTCTTTTGGCGTTTCGGGCTGAAATCGGCGCGACGCGTTATCGCCGAAGCCCAAGCGGCGGACGAACGAGCCCAAACCGAAGAACGCGACGCAACCTCCCGTTTTTAAACGATTTGCCAACGCGGTCGCCAAGTCGCTCCAAAGCGCGGCGCTTCCGAAATTTTCGCAAACGTCGCGCTTGCGCCGCCCTCCCAAACAACCGCCGTCGCCCCAAACAAAGCAAACGCAACCTTAATTATTTTAAGTAGTTATATCCGATGAAACTTCAAATTGTCTCCCGACTGCGCCTCGCGACGCCCGCGTTAACGCTCGCGCTCGCCCCCGTCGTTTGGGCGCAAAACGCGCCGTCCCCTTTCGACGAATCCGCTCTTCCCGCCGCGACGGCGAACGCGACGCTCGGTTTCGACGACAAAGCCGCCGCGCAAGCGTTCGATTTCGGACGAACGACCATCGCCGCGTTGCAAGAATTTGCGTTGCAACGCCATCCGGCGCTCCAACTTGTCGACGACTTAACCGACGCCGAGCGCGGCGTTTACGTCCAAGCCGGTCTCGCGCCGAACCCGACGTTGCGATACGGCGGCGAGGAAATCGGCGCCGACGGTTCCGCCGGGAAACACGGCGTCTCCGTCGAACAAGAATTTGGCGGCGCGGCGCGACGTCGTTTAGCGCAAGAGGCGAGCCGCAAAGCGAGCGTCGCGCTCAACTGGGAACGACAAATCGTCGCGACAAAAATCCGAAACGACGTGCGCGCCGCGGCTTACCGCTTATTAATCGCGCAAAAACGGGTCGAATTTCGGCAACAAATCGCGTCCGTTTCGCAAGCGGCGGAAGATCAAGCGCGCAACCTTATCGCGGCGGGCTCCCTTTCGCAACTCAACTTCATTCAACTGCAGAACCAAACTCGCGAAGCCAACTTAGCGACCGTCAAAGCGAAAAACGCTAAAACCGCCGCTCAAAAGGCTTTGCTCGCCGTTCTCGGAGCGCCGAACGGTTCGATCGAAGCGATTCTCGACGATCCGGAAGAACTCGGCGGCAAACCGCTCGACGAAAACGCGACGCTCGACGATATTCTCGAACGGAGTCCGGAGATCGAACGTTTGAAAGCGCAAATCGTTCAACGACAAGCGGTTTTGAATTACGAACGCGCGCCGAAACGCGAATTTTCGGTCGAGGGCGGCGTCTCTTACGCGTTCGGCGATTCGACGACGTTGGCGAGCGCGGGCGTCGGCGTTCCGCTCCGAATCAACGACCGCAACCAAGGAAACATTCAACGAGCGACCGCCGAATATTTCGCCGCGCAACGCGAACTCGAACGAACGCAACTTAAACTCCGAGCAGAGTTTGCGGAAACGTTCGCGGTTTACAAAAGCGCCCGCGAAGAAGCGCGAACGTATCGCGAAGAGATTATGCCGAGTTTGGAAAATTTCTTCGAAATGAGCCAGCAAGCGTTCCTTTCCGGCGAAATCGACTTCCTCGAAATTTCGCAAGCGCGCGTCGTTTACATCGAGTCGTCCGTCAACTATTTGGAATCGCTCGAACGTCTTGCGGAATCGATCGTTAAGCTCGAAGGCGCGCTCCTCGAACGTTGCCTCGACGAATAAACGACGCGGCGTCGCCGTCGTTCGACGACAAAACATAGATTTTAAGCGACGACGTCAGGTCGCTTAAAACAAACGGCAAGGCGTCGTTTTCCAGTTTTGACGCCGAGTCGCGTTTGACGCGGCGTTCGTTCGCTTTCTAACGACGTCGCGTCGTTTTTAATTTTGCGCGACGCGGCGCCGTCGTTTCCCTTCCCTTTATTTTTAACGCTTAAACAACAAGGAAATCCCGATGTCGTTCCGAAAAATTTCGTTTACGACGCGTCTTAGCGCTCTTTGCGGCGCCGCGCTCCTTCTCGTCGGTTCCGCGTTCGGCGCCGACGCTTCCGCCGTCTCCGCTTCCAACGACGCCGCGTCGTCCGACGCTAAAGCCGACGAACAAAACGGTTATTACGTCTTCTCTTACTTCGTCGGCAACGGCGAAGACGGCCTTCATTACGCCGTCAGCCGCGACGGTTACCGCTGGACGGCCCTCAACGGCGGCAAATCGGTCTTCGCGTCGCCGCTCGGTAAAAACGTCAAACTGATGCGCGACCCGAGCATATGTCAAGGCGCGGACGGCGTTTACCGTCTCGCTTGGACCGTTTCTTGGGACGGCAAGTCGATCGGCGTCGCGTCGAGCCGAGACCTGCTCGAATGGACCGACGTCAAGGTCGTTCCGACGATGGCGCACGAGCCGACCGCTCGCAACTCTTGGGCGCCGGAAGTTTTCTACGACAAAAAGTCGCAAGAATTTTACATCGTTTGGTCGACGACGATTCCGGGGCGTTTCTCGCCGGAAAACGAAGGAACGAGCGAAGACCGCCTCGACCATCGCGCTTATTACATTACGACGAAAGACTTCCAAACCTTTTCGCCGACGAAGCTCTATTTCGACCCGGGACACAACGTCATCGACGGTTACCTCGCGGAGCAAGACGGCGAATACTTCCTCTTCTATAAAGACGAAACGCTCCGTCCGGAAGCGAAAAAGACGATTCTCGTCGGCAAGGGCAAGTCGCCGGTCGGGCCGTTCGAGAATCCGAAGACGATTTCGGCGCAAAATTGGGTCGAGGGCCCGAGCGCGCTCCGCGTCGACGACGCTTGGCTCGTTTTTTACGACTGCTACCGCGACGGCAAATACGGCGCCGTCCGCTCCGTCGACGGCGAAAATTGGGAAGACGTCGGCGACAAGGTGCAATTCCCGAAAGGAACGCGACACGGCACGGCGTTTGAAGTCGACCGCGAAACGTTCGAACGCCTCGTCGAGAAATACGGCGATAAGTAAAGCGTTCGCAAAAGTTTAAGCGTTTCCCGCTTAACGTTTTAAACGGCGGCGCTCGGAGTTCTCGACGCTCCGGACGCCGCCGTTTTTGATTTTCTTTTAACCGCGTCGTTTTTCAAACGCGGCGAAAAAAGACGCTCGCCGACCTTCGAAAGTCGACGAGCGTTTTTTATCGAACGTTCTTCGTTTGGGAAACGCAACCTCGGCGATTAAAGCGTTTAGTCGCGCGGCTCTTTCGTTTTGCCGGTCAAAATATACGAACCGACGCGGTCTTTCTCGACGCTTTCTCGCGGAACGCCGAGTTCGCGGGCCAAAATGTCGAGAACGCGCGGGCCGCAGAAACCGCCTTGGCAACGTCCGCAACCGGGACGGCAACGGCGTTTCACTCCGTCGAGCGTTCGCGCGCCGACCGGACGGCGAATCGCTTCGACGATTTCGCCCTCGGTGATCTGTTCGCAACGGCAAATCACTCGTCCGAAACGCGGGTCTTTTTGAGTCAGCTCCGCTTTTTCCGCGTCCGAAAGTTCGACGAAGCGAATTTCCGAGCGGTTCGGGTTAAACTCCGGATTTTCCGTCAGTTCGAGCCCGCACTCGGCGAGCAATTCGACGGCGAAACGAGCGATCGCGGGCGCCGACGTCAACCCCGGCGACTTAATCCCGGCCAAGTTGACCAAACCGGCGACGTCCGGGTCGCGCTCGATAATGAAGTCTTTCCCGTCCGGCAACGCGCGAATCCCGGCGAAGTTGCGGATCGAATCGCGGAAGTCGATTTTGTCGCAGAGGAGCGCCGACGCTTCGCGAACGAACCCGAGCCCGCCGCGCGACGTCGCCGTATCGTCTTTTTCTCCGCCGTCTTGAGCGTCCGGACCGACGAGAAGGTTCCCGTGAACGGTCGGCGACACGAGGACGCCCTTCCCGAGTTTCGACGGGCACATAAAAATCGTTCGCGTCGTCAGCTCGCCTTGGCGACGGTCGAGAATGTAATATTCGCCCTTGCGCGGTCGAACTTCGAAGCGTTTGCGCCCGATCAGTTGTTGCACCGCGTCCGAGTAAAGCCCCGCCGCGTTGACGATAAAACGGGCGTCGAGCGTCGTTCCATCGACGAAAGTCAAGCGGAAAAAGCCGCCCGGTTTGCCCAAAGCGCCGTCTTCGACTCCGCCCAAGGGCGCGCCGTCTTTGTCGAATTTTTCGATTTTAACGACTTCGGCGTTCAAACGGAGTTCGCCGCCGTTGATAACGCCGCTTTCGGCCAGCGCGGTCGTCATCTCGTAAGCGCCGACGATCCCGCCGGTCGGAGCGAGCAACGCGCCGCGAATCGAGTCGTTCAAATTCGGTTCCAAGCGGCGAACCGTTTCCGCGTCGACGATTTCGAGCCCTTCGACGCCGTTTTTCGTTCCGTTTTCGAATAATTGGCGCAACGTCGCGAGGTCTTCGTCGCAAATCGCGGCGATTAACGAACCGTTTTGTTTAAACGGGACGGAAAGTTGGCGGCAAAGTTCCGGGTAGAGGCGGTTCCCCTCGACGTTGAAGCGCGCGAGCATCGTCCCGGCGGGCGGGTCGTACCCGGCGTGAACGATCGCCGAGTTCGCACGCGACGCCCCGAGCGCGACGTCGTTTTCCTTCTCGACCAAAACGGTCTTGACCCGATACTTGCCCAACTCCCGAAAGAGCGCGGAACCGACGATTCCCGCTCCGATAATAGCCGCGTCGTACATCATTGCCGTATGCGTCGCGCCAAACTTGTCGGCGCCAAAAATCAAATTAAGATAAACAACCGCTTCCCGCGCCTTCGACCGTTCGAAAGCGCGCGGTTCGCCCTTATTAATATACAGTATAATCGCAAACGCCCAAAACGCAAGACGGGGCTAAAAAGAAAGCGCGACGTCGTTTTCGTCGCTAAATCCGATCAACAGCGCTCCGCGACGCCGGTTTTCCGCCGTCGCTTTAACGTCGCGTTTTCGTTTCGTTAAGATTTTTCGGTCGGCTCAACGTTTTTCGAGCGCGTCGCGTCGTCGGCGAAAACCCGAATGCTGCGCGGCGACATATAGAATCGACCGCCCGGCGCGAGTTGCAGTTCGTCCCGCTCCGAGTGCGTCGTCTCGGCGGTCAACGTTTCGCCGGCGTCCGTTATCATTTCGACCCGCGCGAAATTTCCGGCGGAATGAATCCGCGTTACCGTCGCCGGAATCGAAAGACGCCCTTCGCGACGTTGCGACGAAATTTCAAAATCGTGCGGACGAATGAAAATCGTCGCGGCGGTTCTCGCCTCGCAAGCGCGACATTTTTCGAAATTTTGTCCTTCAAACTCCATCTCCGGCGCGGCGCCTTCGCAATCGCCAATTTGAACGCGCCCCTGCGCCAAACGTCCGCGGAACTGGTTGACTTGACCAAGGAAATTCATCACAAAGGGCGTTTGCGGCGAATGGAAAACCTCGTCCGGCGTCCCAAACTGCTCGATTTTGCCGCGATTCATCACCGCGACGCGGTCGGCGAGTTCCAGCGCTTCGTCTTGATCGTGCGTTACAAAAACGCTCGTTAAATGAATTTCGTCGTGCAAACGTCGCAACCAAGCGCGCAATTCGACCCGCACTTTCGCGTCGAGGGCGCCGAACGGTTCGTCGAGAAGCAAAATTTGCGGTTCGACCGCCAACGCTCGCGCTAACGCGACCCGTTGCCGCTGCCCGCCGGAAAGTTGCGCCGGATAACGCCCCGCCAAGTTGTCGAGCTGAATCATATGCAACAGCGACTCGACTTTTTCGCGAATTTGCGCCTTCGACAGCCGCGCGCGCCGCGGTTTCACCGTCAACCCGAAAGCGATGTTGTCGAAAACGGTCATCTGCCGAAAGAGCGCGTAATGTTGAAAAACGAACCCGACGCCGCGTTCGCCGATCTTTTTCTTGTCGACCTGCGCGCCGTGAAAGAGGACGGGCCCGCTCCCGGGATCGGGCGTTTCCAAACCGGCGACGATGCGCAAAAGCGTCGTCTTGCCCGAACCGGACGGGCCGAGGAGCGCGACCAATTCGCCCGCGTCGATTCGGACGCTAACGTCGTTCAACGCCTTAAAATTGCCGAACGATTTCGTTATATTTTGAACTTCAATCCCCATTTCTGCCTCGCCGTCCTTAGTTTTGCGACGTTTTTATCGTTCGCGTCGTTTTTATCGATTATTCTCGCAACGGTCTTAAATCGCTCCGCTCGCGCTCGTTTTTTCGTTACTCTTTGTTCGCGCGACTCATTTTCCACTCCAAAACCGCTTTCGCGACCAACGTTAAAATCGCCGCCGCCGCCAACAACGAAGCGACCGCGAACGGCTCCGCGCCCTTGGCGTAACTTTGCTGCAAATCCTCGATGTGCAACGGCGCCGTGTTCGTTTTCGCCACTTTCCCGGCGACGACCGAAACCGCGCCAAATTCCCCCATCGCTCGAGCGTTGCAAAGAATCGCGCCGTACAGAAGCGCCCATTTGACGTTCGGAAGCGTTACCCGCGTAAAAATTTGCCAACCGTTGGCGCCCAATACGCGCGCCGCCTGTTCCTCTTCCGTCCCTTGCGCTTCCATCACCGGAATCAACTCGCGAACAACGAACGGGAAAGTTACGAATATCGTCGCGATCACCACGCCCGGCGTCGCGAAAATCACTCGAATATTATGCTCCATCAACCAACGTCCCAAGGACGAGTACGAGCAAAAAAGGAAAAGAAACAGAAGCCCCGCGATAACCGGTGAAATTGCGAAAGGCAGGTCGATTAGCGAAATTAGAAAACCTTTGCCCCAAAACTGGAACTTACCCAAACACCAAGCGGCCGCCAACCCAAAGATTACGTTCAAAACGACGGAAAAAAACGCCGCGGTAAACGTCATTTTCATCGCGCGCATCGTGTCCTTGTCGACCAACGCTCGCCAAAAAACGCTCAAGCCGTCCGCAAGAGCTTCGTAAAACACGCAGATTAACGGCAGCAATAAGAAAAACGTCAAAAAAGCGAACGTTGCGGCAATCAAAAGCGCGCGTCCCCAAAGCGGCTCGGTGGTCGCTCGCCGAACCGCGTGAAAGTGCGCTTTATATTCCGCGGCGCTCGTCGCGCGAAGTTTTTTAGACGTTTCAGAAGTCATATTAACATTGCTTATCGAGTATTTTGCGCGCCGTCGCTCCGTTTTCGTCGCGGAGGCGTTCTTCCGTTAACCGCCGCGTCGGGCGTTCGTCTTCCTTTTTTATTTTATCGACGAGTCGGCGAGCAAAATTAAAAAGAAACGTCGACAATCGCGTAAATTGCGGAAAAACTTTCACTATTTACTACGCAAAAACAATTTTTGTTTGATAAAAATCTATTTTTACTTGATTTTAGACTTCTTTTTCACAGGAGAACGCTTATCATACAAATATATTTTATTTATCCTAGAAACCTAAAAACGCGGCTCCAACGTATTGTCGAAGCCGCGTTTCATTAAATCAACGCCGTTTGTTTCCAAAGCTCAAATTCAAAGAGCGGAGGGGGCGCCGCTTCCAATATCCGGCAACACCGGAATCTGCGGAACGCTCCCCGACGGCGCGGTAACGCTTGAAACGCCCGGAATCGGGGCGACCGGAACGATCGCGCCCGGGCCGACGTCGTCCGAACGCACGCAAGTCAACTTGTTCTCGACGCGGCGCACGTCCGGCTCGGCCAACAACACGCTCCCCGCCGCTTCCCGAGCGCTCGGCGTCGGCACGATCCCGCGAACCGTCGCGACCCCGTCTCGAAACTCGACCGAAATAGGCGACAACGGATTAACCGCGGGCGTTTGCAGGAGCCGATTCGTCAAGTACTCTTGGTAAGAACGACGCTCTTCTTCCGGCGAACGAGAAGGCAAAAGTTCGGAAAGCGACGCGAGCGGCGCCCCCGTCGGCGCGAGCGACGCGCCCGCAAACTCGGAACGAAGTCGCCCGTCGAGTTCGACCCAACGATCGGGCGCGTCCGCGACGCCAAACGCGCCGACGCCGCCTTCTCCCAATCTCAAATCGAACGGAGTCGGCGACCAATCGCGAATCGGCGCCCGCCCGCGCATCCAGATCGTCGCGGGCTCAAACCCGTCGTTCGTCGGCGCCGTCGGTTCCATCGAACTCGCGTCGACGTTCCCAAGCCCGGCGTTCGCTTGCGCTCGTCGCGCCGCCGCGATCTCCTCTTGCGTTCGCCCGTACCGAACGCCGCGACGCCATTCGGATTGCGAAATCGGTTTCGGTTCTTTCGCCGTCGTCAATTTCGGCCCGTCGTTCTTCCCGGAACCGCCGCCCAACGCGCGTTCGGCTTGTTTCAACGCGTTTTTGGTCCGCAAAATTTCGTTGCGCCAATGAAACAACTCAAAATTTTGCTTGCTCTGAAAATCGCTCGCTCCGACAAAACGCCCGCCCGTTCTACTCGCGTCGACGCCGACGACGTTTCCGGCGCTTCCGCGGACGGCTCCGCTCGAAAAACGCGATTCTTCCGATTTTAACGTCGGTTTTAGCGCGCCGTCGTAACGCTCGCCGCTAAATCTTCCGTTCGGTTGAGTCGAATCCAAGAGCGAACCCGCTCCGTTTTTTTCGGTCGCCGTCGAAATTTGCCCCCAAGCGTCGCCGGACGCGACGTTCGAAAACGCCGCCGCAACCGTCGCGACCGTCAAAATCGACGCGACGACGCTTCCGCGCCGTCCGTTCCGAAATTCCTTTCTCGTTTTTCGTTCCATCGTCTCGCCGTTTCCGCTTTTTCAGGTTGTCGCGCGCCGACCGTTCGCCGTTAACGTCGTTTCCAACGCTCGGGGCTTCCATTCGCGTCCGCCGTTTCTCCCCGACCGTCTCGCGACGAGAATTTAGGGAAGATATAACGGTCGCGCGTCCTCGACGCTTAGAATAAAACACCTCGACCTTTCGATTTATCGGCCAAATAATCGTCGCGCTTCAATTTTTCGCGCGTCGTCCTTTCCCCTTTTTTCGCCCGCCCGACTTTTGCCGCCGTCTTTCTTTATTCGTCCGCAAATTTTCCCAACTCCCCCGACTCGCTCTATTCGAAAAAAATTCCTTATTCCCCTTTGTTCCACAAAACGTCCAATATTTTTCGCAAGTCGTCGTCAAAACGCGCCTTTTCCCGCCGGTCGCGCCTTGACGACGCTTAAAAATCGTTAAAATAACTAAAATAAGCCAATTCAACCTAATCGACGTCGTCGACGGTTTTTGCCTTTTTTTTTCAAAAGACGAGGCCCGTTCCTAAAAAAAATAAAAAAACGCGCAACGCCGAGAATTTAGCGGCAACTATTATATTGTCAGAACGTATAAAACAATAAAGAGTTTTCCCAATGCCCTCCAACGCCGCGCTTTCCCCCCTCGCTTCCCCCTCCGCGCTCGACGCAAACGCCCGGCCCCTCGCCGACGGCGCTTCGGTCGCGACGCGGGAAATCGCTTTCGGCGCAAGCGCCGCTTCCAACGTTTCAACCGACGTTCCCGCCGGAACCGCTCCCCCTTTTCCCCCCGACGCCGACCTCCCCGACGCCGCGAACGAAAACGAACGTTCGTTTTCCTCGACCGTCGCGCCTTCCGGCGTTCCGGACGCCGATTTTGTCGACGCGACCGGTAAAATCGACTGGAGCGCCGCCCTTTCGGCCAACGAAAGTTGGCTTCGCTCGACCATCGCGACGCAAGTCGGCGAACGCGCGGCGGTCGACGAAGTTTTCCAAGACGTCGCGCTCGCGGCGACGCGTCAAAAGGCGCCGATTCGCGACCCGCGCAAAATCGGCGCTTGGCTCCGGCGGCTCGCGACCGTTTACTCGCTCCTTTACCGGCGTTCGCTCGGTCGCAAAAGGAAGTTGTTGCAACGTTATCAAGACCGCGTTCCCGTTCGGGAAGTCGCCGGCGTCGACGCGGAACCGCTCCATTGGCTCCTGTCCGAAGAGCGTCGCGCGCTTGTCCGTCAAGCGACCGCCCTTCTTTCGGACGACGAACGGCGCGTTTTAACGTTAAAATACGCGGAAGAGAGGAGTTATAAGGAAATTGCGGAAGAACTCGGCGCGACCGTTTCCGCCGTTCAGTCGAAACTGCACCGCGCCCGCGCCCGCCTTCGCGAAAAACTCGCCGAACTTGCGCCGACGGCGAACGCTCCCCCCGCTTAACGCGCCGCGCTCCCCGCCGTTTTCATTTTTGTTTTCGTTTCGTTCGCCCCTTCGTCGCCGCCCCGGAAAGTTCGCCAATGGAAACCTCCCGCCTCCCCTTCGCCCTAACGCCGCCGACCCCGGAACTTGAAACGCTTGTCGAACTGCTGGTCGACGACGAACTCGACGCCGTCGAACGCCGCGCCCTCCTCGAACGCCTCGACGAAATCGACGGCGGTTGGAAGTACTGCGCGACCGCCTTTCTCGAAGCGCAAACGTTGCGCAACGCGTTTCGTTTTCTCGACGTTCCGAAACGCGACGCCGCTCTTTTCGACGCCGCCGAAAACCTCGAAAGTTTTAGCGATTTTAACGCTTGCAACGCCGCGCCGGTCGCCGCGTCGCGTCGCGACCTCCCGGAACCGCGCATTATTCCGCTCAACGCCGCCGCTTCGCGCGGTCGTTTCCGCCGTTCGTTCGGTTCCGACGGCTCGGGCGGCGACGGGCCGCGACGTATCGCTCGTTTTGCCGCGACGGCGGCGGGCTTTCTCCTTTCGGTCGCGTTCGGAGCCCTTCTTTATCGGCAAGTCGCGCCGACGACGTTTTCAACGCCCCGCTCCGCGCCCGGTCGCTTGGAAACCGGCGCCGACTTCGCCGTCGTCGAGCCGCCCGTCTCGAACGTTCCGCTCCGCCGCGCGACGCCGTCCGCGTCCCCGATTCGTTACGTTACCTTGCGGAGCCCGAGTCGTTCGCTCGACGACGTCGCCGTTCCTTGCGTCGAGGGCGATTGGGACGATTTAGCGGCGTTGCGAGCGACCCGCGCCGATTTCCTCGACGTTCCGCCGCCGGTTGTCGAAGCGCTCCAAACGTCCGGCGGGCGCGTTCAAACGGTTCGCGACGAACTGCGTTTTCCGCTCGCCGACGGTCGAACGATCGTCCTGCCGGTCGACGTTTACGAAATCCGGAGCGAATTTGTTCCAATATACTAATCCGGCGTCGAAATCAACAAAACAAACAAAAAAAATTCCCAAAACGCGGTTCGATAAAACGACTAAAAACGCGCCGCTTTATTTTTTTAACAAGGAGTCGATTAATGAAACGCAACGTTTTTTCGCAAGAGTTCGCGTCCCGTCGTTTGCCGTTGGCTTGCGGCGTTTTAACCGCTTGCCTCGTCGGCGGAGGAATCGCCGTCGCGCAAACGAAACAACTGAAAGAACCGGCGGAACCGGTCGCGCCGACCGCCGTCCAACAAGCCGACGACGCGGCGCAAACGCCGGACGCCGATTTTAACGGCTCTTACTCGATCGTCGTCGAGAGCAAAACCGGTCCGGACGGCAAGACGATTCAAACGAAAAAGGTTTGGCGCGACGGAAAACTCGTCGAAAGCGAAGAAAAAACGCTCGACGGCGCCGACGCCGACGCGACGATTCAACTCCCGAACGGCGAAACGGCGCCGGGCCGCGTCTTCCATTTCGACTTCAACGACGGCGTTCTCAACGGTTCCGAGTCGCTTCCGAACGTCTCGCCGTTCGAAACGATGCGCCAAATGGAAGAGCAAATGCGCAAACAACAAGAGCGGATGCAAGCTCAGTTTGAAGAGTTGCGTCGCCAATTCGGCGCGAACGGCTCGTCGCTTCTCGCGAACGACGGCGAAATCGCGGCGGCGCCGAGCAAATATTGGATCGGCGCGACGGTCGAACCGACGCCGGAACTTCTCGTCGCTCAACTTCCGATTAACGAGGGCGAAGGCATTTTGCTCCAATATATCGTTCCGGATTCCCCGGCGGCGAAAGCAGGTTTGCAACGCTTCGACGTCGTCGTTAAAATCGACGGCGCGCCGATCGCCAACGCTTCCGACGTCGCGAAAATCGTCGATAAAACCAGCGGTAAAACCGTTAAAGTCGAGTTTTTCCGCAAAGGCAAGTTGACCGAAGCGAAATTGACGCCCGCCGAACGCCCGCAAAACAACGACGTTCGCCTCGCTCCGTTCGGCTCCTTGAACGGCGGCTCGCGTTTCCAAATCGTTCGTCCCGGCCTGATCGTTTCGACGCCGGACGCCGAAAACGCCGAAGCAAAGCCCGCCGAAGAAGCTCCGAAAGCCGAAGAAAACGCCGAAGCGAAGCCCGCCGAAGAAGCTCCGAAAGCCGAAGAAAACGCCGAAGCGAAACCCGCCGAAGAAGCCCCGAAAGCAGAATAGTCGCGCCGCGGTCTCGCCCTTAACGCCAAACGGCGTTCCGATTTTCCGTCGGAACGCCGTTTTTTAACGTTCGTTTTTCTTTCTCAATCGAAAGGCCTCGTTTTTGGGCGACTTTTTAGCGTCAAGCGACGTTGCCCGAGCGCGCCCGTTTATCAAACCAAGCTCTTTTATCGCGTCGCAAACCAAACGCTTTCGCCGACCGCCAACGCAAAAATCGCCGAAAAAATAAGGAGCCCGAAAACGTTGCGCCCGGTTTTGCGCCGAACCGCCGTCGCGACGCCGAGCAAAACGACGACGCCGAGAAACGCGCCCCAATAACCGGCGCAAAATCCCCAAAGCGCCCCGATCGCCGCCGTTTCCGCCCGCTCCGAACGCGGTAACGCCCGCCAAAAGACAAGCGTCGCCGCGACGCCGGAACCGACGCTCGCCCCAAAAACGCCGCAACGATCGGCGAGCGCGCCAACGTCGCTCAGCGCCAAAATCGTCAGAAGTCCGACGACCGGAACCGCCGTCGCGAAGAGAACCAACGACTTCGGAACGGCGCCCTTGTCCCATTCGACGAAACCGAGAATCAACGCCGCGTAAGCCGCAAACGCCCAAACGAACGAAAGCGCGATCGCCTTTTGCGCCGCCGCCCAATACCCGTCGAAAGTCAGCGTCGTCGTTTGCGTCGGGTCGGCTTCAAACGCCGCGACCGCCGCTTCCCAAGCGCGAGAATAATCCGCAAACTCCGCCCAATTTAACGTTTGCGACGCGAACCCAACCCAACCGCCGGCCAAAATCGACGCGCCGAAAAGAGCGGCGACCGCGCAACAAAGGAACTCGACGAACGGATAGCGAACGCTAATCGGCGCCTTGCAATCGCGGCAACGACCGCGGAGCCAAAGCCAAGCGAGAATCGGCACGTTGTCGAACGGTCGCACCCGCGCGCCGCACTTCGGACAATGCGACGGCGGCGAAATTAAGCTCATCCCCTCCGGAACGCGCCAAATCACAACGTTAAAAAAACTCCCGAACGCCGCGCCTAAAATCGCGATCCAACCGACCAAAATCGCCAAAAAAATCGCCGTCATCGCCGTTTCGCCCCCTTTCCTTCGCCGAAACTAACGCAAAATCGGCGCGACCGTCAAAATACTAAAACGCTAATCCGGAATCGACTTCTCCAACGACGCTCGGCGCGACGTCGAAAGCTCGCCGCGTCGTTTTTACACCGTTAAACCAACTTCGACGCCGTTTTTCCGGGAATCGCCGAATATTCAAAAAGCGTCGGCCAACATTTCCCGGTAATAAAGAGCCGGTTCTTCGCGCCGTCGAACGCGATTCCATTAAGAACGTATTCCCAACTTTCGCGCAACGATTCCGGAACGATTTTCGAAAAATCGATCGCTTGCAAGACGCGCCCGGTCGCCGGATCGATTCGAACAATCTTGTTCGTTTGATAAACGTTCGCCCAAAGTTCGCCGCCGACAAACTCCAATTCGTTCAAATTAACCAACTTGCGTTTACGGCCGTTCGCGTCGAGATAAAAAACGTCGAACGTCCGCGTTTGCCGAAACGTCGTCGGGTCGAGAACGCGAATCTTCGAGGCGCCGTCGCTCATCGCCAACGTTTTCGTCGCGGCGTCGAACGCGAGCCCCCAACCTTCGCCGGAATATCGAAACTCGTCGAGTTTTTCAAACGTTTTTTTATCGAAAACAAAACAGGCGCGCTCTCGCCAAGTCAACGCGAAAATCCGGTCGTCGACAACGGCGATTCCTTCGGCGAAATAACGCTTCGAAAATCGATATTCTTGCAAAATTTTCCCCGTTTCGAGGTCGATTTTGCGCAATTTCGATTTTCCGTACTGGCCGCCGCTTTCGTACAAAATTTCTCGCCCCGTTTCGGCGTCGATTTCGAAAACGAGCCCTTGCGTATACGAGTCGGTCGCTCGGGCGCGGCGTTTTGTCAGCTTCAAATCGAACCGCGCCGGAAATTCGCGCTTCGTCGCCGCGTCCGTTCCCTTTTTCGCCGAGTTTGCCGCCGCTTTTTTTTGCGTCGTCGTTTGCCCGAACGCAATCGCCGCGCGCCCGTCCGATAAAATCGAACAAACGCCCGCGAACGCCGCCGCGCCGACGGTCGCGACGCTCCGTTTCAACATTTCGCGCCGCGTCGTTCTTAGTTCGCTCGTCATTCCGTTTCGCCCCTATTCTCCGTTCCTTCGGCTTTTCCTCGCGCCGCTTCGCCGCTTCCGACCAACCGACGCGCCGTTTGCGACGTCATTTCGCGAGCGCCGCCCGCAAAAATCGCCCGGTTTCGTTATTTTCCAACGCGGCGACTTCCTCCGGCGTCCCGGTCGCGACGATTTCGCCGCCGTCGACGCCCCCTTCCGGCCCCATATCGATACTCCAGTCGGCCGCTGTCCTCACGGCGAGATGATGTTCGACGACAAGAACGGTGTTCCCGGCGTCGACCAAGCGTTGCAACACTTCGAGCAACTTTTCGACGTCCTGCGAGTGCAAGCCGCACGTCGGTTCGTCCAAAACGTACAACGTGTTCCCGGTTTCGACGCGCGCCAACTCGGTCGCCAACTTAACCCGCTGCGCTTCACCCCCCGAAAGAGTGGTCGACGACTGCCCAAGCCGCAAATACCCCAATCCGACCTGTTGAAAACTCTCCAACTGGCGAACGATCGTCGGGTAATTGGCGAAAAACTCGCGCGCTTCGTCGACCGACATATCCAGCACGTCGGCGATCGATTTCTCCTTATATCGCGCTTCAAGCGTTTGCCGATTGAACCGTTTTCCTTCGCAAACCGGGCAGACGGCGCGCATATCGGGCAGGAAGTGCATTTCGATCTTTTGAATCCCTTGCCCTTGGCACTCCTCGCAACGCCCGCCCGCGACGTTGAAACTGAACCGCCCCGCTTTGTATCCGCGCCGTTTCGCGTCTCGGGAATTGGCGAAAACTTTGCGGATCTCGTCAAAAATACCGGCGTATGTCGCGGGATTGCTCCGCGGCGTTCGACCGATCGGCGATTGATCGATTTGAATCAGTTTGTCGATTCGACTCGCGCCGCGCAAACTCTTAAACTGCGTCGAACGGGTTCCAGTTCCGTTCAACCGCCGCCGCAACGCCGGAACGAGCGTTTCGTTCAAAAGCGAACTCTTCCCGGAACCGCTGACGCCGGTAACGCAGGTGAAAACGCCCAACGGGAACGTTGCGGTAACGTTTTTCAAATTATTCGTCGTCGCGCCTTCGAGAACGATCGAACGGGTTTTAACGATTTTGCGACGCCTTTCCGGGACGGAAATCTTCGACTTGCCGCTTAAATACCGTCCGGTCGCGGAAATCGCTTCGGCGGCGACTTGCGCGGGCGTTCCTTGCGCCAAAATTTCGCCGCCAAACTCGCCGGCGCCGGGCCCGACGTCGATTAACCAGTCGGCGCGCTCCATAATCGCCTCGTCGTGTTCGACGACAAGAACGGTGTTTCCGCGGTCGCAAAGAGCGCGCAACGATTCGATCAACTTTTCGTTGTCGCGCGGATGCAAGCCGGTCGACGGTTCGTCCAAAATATAACAAACGCCCGACAACCCGCTCCCAAGCCCGGTCGTCAACCGAACGCGTTGCAATTCGCCGCCGCTCAACGTGTCCGCCGCCCGGTCGAGCGTCAAATAATCGAGCCCAAGCCGATTCATCGCGTCCAAACGTTCGAGAATCTGCTCGACGATCGGCGTCGCGATTTCTTGCTCGACCGGTTTAAACGTCAAACTTTGAAACCATTCGAGCGCTTCGACGACCGTCTGCGCGGTCGCCTCGTGAATTTTCTTCCCGGCGACCGTCGTCGACCGCGCTTCCAAACGCACCCGAGCGCCGCCGCAGTCGGGACAGACGACTTCGCCGCGGAACGTCGCCAAATAATCGCGCTCCCGTTTGCTTTTCGCCGCCGCGAACGCCGCGTCGAGCGTCGGAATCAACCCGGCGAAAGGAGCCGCCTCGCCGGAGTTCGCGACGCCCGCGTCCGTCGCCTCGCCTTCCGTCGCGCCGTCGACTTTATTTTGCCCGCTCTCGCTCGCTTCGTCGCCGGTCGTTTCCGCTTCGGCGCCGCTCATCAACGACAACAGCGCGCGGTCGTCCTCAAGAATCAACGATTCTCGCTCGGGATTCAAAAGGCGACTTGAAATCGCGCCCTTTTCCCGTTTTTCGCGGGCGCTTTCGCTTCCCTTTTCCGTCTCGTCGCTCGTCCCGTCGGCGTCGGCTAGTTCGGAAGCGACGGCGTTTAAAAAAGTTCGCGTTTCCTCGCGCTCCTCGCCGTAAAAGAAAAGTTTGCGCGTTTTCTCGTCCCAAGTTCCGACCGGCGCCGCGGCGGCTTCCGGAGCGATCCGTTCAAACTCCGCCGTTAACGCCTGCAATTTGCGTCGCGCCGCCGTCGCCAACCCCTTGCCGAGCGCAAGCGCTCCGTCGGCCAACGAAACGTCCGGGTTCGAAACGAGCGCGTCCGGGTCGAACGCCTCAACCTTGCCGACGCCTTGGCAAACCGGACAAGCGCCGTAAGGACTGTTGAAACTAAAGGTGCGCGGTTCCAGTTCCATATACCCGACGCCGCATTTCGGGCAAGAATAAAGGGAACTAAAAAGAACGTCTTTCCAAACGCTGCGCGTCTTCCCTTCGGCGGTCGTAACGCGTTCCTTCTCGTAAAGGCAACAAACGAGCCCTTCGCTCAACTGCAACGCCAACTTCAACGATTCGAGCAAACGCGTTTCGATTCCGTCGCGCAAAATCAAACGGTCGACGATCGCCTCGATCGTATGCGCTTTTTTCGGGTCGAGTTCCGGCGCCGACGCGATTTCGATCAACGCTCCGTCGACGCGCGCCCGAGTGAAACCGGTTTTAACGAGCCGCCGGAAAACGTCTTTATGCGCCCCCTTTTTCCCGCGAACGACCGGCGCCAAAAGCATAAACCGCGTGTTCGGCGGAAGACGCAAAATCTCCTCCGCCATCCGCTCGACCGTTTGACGGCGAATCGGACGCCCGCAACGATAACAGTGCGCGACGCCGACCCGAGCGTAAAGAAGCCGTAAAAAGTCGTAAATTTCGGTAACCGTCGCGACCGTGCTGCGCGGATTCGGCCCGCTCGAACGCTGGTCGAGCGCGATCGTCGGTTGCAATCCGACGACCGAATCGACGTCCGGCCGCTCAAGCTGGTGCAAAAATTGGCGCGAATAAATCGAAAGACTTTCGATGTACTGCCGCTGTCCCTCGGCGAAAATCGTGTCGAACGCAAGCGAACTTTTTCCGCTTCCGCTCGGCCCGGTCAAGGCGGTAAGGCGGTTCCAAGGAATATCGACGTCGACGTTTTTCAGGTTGTGCGCTCGCGCGCCGACGACGCGAAGCGGCGGGTGAACCGGATCGAAAACGGCGGCGTCCTTAACGGATTTGCCGGTTTCAACCGTTTTATCGGCTTCGACGTTCTCGACGGCGGGACGCGCCGCGTCGTTTTCGAGACAAGCGTTTTCTTCTCGCGGGTAATCCATTTGCGCCTCTTTATTCTAACGCGTTCCGTCGAGCGCGCCGTAATGCTTTGCAACAACAAGGAAAAAGAACGAAGGCGTTTTTCGCTCCGCCGTCGTTTTCGTTCGATAAGAAAATAACGACGCGCCTAATCGACCGTTCGTTTTTCAAAAAATCAAAATTCGCAACGCGACGCCGCCTCTCGGTAAACGCGGTCGAACGGAACGCCCGCTTTTCGCGCCGCTTCGTCGACGTCGGCGAACTCCGGCGCGACGGTCTGCGTTTCGCCGTCGAGCGTTTCGCCGATTTTAACGCGAATCGGCCCGAACGACGTTTGAATCGTCTCCCAACGTCGCGCCAACGCCCGGCGGCGAACCGTCGTTTCGCGAACGCCGAACGTTCCGGAAGTTCGGAAAAGCGCGTCGACGACCGTTTCTCGCTTTTCTTCCGCGACGAGCGCGCTCAACTTGCAAGCCGGGCGGCCTTTCTTCATCAAAATCGGCGTCGTCCAAACGTCGAGGGCGCCCGCGTCGAAAAGCGCGGTCGCGACGGTCGCCAAGCGTTCGCCGGTCGCGTCGTCGACGTTCGTCGCCAACTCGTAAAGCGTTTCGACGTTGTAACGCGCTTCCCAAGCCGCCGACTTTTCCGATTCCGCCGACATTGCGGGCGTTTTTCCGCTTTCTTCGACGTTGTTATCCGTTTCATAAATCGACGCGCGCAACAAATTCGGGCGACTTTGCATTTTCCGCGTTCCGAACGAGTTGGCGGTCGCGACGATTCGGGCGCCGGTCGGAATCGCCTTCTTTTCCCAAACGGCGAAGAGCGCGGCGGCGGTCGGCGTCAACATTTCGCAACGCTCGTTATCGGAGGACGTCGGAAGTCCGTAATTCCGCAGCAAAATCGACGTCGCGGGCGCCGGCAAGGGATAAACGCCGTGCGCGCAACGAAACGTTCCTTCGCCGACCGGCAACGGAGAAAGCGAAATTCCGTCGACGCCGAGCGCGTTCAACGCCAAAACGCAACCGACCGTGTCGACCAACGAATCGACCGCGCCGACTTCGTGAAAATGAACTTCGTCGACCGTTTTTTGGTGCGCCTCCGCTTCGGCGACCGCGAGCGCTTCAAAGGCGGCGATCGCGTCGCGCTTCGTTTTCTCGTCGAGCGGCGACTCCGCGATCATTCGACGAATCGACGCGAACGTCCGCCCGTGAACGCGATCGTGTTCGCAGTCGTGTTTATGACCGTGTTCGTGTTTATGATCGTGTTCGTGTTTGCGATCGTGTTCGTGTTTATGATCGTGTTCGTGTTTGCGATCGTGTTCGTGTTTGCAATCGTAATCGCGTTTGCGCTTGCATTTGCGTTCGCGTTTATCCTTGCGTTTACAGACGCATTCGCAAGTCGGGTCGCCGTCGGGGTTGCGCTTGCAGACGCAAGTAAAACGATCTTCGCAACGTTCGCATTCTTCAACCGCCGTCGGGTTCAAGTCGACCGTCAAATAAACGCCGGTCGCGCCGAACTCCGACTTTTCGCCGACTTTCAAGGAAAACGGGTCGGGAATCAAACGACGCAATTCCCGTTCGATATATCGCGGGTCGACGCCCAAACCGACCAACGCGCCCAAAATCATATCGCCGGACGCGCCGCCGACGCTGTCGAATCGCAAAATTTTCATCGTCGTTTTCCCTTTCGTTTCGTTCGCGCTAAACGGCGCAAACTTTGCGGATATTATCGGGTTTCGGTCGTTTTATTTTTCGGCGCCTTTTTCGGCTTTTTGGGAACGCTCGGTCGCGATTTTCTCCAAAACGTTTCGGAAGGCGCGCTCCATTTCGCCCTGTTTCGGCGTTCCTCCAACCGCGACCAAATAAACGCCGACCGTTCCGTCGCGGTAAACGACGCCCTGCGTTCCGAGCGCGCCGCCGTGCCCGAACGTTCGGTCGTCGACCGTCAACCCGAACCCGTATTGAGCGTCGACGGCGGCGCCGGTTTGCTTCGACGTCATCGTCTCGACCGCCGCTTCGGAAAGAACGCGCTTTCCGTTCGCCCCGACGCCGCGACCGGCCAACATTTGGTAAAACTTAACAAAGTCCTCCGCCGTCGAGAAAAGGCCCCCGCCCCCCTCGGCGTAACGCGGCGAACCGTCGTCGAGGGACGGCATTTGTTCGAAACGAATCGGCTTCAAACGCCCGGCTTCGGCGTCCCAACCGTAAGGCGTCGCCAAACGTTCGAGCTGTTCGGCGCTCGGGTAAAAGGTTGTGTCGGTCATCTCGAGCGGCGCGAAAATCCGCTCTTCGACGAAATCTTCGAAGGGCTTCCCGACGACCGCTTCGACCGCCGCCTGCGCGACGTCGACGCCGAGGTTCGAATAGGAGTAACGCGTTCCCGGCTCCGCGATAAGCGGCGTCATTGCGACCGTTTTCATCAGCCGCCGAACGGGAAGCGAATCGATTCCGTAAGTCTCTTGGTAAGGGGTAATGAAGCGAAAACCGGCCGTATGACTCAACGCTTGACGGAGAGTCGGCGCCGTTTTCGTCGGGCGAAGGAGCGTCGTTCCGTCCTCTTGCGGCTCCGCGACGACGAGGCCGCGAAGCTCCGGCAAATACGTTTCGACCGGCGCGTCGAGGTCGAGTTTCCCTTCGTCGACGCAGATCATCGTCGCCGCCGCGACGACCGCTTTCGTTTGCGACGCGATCCAAAAGAGCGAGTCGGGGCGCCAGTCTCGTTTCTTTTTAAGGTTCGCTAAATTACCCGACTGAACCGCTAAAACTTCGGTCGGCGTCGCGACGACAAGAACGTAACCGGGCGCGTCCCCCGCTCTCATAAAGGGCCCTAACGCCTCGGTAAATTCCTCCGCGTTCGCTTGCCCGACGCCCCAACCGGCGCCAAGCCCCAAAATCGCCGCGCTCAGGAACGCCGCGCTCCAAAATTTTCGCGTTCTCTTGCTCGTTCTTTTCATCGTCGCCGCCCTTGTTTCGTTCGATTTTGTCGTTATTACTATAGGGACGTTGAAACGACCGTCTTTTCGCGCTCGCCGACGCCGCCAAGAAACGCCGAAACGCTCGAAACCGCCGGACAAATCCGCGATTCCGAGAAACGTTCGGAAACCGTTTCTTTTATTTTAGTCGAACGCGCCGACAAAATCAACGATTTTTTTATAATTCGCGTCCGTTTCGGCGAAAAAACGCGCGTCGGCTCGGTTGAGGAGCGACCAAACGCCGATTTCCGCCGAAACGAAACGCCGCAAGTTCCGCGTCAGTCGATGATTTTCTTGACTTGGAACTCGACGATTCCGCGAGCGCCGGCCTTTTTCAGTTCCGGAACGAGCGCGCGAACCGCTTTTTTATCGACGACCGTCATCACGTCGTATTCTTCCGAGTTCGCGAGCGGCATCACCGTCGGGGCGTCGAGCGCCGGAAGGATCGCGAGCGCGGCGTCGAGCTTGTCTTTCGGAACGTTCATCATCAAGCCGGTTTTGCTTTCGGCGTTGAGCGTCGCTTTGAGCATCAGGACGATATCGTCGATCTTTTCCTTCTTCCAAGCGTCGGCGTAAGCGTCTTTATTGACGATGAAGCGCGTCGTGCTTTGGAGAATTTCGTCGACGATGCGGAGCTTGTTCGCGCGGAGCGAGCTGCCGGTTTCGGTAACTTCGACGATGGCGTCGGCGAGTTTCGGCGGCTTAACTTCGGTCGCGCCCCAGCTGAATTCGACGTTCGCGGTAACGCCGTGTTTCGCCAAATAAGCCTTGGTAAGGCCGACGGCTTCGGTCGCGATCGTTTTGCCTTCGAGGTCTTTCGCCGTTTGAACCGGCGAGCTTTCCGGAACGCAAAGAACCCAGCGAACCGGACGGCGGCTAACCTTCGAGAAGATCAGTTCGGCGATTTCGATCACGTCGGCGCCGGTTTCGACGATCCAATCGTGCCCGGTGAGCCCGGCGTCGAGAACGCCGTTGGCGACGTAACGCGCCATTTCTTGAGCGCGAATCAGCATGCATTCGATTTCGTCGTCGTCGATCGACGGGAAGTAGCTGCGTTTTTCGACCGAAATGTTGTAACCGCTGTTGCGGAAGAGTTCGACCGTCGCTTCTTGGAGGCTGCCGGCCGGAATGCCGAGTTTCAGGATTTTATCGGACATTTGATTTCTTTCTTTTTCGTTCGTTATTATATTTTTCAAAGGAGCGAGAAGGAAGGAAACGGTCGAACGCTCGTTCTTGCGCTCCCCTTCCCGCGACTTTGTTCTTTCGTTATTTAGCGCGACGCCTTGCGTTTGCCCGACGCCGCTAGCGTTTTTCGCCGACTTCGCTTACTTCTTGTAAACTTCTTTCGGGTCGAAGACGCGTTCGCCGACGACGACGTAATCGTCGCCTTGGAGTTGGCGGAAGAAGCAACTCGGGTAACCTTCGTGGCAAGCGGAACCGCCGACTTGATCGACTTTCAAGAGAAGCGTGTCGCAGTCGCAGTCGATGTAAATCCCGTGAACCTTTTGAACGTTGCCGCTCTCTTCGCCTTTGCGCCAAAGTTTGTTGCGGCTGCGGCTGTAGTAAACGGCGTAACCGAGTTTCAGCGTTTCTTCGTAGCTTTCCTCGTTCATATACGCCATCATAAGGACTTCGCCGGTTTTATAATCTTGCGCGATCGCGGGAACGAGCCCGTCGCCCTTTTTGAAGTTCGGACGGATTTTATCGTTGCAGCAGCTGCAGGAATTGCTCATTTCTTCTTTTCTTTCTTGCTGTTTTGCTCGTTTTGCGCCGAGGCCGCTCCGTTTTCGACAAAACGCAACGCCCGCCGACGCGTTCTCGGGTAATCGGCTTATCGACGGCGAAACGCTCGCCCGCTTTCGACTCGGTCTCGCCGTCAAAATCGTCAAAATCGACCGGCGCTAGCGACTCGCGCCGCCGATTTCGACGTTAATATCGTTCCATTCAACGCAAACGACGCGTCTTTCGTCGCCGACGCGCCCCTTGCGGTTCGTTCGCTTATTGACGCGACGCGGCGACGGCTCGCAAACGTTCGAGCGTCGCGACGTTGACGTCGCGTTGCGTTTTCAGCTCTTCGAGGGAAGCGCGCTCTTTTTCGACGACGTGCGCCGGCGCCTTTTCGGCGAAACCGCCGGAAAGTTTCGCTTCCTTCGACTTAATGAAGCCTTCGAGTTTTTCGACTTCCTTTTCCTTTTTCTTGATTTCCGTCGCGACGTCGATCAGCTCGGCGACGTCGACGTAAACCTCCATTCCCGGCGCGGCGGCGTTCGACGAGAGAACCGGCGTTTCGACGTCGGGGCCGAACCCGGTCGCGACCGCTCCGGCCATCGAACGGAAGTAATCTTTCATCGGGTCGAGGAGCGCGGCGATTTCGGCGTCGCACTTGACGGCGAACTTCACTTCGGTCTTCGGCGGGACGTTTTGACGGGCGCGCGCTTCGCGGACGCAACGGAGCGCCTCTTGGAATTGCGCGAACCGAGCTTCGATTTCCGGGTCGAGCGCCGCTTCGTCGACGGTCGGCCAAGGCGCGATCGAAACGCTTTCGGTCGCTTGCGTCGGGACGGCGCCGCGAACCGGGGCGAAGTCGGCCAAACGACGCCAAACTTCCTCGGTAACGAACGGCGCGATCGGGTGCAGGAGCCGCAGGAGCGAGTCCAACACCGTCAGCAAGACGTTTTGCGCCAAATTCCGACGCGCCGGGTCGAAGAGGCGCGACTTCGAAATTTCGACGTAAAAGCTGCAGAACTCGTCCCAAGCGAAGTCGTACAACGCGCGGGCGGCGTCCGAATACTTGTAACGTTCGAGCGATTCCGTAACGCGTTGCGTAACGCTCGCCAACCGACTCAAAATCCAACGGTCTTCGACGAGAAGCTCGCTCGGGTCGAGCGCTTTCGGCTCGAAACCTTCAAGGTTAATCATCACGAAGCGCGACGCGTTCCACAACTTGTTGCAGAAATTGCGAGCAACTTCGAAGCGTTCGCCGACGACCGGGCCGAGCGGAAGCGCTTTGTCTTCCTCGGATTCCGCCCATTGCGTCGAAAACGCTTGCTTGCATTTCGGGCAGTCGATGCGCGGAAGCGTCCGGTTTTTCTTCGTTTGCTCGACCGTCGCGCCGCAGTGCGGGCACTCGAAGTCGAGCGAAAGGCGGACGTCTTGGCTGTCGGTCGTCAGGAACGCGAGGGCGAAACGGAGCGCGTCGGCGCCGAATTTCTCCATCACCGCGATCGGGTCGACGCCGTTCCCCTTCGACTTCGACATCCCTTCGCCGTACTTGTCCAAAATTTTCGGGTGAATGAAAACCGTTTCGAACGGCTTTTTCCCGGTGTTGAAGTAACCGGCCAAGACCATCCGCGCGACCCAAAGGCTAATGATGTCGCGGCTGGTGATCAGGACGCTCGTCGGGTAATAGTAGTCGAGTTCCGCCGTTTTTTCCGGCCAACCGAGGGTCGAGTGCGGCCAAAGCGCCGAGCTGAACCAGGTGTCGAGAACGTCGTCGTCGCGGACGAGCTTGCGCCCCGGAACCGCGTCTTCGGCCAAATCTTCCGTCTGCGAGCAGACGAGCCAACCGCCGGTCGATTCGTTTGGACGCCACATCACGTCGGAACGCCCGGCGAACGCGGCTTCGAGTTCCGCTTCGGTCGCGTCGGAGTACCAAATCGGAATGCGGTGCCCCCACCAAAGTTGGCGCCCGATCGGCCAGTCGCGTTTTTCGGAGAGCCAGTCGAGGTAGCCCTTGGCGTAACGCTCCGGCTTGATCTTGACTTCGCCGTTTTCGACCGCGTCCATCGCCGTTTGCGCCAAATCGGCCATCTTCACGAACCATTGGTCGTTCAAATAGGGTTCGATGGCGGTCTTCGAGCGGTCGGACGTCGCGATTTCGATCGTGCGGTCTTCGACCTTGACGAGGACGCCGAGTTCCTCGAGGTCGGCCAAGACGGCTTGACGCACTTTCTTGAGGTGAAGCCCTTGATATTTCCCGGCGTTTTCGTTGTACGTGCCGTCGCGGTTCAAGAGGTTAATCGCGGGCAAATCTTGACGCTTCCCGACTTCGTAGTCGTTCGGGTCGTGCGCCGGCGTGATTTTGACGCACCCGGTTCCCTTTTCCGGCTTCGCCCAAACGTCGGCGACGAGCGGAATTTCGCGATTTTGCAACGGGAGCGTAACTTTGCGCCCGGCTTTCGCCATTTCGGCCAGCTTAATCAAGCGCGGCAGCGAGTCGACGCGGCGTTGGAGCAGGTCGTCGAGTTCCGCTTGAATTTCATCTTTTTCGCGTTCCGGGCAGTCGGCCAACTTGGCGCGAAGCTCCTTTTCGACGCGGTCGAATTCCGCCGCCGGATCGGGGTGAACCGCGACCGCGACGTCGCCGAGCATCGTTTCCGGGCGCGTCGTCGCGACGGTAACAAACTCCGGCTCGCCCTCTTGCGGGTCGACGACCGGATAATTCAGGTACCAAAAGTTCCCGGCGACCGTTTCGTGGAACACTTCGTCGTCGCTGACCGCCGTTTGGAGCGCGACGTCCCAGTTGACGAGGCGTTTGCCGCGGTAAATCAACCCTTCGGCGAAGAGTTTATAGAAGAAATGACGCACCGCCTTCGCGCAAACGTCGTCGAGCGTGAAGCGTTGACGGCGCCAGTCGCAACTGCAGCCGAGCGCTTTAATTTGCCCGACGATGCGGCGTTGATATTGGTCTTTCCAGTCCCAAATCCGTTGAACCAACGCTTCGCGACCGAGGTCCCAACGCGTTTTCCCTTCGAGTTCGAAGAGACGGCGTTCGACGACCGCTTGCGTCGCGATCCCGGCGTGGTCGACGCCCGGAACCCAAAGCGCCTCGTAACCTTGCATCCGCTTCATTCGCACCAACGCGTCTTGAAGCGTGTCGTTCAGCGCGTGCCCCATATGGAGCGCGCCGGTAACGTTCGGCGGCGGGATAACGACCGTAAACGGCTTTTTATCCTTATTGACGTCGCTGTTAAAGAAGCCCTTTTCTTCCCAAAACGACGTCTGACGCTCTTGCGCCGCCTGATGGTCGTATTGTTTCGGCAGATCGTTGATCAACTGTTCTTGATTTGTCATAACGCTGGAAAATAACGTCGGTCGCGCTAATTTTTCCGTATTTTCCGTCGTCGGTCGCCTCCGTCCCCGAAACGTCGCCGCCGACGCCGTCCGAAAAAACGGCGCTAATGTTAAAAACGTAAAACGAAACGCTGAACGCGCAAAATCGGTTCAACCCTATTTTACGCTTTTTTCGTTCCAAGGGAAGGCCCCCGAACGCCGCGCTCGACGTTTTCTCGCAAATTAACCGCCGCCGCGACGTTCAGACGTCCCTTTGTTCGTTAAATTCGATCCGACCGCTACAATCCGCAAAGCTCGCCCAGCCGCCGCGCTCTCGCCGTTCAAACGCGCGTCAAAAAAAGGCTACGTCGAGAAAAACGCGCAAATCGAACGTTTATCGAAAAATCAAAGACGCGTCTACTCGATTTCCATCGGCGCCAAAACCGCGACGTCGTCCGGCGCCCCCGACCAAACCGGCGGCGCCGCTTTTTTGGCGATCCAGCCCGCGTGAACGAGCCGCCCGGCGACTTTGCCGTCCGAACCGGGAGCCGCCGTTCGTCCCAAAACGCGAACTCGCGCCGAGTTTTTCGCCGTCTCCGCGTCGAGTTCGAGCGCCGCCCCCTCCTCCGCGTCGGCAAGGGGACGAATCTCAAAAAAACGTTCCAAAACGGTCGCGCAACGGT
>JAGBDD010000179.1 GCA_017937685.1 Thermoguttaceae bacterium | reverse complement strand
CGCGTTGAAACCGGGCGCCCCTTGGAATCCCGCGCAAAGCGACCGCTGGGTCGCCGTCGACGGGCTCGGTCGCTCGACGCCGACGTTCGACGAAGTCGGGCCGACGCGTCCCGACAAGTTCGTCGCCGCTTTTTACTTCCTTTGGAACGGGCGACACGGCGACGCCGGGCCTTACGACATTTCGAAGATTTTGGCCGAACACCCGGAAGCGAAAGACGACCCGAACTCGCCGCATTGGGGGAAAATGTACGTTCCGCACCATTGGGGCGAGTCGATTTTCGGCTATTACGTCGGCGAAGACGAAGGCGTCCTCCGCAAACACGCGCAGATGCTCGGCGACGCCGGGGTCGACGTTATCTGTTTCGACGTTACTAATCAATTAACGTACCCGGAATCGTACCGCGCCCTTTTTAAAGTCTTTTCGGAGATGCAAAAGGCCGGCAACAAGGTTCCGAAAGTCGCGTTCCTCTGTCCGTTTTGGGCGCCGGACAAGGTCGTTCGCGAACTTTGGCGCGACGTTTACTCGCAAAACTTCTATCCCGACGTTTGGTTCCGCTGGAAGGGCAAACCGCTCATTCTCGCCGACCCGGACTTCCTCGGCGGTTCGTCGCTGAATCCGAACGGTTGCCAACCGGTTCCGCTCGCGTCGGAAGGCAAGTTGACGCAACGCTTTGCGATCGACCGTCCGTTCGTCGTCGTTCAATTTTGCTCGCCGACCTGGGAAGACGCCAACTCGACCGTCGACTTCGTTCTGCGCGATAAAGACGGCGCCGTCGTCGAAAAACGCGACGCGATTTCGCTAAAAGACAACGCGGTGAACGCCGTCCGCTTCGACGCGCCGCTTCCGGCGGGCGAATACGAGATCGAACTGTCGAACCCGAAAGGCGGTCGCGTCGGCTGGTGGTCGACTCCGCTCGCGGGCGATTTCGACGCCGCGAAATATCCGGAATTGGCGAACGCCGTCCGCTCGAGCGCCGGAGTTCGTTGGCTCGAAGCGCGGCGCGACGGCAAACCGGAAAACGCGGTTCGACTCGTCGCCGTCGGAGTCCAAGAGGACGAACGGGAGCAAATCCTCGACTTCTTCACTTTCCGCGCGCCGCAACCCAGCTACTTTGTCGGCCAAACAAAACCGAACCAATGGAGTTGGCTCGAAGCGCATCCGCAGCACGAATTTCGCAACGATAAAGGCGAAATCGAGCAAATGAGCGTCGGCGTCGCGCAAAACGCCGTTGACGGCAAGCTCGGCGTTCTCAGCAATCCGACCGCTTACGGCCGCAGCTTTCACAACGGCAAAGAACCGGCGCCGGAGGACCGCGACTTTACCGGACGCAACTTCCAAGAGCAATGGGAGCGCGCCCTAAAGGTCGACCCGGAAATGATTTTCATCACCGGCTGGAACGAATGGATCGCCGGTCGTTTCGACGTAAACGCCCCGTTCCACGGCGCGACGCCGGTTTCGTTCGTCGACCAATACAACCAAGAGTTCAGCCGCGATATTGAACCGATGAAAGGCGGGCACGGCGACGCGTTCTATTATCAAATGATTTCGAATATTCGGCGCTTTAAAGGCGTTTCGCGACAGGAACCGACCGTCGCCGCGAGCGTCAAAATCGACGGGAAGTTCGACGATTGGGCGAACGTCGGGCCGCGTTACTTCGACACGATCGACGACGAAACGCGTCGCGACTGCCGCGGTTGGGGCGCCGGGACGCGTTACGTCAATAATTCCGGTCGCAACGACTTTATCGAATCCCGCGTCGCGTTCGACGACGCGAACCTTTATTTTTACGTCGAAACTCGCGAGCCGTTCGTCGGCGGGCCCGACGCGGAAAACTGGGCGCGGCTCCTTCTCGACGTCGACGAAGACCCGGCGACCGGGCGCAACGGGAACGATTTTGTCGTCCTTTCCGCTCCCGACGGCAAGTCGCTCGTCTTAGCAAAAACGAACGGCGACGGAATCGACGCGTCGGCGCCGACGACGCCGATCGAATACCGCGTTCAGGGGAATAAGTTCGAGCTGGCGATTCCTCGCGTCGCGCTCGGGTTCGGCGAAAAAATCGCGCCGTTCCGCTTCAAATGGGCCGACGCGATCGACGTGTTCGGCGATTGGAGCGGCTTCACAACCGACGGCGACGCCGCGCCGAACGACCGTTACTATTACCGCTGCGTCCCGAAAAACTGACGCCTTTGCGTTATCGCGGCGTTTTTCCCGTTAAAAGCGCCGCGACCGTTAAATCCCGACTCCGCCGACGCGCGTTTTTCGTCGGCGGAGGCTTTTTTTGCGCTTTTCCCGCTCGCGGTCGCGCTTTCATTCGCTTGCGCTTCGGTCGCCGTCGCCCATTTTTAACGCGATTCTTCAACTCGACGCGACTCCGTTAAAATCGCCCGATTTTCCCGTTTCTCGCCTTGCGTTCGTCGGTCGGCATTTTTTCCATTTTGCCAATCTCGCCGCGACGGGCGGCAAGAAACAAAAAACGACGAAGCAGACCGAAAGACCGCCTTTCCGCTTGGGCAACGTCGCCGCGACGGACGACAACAAAAGCAAAAAAGACGAAGCAGACCGAAAGACCGCCCTTCCGCTTGGGCAACGTCGCCGCGACGGACGACAACAAAAGCAAAAAAGACGAAGCAGACCGAAAGACCGCCCTTCCGTTTGGCAACGTCGCCGCGACGGGCGGCAAGAAACGCAAAAACGCCGAAGCCGCGCGAAACAACTTCGACGTTTTTAGCGTCGCCGCTCAAACGCTAACGCTTAAAACGGCAACTTTAGCGGTCGATTTCAAACCGAAATCAAACGTGCCACTTCCATTGACCCGGAACCGGAACGCTGTTTTCGTAAATGACTTCGCCTTCTTTCGGGAGAACCGGCGCCGTCGTGTCGGGCATAACCGGCGGATTCGTTTCCCAGAAGAGGTTCGGGTCTTTTTCCCACTTGGCGACTTCGTCGTACGGGAATTCGTCCGCGCCCTTGTTGACGGCGTCGTCCCAGGAGAGTTCTTTCCCGGAGCAAGCGGCCATACGACCAAGG
>JAGBDD010000022.1 GCA_017937685.1 Thermoguttaceae bacterium | reverse complement strand
TCAAAGCGCGCGAAAACGAACTGTTAGCGGAGAAGGCCGCGTTGGCGCGTTCGCTCGACGACTCGAAAAAAGACGTCGCCGCGACGACGCAAGCGTGGGACGCGACGGCGGCGGAATTCACTAGGTACGTCGACGAGCAAATCAAAGAGAGTCTCGAACTTCTTCGAAAATTTCACGACGCGAAAGACGCCGCGGCGCGCTTTCAAGCGGCGCTCGACGCGGCGCGAAACGACGTCGCGATTTATCGCCGCGCGGCGTTTTGGTTCGGCGTTTCGTCCGTCTTGGCGGGCGTCGTCGCGCTGGTCGCGATCTTTTAAACGGCGACGGCAAATTCGAGCCGGTTCCGGGCGGTTGGGTTTAAAAACCGCTGTTACGGTTTGTAGATTTGCGCCGTTTACCCACGGCGCCGAGGCCGAGATTCGCCGTTTTTGACTTTTTAAAACTAACTCGTTGCGCCGACTGCGTTTATGTCTTTGAGCCGCGACGTTCGGTTTCAACGCGGCGGCGCGAACGATAAAAGGGAAGGGAAGTCAACCGGCCTGCGTCGGTCGGGCGCCGGTTCGCGGTTCCCGGCGCGGGTCTCGATTAACGCGCCGATTCTTTTATCTCAAAGCCATACGACGTAGTAATTGTCTCCTTGCCAGTTCTCAACGAATACTTCGGAATAATATCGTCGTTATAACGTGTTCTTAACTCGTGGGTTACAGGCATAATATTATTAAACGCAAACGACGCCGGTTCCGATACGACATACCCTTCGGCCTTTAACAAATGCTCGTCGACCGGGTCGCCGGAGCCATACGCGAAAACTTTTATCGAATCGGGATACACGCTATCGTTAAACCGAGCCGCTACAACGAGTTTTAAATAAACCGTCTCCATATGGCCGACGCCGTGAAATTTAAACGCCTCGTCGTAAACGCCGCCGGGCAACGCTTCGTCCATTCCCAAATTTTCGGCTCGCACTAACTCGACGTTATCAACCGGACGACAACCGGATTTCTCGTCTTTCTCAAACGTTACGTTTGTTACAACCTCTTGACCAAGCGTTGAATACGTTAACACCGGCGCCGGATTTTTCCAATACCCCAAAAGCGCGACGCGGCGTCGATAATCGCCCCCCGTCTCCGCGACGACGCGATATCCGAAATCGGCGGAGCGGTAAAAATAGCCGGTTCCGTTCGCGTACGGAACCGCGAACTTTTGCCCGGAACCGCGCAACGCGTCGGCGAAAAAAATCGGGCCGCACGCCGCCAAGGCTCGACCGACGCCCCCCGCCGGAATCGGTTCCAGCGCGACGAACGCCAAGTCGTCGGTCGTATACTCGAAATCGGGCGTTCCAAATTCGCCGGTCGACTCCGCCGCGTCTTTCGCCTCGACGACGCAAGCGCCGTTCAGCGCCGCGTTTAGCTCCGCTTCGAAACGCGCTTTCCCGGAAAGCGGCTTCCCGTCGGCATCGTTCGGAATCGCGACCCGCAAAACGCCGGTCGCGAAAACCGGCTGAAGAAACTTGACGTCGCGCTTCCCAACGTTCGCGATTTGGACGATTTGCGACTCGACCCGCGCCGTCGGCGTTTTCGCGCGAACGGTCGCGGGCGCTCCGGCGTTGATTCGGTCGACGATTCGATTCCAGTCGGCGGCGGAAATCGATTGGCCCGCCGCGACGCGCGGCAAATTCGGCTCGTTGATTCGTTGCATTTTTCGCTTCTTTCTTCTCTCGCTTATCCGGTTCGGGCGCGGCTCGGCTAGTCGCCGTAACCTAGCCCCAGCTCCGCGAAGTCGGTCGAACGATAGACCGTTTCGACGTAAGCGGCGCGAATAACCGGAACGATTTCGCCGGTCGTCGGGTCGAACGATTTTTGGGTCAACGTCCAAAAATACGCCCAGCCCGGCTTCCAAACTTTGACGCCTTCGACGTCGATTTCCCGGTTCGGCGACGCTAAGAACGTGTGCGTCGCGCGCCAATAGAAGAACTCGTCCTCCGTTTCCGTCGCCGGTTGGCTTTGAAGCGCGCCGCTTGAAATCCCCGTGTAAAGGACGACGCCCGGCGCGAAGCCGCAAAACGGTCGCGAGTTAACCGTCCCTTGATAATTCGCGACGCGGTCGGCGAGCGCGCCGAAATCCTCGAACGCGCCGCGCGGCGTGTTCGCCGTAATTTCAAACGCAAAGTTCGGCGTCGTTACGTCGCAACCGTCGAATTCTTCGCCGTTCCAGCCGATTCCGCCGCAAAAGTTCGGCGCGGTTCCCGCGATCGGATACGCGGAGGTCGCGAGCGAACGTTTAATCCGCGCCGTCCCTCCGGCGGTCGTGAACGACGAAACGAACGCGCCGAATTTGACGGCCGCGCCGTCGACCGTCTCTTGAGCGGTCTTGGAGCGATACGTCGCGCGGCCGCGCCAAACGCGCCCCAGCGACTCGGGCTCTTCCTCGATCTCGACGCCGTCCTCTTTGTCGAGAACGAGCCGGTTGCGCGTCGGCGCGTTTTTGGCGAGCCAGCCGCGAAAGGCGCGGTTCGCTTCGTCGAACGTTCCCGTTCCGCCTTGCGCGACAATATCGTACCGTTGTTCGCATTCGGTCGCGACGAGTCCGCCGCGCGCCGATTCGTCGCCGGTCTCTTCGATCTGATAAACGACTCCCATTCGTTCGCCTTTCGTCGTCAAGAAAACGTCGCGACGCCCGTTTTTCGCTCGATATTTTCGAGCAAGCGCGTTTGTCGGCGACTCTGTTCGTAAAGTTTGCGATCGTACCCGGCGGCGAGCGCTTCCGCCTGAAACGCCGAGAACGTCCCGACGCTTCCCGTTTCAATTTTCGCGGCGATTCCGTCCGCGACGCGCTCCGCCGGGGAAAACGCCGCCGATTCCGCCGCGCTCTCCTTTTGCGCGACCGCGCTTTCCGCCGACTCGTACTTTTCGCGGGCGACTCCGAGCCGCTCGTAAGCCGCCGCCAACGTCGCTTCGTCGCCGCTTTTTTGCGCCGTCCGGAGCGCGTCGAGCGCTTGCGTCAACTCCGTTTGAGCCTTTTCGTATTTCTCGAACGGCGTCGCGAACTTCTCGAAATACGCCTCTTGAGCCTCCGACAAAACCGTTCCTTCGCGCTCTTTGCCGCTCGCGTCCGCTCCGGCGATCTTTCCTTCCAGCTCGGCGATTTTCTTTTCGTCGCGCTCGCCGTCCGGCTTCGCTTTTTCCAAGGCGAGGAGCGTTTGCAGTTGCGTCTTGTACTCCGCCGTCTCCTTGCGAATCGCGTCGATTCGTTTCTCGGCGTTCGACTTGCTCTCTTCGGCAAGTTTCGACTCGATCGCGTCGACTTTTCCTTGCGCGGCGGCCGCCTTTCCGTCCGTTTCTTCTTTCTCGACGTCGGCGACGCGCTTTTCGCCGTCCGCCTCGATTCCGGCTTTCGCGGTTTCGAGTCGATAAATTTCGGCGAAATCGTCCTCGGTCGACGCCGACGCGCGCAAGACGGCGAGGCGAGCGTCGATCGCGTCGGTCAGCTCCTTCGTCTCCTTTTTGATCGCGTCGATTCGACGCTCCGACGCGCTCATTTCCCGCGTCGCCCGGTCTTCCTCCGCCTTCGCGATGCGAGCGTTCAAGTCTTCGACCGCTTTCGCCTCCGCCTCCTTCGCCGCGACCGCGACCGACAACGCTTCGTTTTGAACGCTCGCGTCCGAAGGCGCGTCGCCAAACGCCGCGTCCGTATTTCCTTCGACGAGCGCGGCGCGGCGGGCTCGCAAGTCGTTCAGCTTTTGAAGGCTAGCGCGCTTTTTTTCTCCGGCTTCGTTGGCTTCGGCAATCATAACGTCCTCGACCGTGTCGACATAACGCGCGTCGTTCCCGGTTAGCTTGCCGATTCCGCCCTCGACCCAGTTCGCAAGATTGCGTCCGGCGAACGCGACCCGCGCCGTCGTCGACGATTGTCGCTTCAAAACGCCTTGTTCTTCTTTTTCCGCCTCGACGAAATTCTTTTGTTCCTCGGCGATTTGCGCGTCCAAGTCCTTGAGCGCTTGTTCGCGCATTTTTTTATTAAACTCGTCTTGCGCGCCGCTCGCCATTTTGATTTTTTTCGTCGTCTCGTCGTAAGAGAAGCCGAGGTCGCCGAGCGCGCCTTGCAGCTCGTCGACGTATCCCTTCGCCTTCTCGAACGCCGCGCCTTCGAGTTCGCCGGAGTTCGCGACCGTTTTCAAAAACTCGAACTTGTCGGCCATCGAACGCCGCGCCTTGTCGCCCTCTTCGGTCGCTTTCGCCGCCGCGTCGGAAAACTGTCCGACGTATCCCGCCGCTTCGTAATACTTGGCGCACAAATACCCAAGTCCGGCCGCCGCCGCGGCGAGGGCGGCGGCGACGGCGAGAACCGGATGCGCCGAAAGGGCGGTCAACGCCGTCCGAAGGCCGACGACCGCCTTGGTTGCAATCGCGAACGACGATTGCAGAACAAGCGACGCGCTCAACATGCCCCCGACCGCGGCGACGGTCGCGGCGACGCCCGCCGTTAGCGTCGAATGTTCGCGCGTCAGCGCGGAAACGATCGCGACGGCGCGAGCGGCGGCGTTAGCGGCGGAAGTAATCGCGGGCGCGAGCGTTTCCGCCAAAGCCAACCCCGCGCCGCGAACCGCCGTTTGAAGTCGCGTCGTCGCGTCGACAAACTCCGCCGCGCCGCTCGCCGCTTCGTTCGATATCGAAACGCCGAGTTCGCGCGCTTCCTCCTTCATCGCTTGGAGCCCGTCCGCGCCGGAACTGAAAAGCGGCAAGAGCTTTTGGCCGCTGTCGCCAAAGATTTTCATTGCGAGCGCCGCCCGCGTCGTCGAATCGTCGATTCCGGCGATCGCCGCCGCGATCGTTTCGAATTGCCGTTCGGGCGACGCGTCTAAAAGTTCCGTCGCCGACAGCCCAAGCCGGTCGAACGCCGCTTTCGCGTCTCCGCCTTTGGTCGCGGCGTCGTCGAGATACCGCGACATTCCTTTAAGCGCGTTTTCGACGTCCGAAATATCCGCGCCGCACATTGACGCCGCGTGCGCGTACTCCGAAAGCGTTTCGGTCGATAGGCCGGTTCGAAGCGCCATCTTGTTAAAGGAGTCGCCGAACGTTCCGAAGGCGGAGCAAACCGCCGAAACCGCGTCTTTAAGTCCGCCTAGAACCCCGCTCGAAAAGATCGCCAACGTCGCCGACGATTCCTTGATTTCCTTTTGAACGCGCCCGATCGCGCTTTCCACCTTCGACAACGCGCTTTCCAGCGCCCCGACGCCCTCGACGCCGACGTTCACGGTCAACTTGTCTTCCGCCGCCGCGACACTCCGCGCCGTCGCTTGAATCGTCGCCGCCGACTCGCGCAACCCGGCGACAAGTTCCGAATTATCGCAAGTAATGGAAACATACGCTTCGCCCGCCGTAATCGCTCCGACGCTCACTCTTGACGTCCTTTCGTCTTTCCGTTATATTATTTCTCGTTGTTTACTTACGCTTTACCGTCGAGAGCCAAGCGATGATATCCTATATAACGTCCGCCGTAATCGCCGCGATTCAAGTCTGTTTAATAATAACGGCGATTTTTCCCGTAATCCCCGTTGTCTACGCTTATAAGGAATACCAAAAAAACGTTAAGCCGCCCAAAGACGACGTCGAACGCGCGGCCCGTATGCGGCTGGGGTATCCGGAATTCGTCGGCCCTTTTATGGTTTACAGTCTCTTTCAGTACGGAATCGTCTTCGCCGCCCTCGCGACGCTCGGGTTCTTTTCCGGCCCCGACTTTTACAAGCCGCCGCGCGCGAGCGACATGAACCCGCCTTCCGCTTCGACGAGTTCGCTTGAAACGCCCGCCCGCGACGACTAACCAAGCGGCGAGTCGGCGCTCGTCGACGCGCCTTAATTCAACCCCGGGACGTCTTCGAGTTCGACGCGCCGATACTCTTCGGCGGCGCGGAGCGGATTGCGAACGTCGACGGGGCGGCGCAAATACGGGTTCGCGTTGATCGCGTGCGCGGCGACGAACGCGGCGCGATCCCAGTCGTCGAGCCGCTTCGCGTCGAACGCCGCGTCGACCTCCGCGAACGTCATTTCGGCGACGGCGCCGATTCCGAGTCCGAGAACGCCGAGTCGCTCGACAAGAGCGCGCCAAGTCGCGTCTCCCCTTTGCGCAGAGCGGAGTCGAGCGCTTTCGCCGTCGCGCCGCAAATCGCGTCGCAAAGTTTCTCGTTCGCGGCTCGAATCTTGTCGACGACGGCCCGCATCTTTTCGACCGTCGTCGGGTCGGGGAAAAAATCCAGATACTCCGCCGTCAGCGCCGTTATCGCGTCGAAGAGGAACGGGCCCTTCAGCGCCGCGCCGAACGCCGCCGCGTCGACGCCGCGACTTTGCGCTTCGTCGCGGCAAACTTCGTAAAGCAAATCGGCGGCGAAAAAGACGTCGGTCAGTCGCGTCAAGACTCCGGCGCAGTCGAGAAAATCGACGTCGAGCGCTTCGTTTTCCTTGACGCGAGCGCGGATCCGACGCGCCGTTCCGATATTCAATTCGATTTCCCATTCGCGCCCCAGCGCGTCGCGAAAAGTTTTCATCGCGTTCCTTTCGTTTTATCTGGTTTCATCTAAGCCGCTTCCGCCGGTCGCCCGCCGAAGGCGGTTTTACCCGCGCTGCCGCGCGAGTTCGGTTTCCGCTCCCGTTGGTCGCAAACGGTTGCGCCCAATTTCGGGAAGCGCCGCGACCGGCGGAAGCGAAAACCGAGTTCGAACGGTAGCGGTTAAGTTCCGGAGTCGGTCGACGGGTCGAGCGCGGAGACCTTCAACGTCGCGTCGGCGACCGACAGCCCGTCGACCGGTTCGGACGGCTTGAACGCCGTGCAAATCATATTTTTCGTTCGAGTAAACCCGCTCGGACTCGTGAAAGTAACCGGCTTCGTCAAATGTTTCTCCTTCATTTCGCTTAAAATCGCGTAGCCGTCGACGGAATCCTCGTCGTCGGGGTCGGTTCCGCCCTGAACTTGCAGGTCGAACGCCGTCGCCGTCATTCCGGGAACGTAGCGAATATCTTCGGACGCGCGGTTCTTGACTTCAATTTCGGTGTCCGATTCTTCGTAAGTAACGTCGCCGATCGTTTTGATCGTTTTGTCGTCGACCGAGACGGTCGCCTCGAAACCTCGCTTCAAACTCATTTTCTTCTTCCTTTCGTTTTAGGTTTGCCGCCGCCGACGAACTCGCGGGCCGCCGCTTTGACGATTCGCGTCAAACGCGGCTCGGCGACTTCGGGCGACGAAACTTTCGCCAACGCCGGAGCCATATAAGGGCGCGGCGCGACCGGAACCCGCTCCTCGACGCGACGGCGCGCCGTTTTCGCCCAACTCAAAAAGCCGGGCGAATCGCGGGCCGCCTCCCATTCTTCGCGGGAGTAAAAATAACGGTAGTCGCGAATCGTCGCGAATCGACCGTCCTCGCCGTAAACCGTATAGGGCCGCTCCGCTTTCGGGCGAGTAACGCGCGCCGTTCCGTGCTTGCGGCAGGGCGGGGAAAAGTCGGCGGTTCGCGACCGCTTCTTTTTTCGCGTCGCTCGCGCCAAATAGGACGCGGAATATTTGACCGAAACGACGCGGCCGCGTCCGCCGCGTTCGAGCGTTCGCGGCGCGTCGCCGATTCCGTCGACTTTTTCCGGCCCGACGACGACCTCGTCCGGACGGCGGCGCGCGTAGCGAATCGCGTTTTTCAGCGTTCCTTTGTGCGAAAGCGGCGGATCGCCGGGGCGCGACGTAAAGCCGAGCCGCGTCCACTCCGATTTCGGCGGCGCCTTTTTGCCGCGCGGCTCTCCGCCGCGCTTGATCGAACGGCGCGCCTCGCGTCGAACGTCCGCCGCGGCCGCGCTCGACGCTTTCGCCGCGACGAGGGCGGCGAATTCTTCGAGCGCTTCGGCGTCGAGCAGTTTCGCCGCGTTCGACGGTTCCAGTTTCCGCGCTTTCATCGCCGACGTCTCCTTAGGTCAAAAAGAACGACGCTTCCAGCCCCGCGAAGAGGTACGGCGACTCGTCGTTCGCCGCCTCCGGCGAGTAAAACGGTTCCGCGTCCGCGAAGACGCGCGCCGACAAACAGAACGCGCCCGCGACGAATCCCGTCGGATCCGCGACGAGTTCGCGCGCCAACGCTCGAAGGAACGCCCGTTCGGCGACGATCGCCTCTTCGAGCGCCGCCGCCGACGCCGGGAATCCTTCCGAAACGATTCGGGCGGTCGGGTATTCGAGCGGGGAACCGCGCGACTCGCGCCGAAATTCCGTTTTCCCCGGTTCGACGTAACGTCGCGTCGCCGCGCCCGTTTCCGTCGAGTCGCGGGACGAAAAATAGCGGAGGCGAAAACCCGCGTCCGGACGCCGGGCGTTCAGCGCGTCGACCAGCGCCGTCAAAAACGCGTCGCTCATTCTTCGGCTTCCGCGTCGTCGTCCGCTTTTTTACGCCGCGCCCGACGTTTCTTCGCCGTCGACTCGACCTCGACCGCTTCGCGTTCGACGGCTTCGTCGGGAACGCGTTCGACTTCGGCGTCGTTTTCCGCCGAGTCGCCGAAAATCCGCGCCGTCGCCGCGTCGCGTTCCGAACGCGTTCCGGGAACGATGCGGACGAAATAACCGCCGCGCGCGGCGAAGCGCCAATAGTCGGGCAAAATCTTCGCGTCGCCGCGTCGCCGCTCGCAAGTTTGCCAAAACGAGTCGCGCGAGCGCGGCGACAAATCGCGGTCGCGTTCCGCGCGGTCGATCCAGTCGGCGACGAACTCGCGGGCCGCCGCGCCGACGACGAACGCCAACGCGCCGGGCC
>JAGBDD010000178.1 GCA_017937685.1 Thermoguttaceae bacterium | reverse complement strand
AGGAGTTAGCGCAAATGGCTGCTACGGTTTATTATGAAAACGACGCCGATCTTTCCGTCTTGAAGGATATGACGATCGCGATTATCGGTTACGGTTCGCAAGGGCACGCGCACGCGCAAAACCTCCGCGACAGCGGTTGCAACGTCATCGTTTGCCAACGCGAAGGTTCCGACAACTATCGTCTCGCGAAAGAAGCCGGTTTCGAACCGATTCCGTGCGTCGCCGAAGCCGTCAAACAAGCCGATATTATCGTCATCACCCTCCCGGACGAAGTCCAAGCGAAAGTTTATCGCGAAAGCATCCGCGACAACCTCAAGGAAGGCGCGATCATCCTCGCGACGCACGGCTTCAACGTCCATTACGGCCAATTCGACCTCCCGAAATCGAACCGCGCCATTATGATCGCGCCGAAGGGCCCGGGCCACTTGGTTCGTTCGGAATATGTCAAGGGCGGCGGCGTCCCGTGCTTGATCGCGCTCGACGATCAATGCGGCGAACGCGAAAAAGCGATCGGTCTCGCTTACGCGAAGGGGATCGGCGGCACCAAGGGCGGCGTTATCCAAACGACGTTCAAAGAAGAAACCGAAACCGACCTCTTCGGCGAACAAGCCGTTCTCTGCGGCGGCGTCAGCGCGCTCATCAAAGCCGGGTTTGAAACCCTCGTCGAAGCCGGTTACCAACCGGAAATGGCGTACTTCGAATGCATGCACGAAATGAAGCTCATCGTCGACTTGTTCTATCAAGGCGGCCTGAACTACATGCGTTACAGCGTTTCGAACACCGCCGAATACGGCGACTACACCCGCGGCCCGCGCGTCGTCGGTCCGGAAGCGAAGAAGGAAATGAAGAAGATTTTGGAAGAAATCCAAAACGGTACCTTCGCTCGCGACTTCCTCCTCGAAAACCAAGTCAACGCGCCGTTCTTCAAGCGCACTCGCGCCGCGGAACACGATCACCAAATCGAACAAGTCGGCAAGCGTCTTCGCAAGATGATGTCTTGGATCGACGCGAAAGAATTCTAATTTCGACTCGAATTTAGGATTTTTGTTCTAAACGGCGATTATTCCGACGCGAAACGACGGCGTTTGCCCGGAGCGTTTCGCGTCGGAGCGTCTTAGAAGAAGTGTTTCGACGTTTCTTTGCTTTCCCTATTTTGTTTATTTCGTTTAATTTAACAAAACGACGCGTTTTTTGCGTCGACGCCGGGGAACGAAATGAAAAAAACGACGCTTTATTCTCTTTTTACGCTATTATTTCTGCAATTATCGTTTTTTGTTGCAGAATTGAGCGGTTTGAGCGCAAACGCTGAAGCGCAAGAAGCCGAATCGACGGCGAATCCGTTGGCGGCGCCTCCGATTTTGCGACCGGTTCCGGAGAAGTATTCGGACGCTAACCGACGTTGGCAAGGGATTTCGAGTCTTGAAGTTTCGCGCGACGGCGGCGTCTGGGTCTGCTGGTATTCCGGGGGCGGCGGCGAGTGCGGCGAAAATTTCGTCTTGTTGGCGCATAGCGGCGACGGCGGCGAAACTTGGTCGAAGCCGATTTTCGCGATCGACCCGCCCGGGAACGTTCGCGCGTTCGACCCGGCGATCTGGAGCGACCCGAACGGCAAACTTTGGCTCTTTTGGGCGCAAGGCGAAGAGTCGAAATTTAATCCGTCGATTTGGGACGGTCGCGTCGGCGTTTGGGCGGTAACAACGGAGAATCCGGAGGCCGGCGGCGACGCCGTTTGGAGCGAGCCGCGCCGCCTTTCGAACGGGATTATGATGGGAAAACCGCTCGTCGACTCCAAGAACCGTTGGCTTTTCCCGGTCGCGATTTGGCGGTTCGACTCGAAATATAAAATCGACGAAAAGCTCCGAGGAGCGGCGGTTTACGTCTCGACCGACGGCGGCGAAACGCTCGACTTTTACGGTCGAGCCGAAGTACCGCGCGACGTTTCGATTTTCGACGAACACAACCTCGTCGAGAAAAAAGACGGGACGCTTTGGCTTCTGAACCGAACGACGTTCGGGATCGGCGAGTCGTTTTCGTCCGACGGCGGCGCGACTTGGACGCCGGTCGTTCCGTCGAAAAATTTGAAACATACGTCGTCGCGATTTTTCGTTCGTCGTTTGAAATCCGGCGCGCTTTTATTGGTGAAAAACGGCCCGATCGACGCCGACGTCGGGCGGTCGCGAATGACGGCGTTTCTCTCGACCGACGACGGCGCGACGTGGAGCGGCGGGCTCGTTTTGGACGAGCGGAGCAACGTTTCGTATCCGGACGGCGGTCAAACGGAAGACGGAACGATTTTCGTTACGTATGACTTCGATCGTTACGGCGAACGCGAAATTTACGTCGCGCGCTTCGCCGAAGCGGACGTCGCGGCGGGAAAAATCGTTTCCGACGTCGGGCGGTTGAAGATTTTGGTCAACAAAGCGACTGGCGCGAAATGAAACGGCGCGACGAAACGTTAAATTAGGCGTTTTGCGCGGTTTGGCGAATTTTGTCGACCGTTTTCCGACGTTGGCGCGTTAGTTTGAGCGTTTTGCGTCGTTTGGCGAGTTTTGTCGACCGTTTTCCGACGTTGGCGCGTTGAATTAGGCGTTTTGCGAGGTTTAGTGAATTTTATCGACCGTTTTCCGACGTCGGCGCGTTAATTTGGGCGTTTTGCGTCGTTCGATTAATTCCGCCGACTGTCGCGGCGTTCGAAAAATTTTAAATTAGGCGGTTTGGGAGGTCGGCGGGGTTTCGTCGACCAAGTTTGAGTAAAAAGCGAGAAACAAACGAGGGAACGACGTTGGAATTAACGCAATTTCACCCGAGTTATTTTCAAGATTTCCAGTACGTTTACCCGGTGGTAAGCCGCCGCGCGAACGGCGTTTCGATCGGCGTCAATTTGAGTCCGTCGAAGCGATGTAATTTTCGTTGCGTTTATTGCCAAGTCGACCGTTCGGAGCGACGCCCCGACGCGGCGGTCGACGTCGACTCGATGCGTCGCGAGTTGGAAGCGGTCGCGAAAACGACGATTTCGGGCGACTTGTTTCGTTGCGAACGTTTTGCGCAAACGCCGGAAAATAAACGGGTTTTGCGCGATTTCGCGTTCAGCGGCGACGGCGAGCCGACGTTGGCGCCGGAGTTTGGCGCGGCGGTCGACGCGATGATCGACGTTCGGAAAACGCTCTCGCTCGACGACGTCAAATTGACGCTCATCACCAACGCGACGACGCTCGCCGAGCCCCGCGTCGCGGAAGCGCTCGACCGTTTGGCGGCGAACAACGGCGAAATTTGGGCGAAACTCGACGGCGGCGACGAGGCGCGAGTGAAAACGATCGACCGAACCGCCGTTCCGTTCGAGCGAATTTTGCAAAATATCGCGTTCGCGGCGAAACGTTGGAGCGTCAAAATTCAAACCGCCGCGCTTTCTTGGGACGGCGCCGCGCCGACCGACGCCGAAATCGAGCGGTATTGCGACCGGGTGAAGGAAATTGTCGACGGCGGCGGAAACGTTTGCGGCGTCCAGCTTTACACCGTCGCCCGCGTTCCGTCCGAACCGCGAGCGGTCGCGCTCGACGACGCGAAAATGGACGCGTTGGCGGCGACGATTCGCGAAAAAACGGAACTCCCAGTCGACGTTTTTTACTCGAAATAATTGTCTGTTTGACACAATTTGCCTAAATTGACAAAAATGGCGATTCGAAACGCCGTTTAAGAGCGAGCGGAAGCGTCGCGTCGTTTTCGCTCGGCGGTTCTTTGTGGGATGAAATGTTAAAATAGGCGTTTGAGTGAAATTTTAAGGCGGTTTTTCGAGTTTTTTCCTCTTTTTTTTCTAAAAACGGTAAAAAAACGCAAAATTTTTCTTGCAATCCGCGTCTTATTCGCATAAGATTCTTATGTCGAGACGAGAAAGTTATAAAATCGCTCGTTTCGAGCTTGTCCCTAGGCGGAGCGTCGACAGCGCGCGACGTTTTGGGGTTCCGGCTTTCGGTCGTTCGAACGAATAAAGAGTTCGTTTTCGGCGACGTAGCGCGTTTTTTCCGCAAGCCGTATATTTTTCGGCGTTCGGGTTGAGTTTCGGTGAAAACAACCGGTTTGACGTCGCGGACAAAAGAACGCGTTAAAATCTCGAAGGACGGAAGACCGACGACGTCGGCGCGACGTTTCGAAAATCTTGATCCCGTTCCCCTCCGTTTGAGGGGTATTAAGGAGAGATGAAAGATGCAAATTCAAGTTCAAGCGCGACATGGTTCTTTGGCCGACGCCACTCGCCAAAAGATTGCCGATAAAGTGGAAAAATTGGGCCGTTTTATCGAGCGTGTTTCAAGTATCGACGTCTTGGTCGACCTTGAAAAAGCCGATCAGCCTATCGTCGAAGTCGTCGTTGCGACGGAATTGAAGAAAGATTTTCGCGCCGACTACTCTTCCGGCGATCTCTGGGGATGCCTCGATCAAACGATCGATAAAATTGAACAACAAATGCGCAAGTTTAAGGAGAAAATGACGGATCACCGTTGACCTTTTTCAACGGCGCTTCGAGCGCAAGAAGCGAACGAAGCGATAAAAATGAAACGGATAGGGAAAATAGTTAAAAAGGCGAATAGACGAAAACGTCGGACGCGTCCCGATTAAAGCGACGCATCGACGTTCGGCGTCGTTCGCGTCTAACGTCGAAGCGCGCCGCGTCGTTTGTTTTGCTTTTGCGTAAAACTTAACGTCGTCGGCGCGCCTTTTTGGGGCGCGAGCGCCTTAAAACAGGAAGTCTTGAAGAGGCTTCTTGAATTTTCTTGACGTTTCTTTCCAACGAAACCGGTCGAAGCGCTATACAAACTTGGAATTTCCGTTAAAATGGACTTTGGCGCCTAAAATTTCGGCGGACGAATTTTCGCGATTTTAACGTTTCGTCGATTTGGAAAGCGCGACGGAATTAAACGGACGGCGCCGCTAAAAAATAATTAACCCGAACCGCCTTGCTTCCCCTTGCTGATTTAGGAGTACTTTGAATGAAATTTTCCGATTTTATTCTCGTCGATTCGATCATTACCGGCCTTAAAGCGACGACGAAGGAAGGCGTCGTTCGCGAAATGGTGCAAGCCCTCCAAGAAGCCGGCGGAATCCCCGAGGCGGAATACGAAGGAATCGTCAACGCTATTATGCGGCGCGAAGAGTTGGGTTCGACCGGGATCGGGCGCGGCATCGCCGTTCCGCACACCAAACACATTAGCGTCGACCGTCTCGTCGGCACCGTCGCCATCAGCGCCGAAGGCGTCGATTTCGAATCTCTCGACTGCGAAAAAGTTAACCTCTTCTTCCTGCTCGTTTCTCCCCCCGATCGTCCGGGCGAACACCTTCGCGCTCTCGAGCATATCACCCGTCAACTCAAAGACGACGGTTTCTGCCGTTTCCTCCAACAATCGCGCAATCGCGAAGATATTTTGAATCTGTTGGAAGAAGCCGACGACAACGGTTACGGCAAATAGTTCGACGACGTTGATTTTGCGGGATTTCCCTCTCCAAGTTCCGACGCGAACGCGTTGAGGCGAGTCCCGAAAACGTTTCTAACGACGTTCGACTTCATCGCGCGCTCTGTTTGACGCGTCGTTCGCCGGATTTTCGGCGTGAAACGACGGCGTCGGGGCGGCGCGAACGCGCGTCGTTTGCGAAGACGGCGCAACGAACGCGATAAATAAGAAAGAGCGCGAACGAATGAGGCTTTCGAAAGAATTAACCGTTGAAAATAAGGCGGGATTTCATGTGCGCGTCGCTTCGATGATTTGCAAAACGGCGCTGAAATACGAAGCGAATATTTCTCTCGCCAAGGGAACTTACTCCGCCGACTGCAAAAGTTGTCTCGATTTGTTAACTTTAATGGCGCCCTGCGGCGAACGGTTGATCTTAACCGTCGACGGCGAAGATTCGGAAGACGCTTTGCGCGCGATCGAACTTCTGTTCGAGCGTAAATTTTACGAAGACGAATTTGCGGACGTCGAAAGAAGCGAGTAAACGTTCGCCGGTCGCGACGGGCGGTTGCGCTAAAAAAGGAACGCGAGAACGGTAATTTCGTTAAAAAACGCCGTCGTGAGATAAAAAATTCGCGTTGCGAGAGAGCGTTCGCGTACTTTCGATAAACGTTGGTCGACGACGTTGCGAAGAACGTCGTCGAGCGTTGGCGTCGCGTCGGGCGGCCCTTTTTCGTTTATCGTCCTTTTTACGTCCCTTCGGTTTACGTCAATGAAAATTTTTCAAGGTATTCCCGTTTCGCCGGGCGTTTCGATCGGCCCTTTGGCGATAGTCGACTCCGCCGTGCGCGTTCGCCGACGCAAGATCGAACCAGCGCAAGTCGAGCGAGAGTTGGAGCGTTTGGCGACGGCGTTTCCGACCGCGCAAGAGAAATTGAAAGCGAACCGCGACGCGGTCGCGCGGCAATTAGGGAACGAGTACGCGCAAATTTTTGAAGCGCATCTCTTGATTTTGAGCGATCCGAAACTGCGCGTTAAAATCGAGACGTGCGTGCGCGACGAGCTAAATTCGGCGGAGCGGGCGGTCGAAAAAATTTTCGACCAACACGCCGACTTGTTGCGCGGTCTGCAGGACGCGGCTTACGCCGAGCGCGCGAACGATATTGTCGACGTAAAAACGCGGCTTTTGGGCGAATTGCTCGATGCGTCCGAAAACGCGACCGCCTCGAACGAACGACCGACGATTTTATGCGCCTCGAACTTGACTCCGAGCGCCGCGTCGAATCTCGACCCGACGAAAACGTTGGGGATTGTCGCGGAAACGGGCGGTTTGGGGAGTCATACGGCGATCGTCGCGACCGCGTTGCAAATACCGACCGTTTTGGGCGTCGGTTCCTTCGTCGCGCAGGCGACCGACGGCGCGACGGCGATCGTCGACGGCGGCGCCGGGCGTTTGATTCTCGAGCCGACCGACGAAATGCTCCGCAAATACGAAGCGAAGCGGGACGCGTTGCGGCGGGAAAAAGAATTGCTGGAGACGAATTACGCCTCCGCTCCGGCCCAAACGCAAGACGGCGTCGCGATTAAAATTAGCGGCAATATCGAATTTCCTTACGAGGCGGACGAGTGCCGTAAAAACGGCGCGCACGGCGTCGGACTTTATCGCACGGAATTTCTTTATTTGTCGCAAAACGCCGGCGAGTTGCCGGACGAAGAGACCCATTTTCAGGCGTACAGATCGGTCGCCGAGAAAATGGAAGGGCGACCGGTCGTTATCCGCACTTTCGACTTGGGCGCCGACAAATTGCCCGAGGGATTGACGTTCGCGTCGGCGAAAGAGCCGAATCCGTTTATGGGCTTGCGGAGCATTCGACTGTCGTTGCGCAACACCGAGATGTTTCGCGTTCAGTTGCGAGCGATTTTGCGCGCCAGCGTTTTCGGTAAAATTCGCGTGATGTTTCCGCTTGTCTCGACGATTACGGAGTTTCGACAAGCGAAAATGATATTCCGCGACGTTTGCGAGGAATTGCAGGAAGAGAATATACCGTTTGATCCGGATATTCCGTTGGGGATTATGGTCGAAACGCCCGCGACCGCGTTGATGTTGGAATTGTTTGTTCACGAAGTCGACTTTTTTAGCGTCGGCACGAACGACTTGCTTCAGTATACGATGGCGGTCGACCGAAGCAACAAAGACGTTAGTTTCCTGTACGAGCAAGAATCGCCGGCGTTGATTCGCTTGATTAAGCGCGTCGTCGACGTCGCGAAAATGTACGGAAAACCGGTTTCCCTTTGCGGACAAATGGGAAGCTCGCCCGCGAACGCGTTGTTGTTGCTCGGATTAGGGTTGCGCAGTTTAAGCGTCGCGCCGGGGATGATTCTGCAGATTAAGCGAGTTTGTGGAAACGTAACGATTAAAGAGTGCGAGGAAATTGCGCAAAACGCGTTGTTTAAGGAAACTTCGTCGTCGATGCGCGTTTACTTGCAGAGCGAATTTCGACGCCGTTTTCCGGAAACGAGCGAAAACGACGCTTGACGTCGCCGGGAAAATAGAGAAAATAAGTAAAACGCGCCGAGTCGAACGCAAAACGTCGGCGCGTCGAAAATAAAATTGAGCAAGCGCGTCGTTTTCGAGCGGCGCGTTTGAAATGCGATAGAATAAAAGAATATGCGTTTCGTTTTCGGGTCGCGTTAACCTCGCCCAAGAGCGGCGGACGCGTCGGGAAAACTCGGCTTGTCCTCGTTTTTGGAAAACAGACGGCGGCGCTTTTGGGAGCGGCGGCGTTGAAACGAGGAGCGCGCGACGCGAAAACTAAGATCAATGAAAGGCGTTTCGACCAAAGACGGGTCGAAACGATCGAACTTTATGGTTCGTCGGCGATACAGACTTCGATTTCGCAAAAAGGGCAACCTCTGTTTCATCGGGCATCGCGACCTGTTGCGCGCGATGGAGCGGCTTTTGCGTCGCGCCGATTTGCCGGTCGCGAAGTCGCAAGGGTTCCATCCGAAACCGAAAGTCAGTTACATTTCGGCGCTTCCGCTCGGTTTTGCGAGCGACGACGAAGCGATGGAGCTGATTCTCGACGAAGATTGGGCGCCGGAAACGCTCCTCGACCGAATGAACGCCGCGAGCGTTCCCGGGTTGGAGTTTTGGCAAGCGACGCCGCTCGACGACAAAGCGCCGAAAGCGCAGGCCGCCGCGTTCGAATACGAAATGGCGGTTCAGGAGTCGATGCGAGAGGCGACGCGCGCTAAAATTGCCGAATTTTTGGCGGCGACGAGCGTCGAAGTCGTCAAATCGAACGGCAAAACGGTCGACGCTCGCCCGGCGGTTCTCGAAACGACGCTCGACGACGGAACGTTGCGGATGAAAATCGCCGCGCAAGACGGGCCCGAAGCCGGCGTCCGCGAGATTTTGAGCGTCCTCGAACTCGACGGCGAACTCTTTCGATCGATCTTTCCGAACCGAACCGCGACGTTAGTTAAATAGCGGCGTTCGGCGGTCGCGCGGCGTTATTTAGCGTCGCGACGTCGAAGCGGCGGCGACTTGAACGTCGACGAGCGGAGCGGAAAATCGCCTTGTCGTCTTAAGAAAGTTGAAAGTTTTATGTCTCAAAAAATGCTGGTGAACGCGCGGCAACCGGAAGAGTGCCGCATCGCGGTTGTCGAAGACGGCGTTCTTGAAGAACTTTACGTCGAGCGAACGACGAACGACAATTACGTCGGGAACATTTACAAGGGCGTTATCGTTAATATCGAGCAAAGTATTCAAGCGGCGTTCGTCGATTTCGGCGTCGGGCGCAACGGATTTTTGCACATTAGCGACGTTGAACCGCATTATTTCAAACAAGCGCCGAATTTCGTTCCGAAAGAGAACGACGACCGTCGTCGTTTCGGCGGCAAACGTCGCGGCGACCGCCACTTCGACGACGATTTTTGCGATTACGGCCGTCCGAAAGTCAAACCGCCGATTCAAGACGTCTTCCAAAAAGGGGACGAAGTCGTCGTTCAAGTGATTAAAGAGGGGATCGGCACCAAGGGCCCGACCCTTTCGACGTACATCAGCATCCCGGGGCGTTACCTCGTCCTGATGCCGGCGCTCGGTCGCGTCGGCGTTTCGCGCAAGATCGAAGACGAGTCGACCCGTCGCAAGCTCCGCGCTTTGATGGACGAGCTGAACCCGCCGAAGGGGCTCGGTTTCATCGTCCGCACCGCCGGCGCCGACCGCACCCGCAAGGAACTCGCGCTCGACTTGGCGTACCTGATGCGTCTTTGGAAGTCGATCGTTCGCCGCATTAAGAACCTGCCGGGCCCGGTCGGGATTTACGAAGAAAGCGATATGATCATTCGGACGATTCGCGACGTCTTCACCGCCGACGTCGAGTCGATCGTCGTCGACGAAGAGTCGGCTTACGAACGCGCGAAAGAGTTCCTGCAAGTGATTATGCCGCGTTACGCCGACCGCATCAGCTATTACGACGGGCGCGAACCGCTCTTCGCCAAATGCAAGGTCGACCGCGAAATCGCGAAGATTCACAGCCGCAAAGTCGCGCTGAAAGACGGCGGCTCGATCGTCATCGACCAAACGGAAGCTCTCGTCGCGATCGACGTCAACAGCGGCAACTTCCGCACGAACGACTCGCCGGAGGAAACCGCGTTCCAAATGAACTTGCGCGCCGCGAAAGAAATCGCTCGCCAAATTCGCCTCCGCGACCTCGGCGGCGTCATCGTCAACGACTTCATCGATATGACGAACGAAGCGCACCGCCGCGCCGTCGAACGCACCCTTCGCGACGCCGTCAAGCGCGACCGTTCGAAGACGAAAATTTTGCGCACCAGCCCGTTTGGCTTGATCGAGATGACCCGTCAACGCGTTCGACCGGGGCTCAAGCGGAGCATTTACCGCGAATGCCCGTGCTGCCGAGGCGGCGGCGCGATCAAATCGGTCGAGAGTATGGCGCTCGAAATCATTCGAATGCTGACGTTGGCCGGTCAAGAGGCGAAAGCGTCGCAAATCGTCGTCGGCGTCGCGGACGAAGTCGCCGAATACTTGAACAATAAAAAGCGGCTCCAACTGGCGCAAATCGAAACCGAAGCGAACGTTTCGGTCGTCTTGCGCAGCGTCTCCGACGTTTGGCCGGAACACCTGGAAATCGAAATTTTTGACGAATCCGGGAAAAAAGTCCCCTTTACCCGCGAGGGGGCCCTTGGCGTCAACTTGGATTGACGTATAATAAAGACGTTTATTTTGTTCGTTCCCTTAATCCTCTTCCGCGCGTCGGGCGTTTGAGTTCGACGGCGGGCGTCGGAGCGTCCGAAACGGGCGTCAAGCGACGCGTCGAGCGGAGGACGGAGCCGGGGTTCCCAAGATTGCGCGAAACGGGCGAGTTTGACGGTTTTAACGTCGCGCCGCTCGTTTCGAACGTCGAAAGCCGACGAACGACGCTTCGCCGAGGCGGTTTTAGCGTTGATTTCGGGGCGCGTAAGCGATTCCGAACGACAAACGCCGAGCGAGCGACGTTCTTTGAATCCGATTTTTACCGTCGTGTGAAAGCGGAATATAGCGCGCGCCCGAAAACTGGGAAAGAAAACGATATTCGGCGCAAAAACGAGACCGTTTTGCGTTAAAATACGCAAGCGGCGAAAAGTTTAACGAACAGTTTTTAAGGGAAAAAGGATTTAACCAATGTACGCTATTTTCAAAGACGGCGGTCACCAATACAAAGCCGAAGTCGGCAAAAAAATGTATCTCGAACTCCGCGACGTCGAACCGGGAACTCCGATCGAACTGACCGAAGTCCTCGCGATCAGCAAAGAAGGCGAAGTCAAAGTCGGGCAACCGACCGTTCCGGGCGCGAAAATTATCGCCGAAGCGATGACGAAAGAAAAGGGCCCGAAACTCGTTATTCGTTGGTTCCGTCGCCGTAAGAACAGCCGCAAAAAGAACGGCCACCGTCAAACGTACATTAAGGTCGAAATCAAAGAAATCGTCGAAGGCTGAATTTAATTTGAGCTTTCGCGCTTGATTTCGAGCGAAAAACGGAGAAGTTGGGAAATTTTTCTTGCTTCTCCGTTTTTTATTGCGCCAACCGACCGTTCCGGGCGCGAAAATTATCGCCGAAGCGCCGACGAAAGAAAAGGGCCCGAAACTCGTTATTCGTTGGTTCCGTCGCCGTAAGAACAGCCGCAAAAAGAACGACTGCCGTCAAACGTACATTAAGGTCGAAATCAAAGAAATCGTCGAAGGCTGAATTTAATTTGAGCTTTCGCGCTTGATTTCGAGCGAAAAACGGAGAAGTTGGGAAATTTTTCTTGCTTCTCCGTTTTTTTATT
>JAGBDD010000177.1 GCA_017937685.1 Thermoguttaceae bacterium | reverse complement strand
CTCGCCGCGACGACCGGCGCTTTCCCGGCGCCCGCTTTTAGCCGCGACGCCAACGCCAACTCGAAACTGAACCTCGCGCACGTCGGCGTCGCCGGGATGCAAGGCCCGTTCCACCGCGGCGGTATCGCGAAGGAAAATCGCATCGGCGTTTGCGACGTCGACGAAAAATTCCTCGAACAATACGGCGCCGAGATGCCGAACGCGAAGCGCTACGTCGATTTCCGCGAAATGTACGCCGAACTGGGCGACAAACTCGACGGCGTCGTCATTACCACGCCCGACCACACGCACGCGATCGCCGCGATCGAAGCGATGAAGCTCGGGATCGCCGCTTACGTCGAAAAACCGCTCGCGCACGACGTTTACCAAATCCGTCAAATGCAAAAAATCGCTCGCGAAAAGAACCTCGCGACGCAAATGGGAACGCAAATTCACGCCGGCGACAACTACCGCCGCGTCGTCGAGTTGGTTCAATCGGGCGCGATCGGCGAAATTAAGAGCGTCGACGTTTGGTGCGGCACCGTCTGGGGCGGCAAACCGCGCAACACCGACAAACAAGACGTTCCGAAGGGGCTCCATTGGGACCTTTGGCTCGGCCCGGCGCCGGTTCGCGACTACAACTCTTGCTATTTCGGCGGAAACTGGCGTTCGTTCTGGGACTTCGGGAACGGCGGTATGGGCGATATGGGCTGCCACTTTATGGACCTCGTCTTCTGGGCCCTCGGTCTGAAATATCCGACGACGATCGAAGCGAACGCCGCGGAAGCCGCCGACGCCGACTACGCGCCGAAAGACCTGCAAGTCAAGTACGAGTTCCCGGCGCTCCCGGGCTCGAAGTCGCCGCTGACGGTTACTTGGAGCGACGGCGCCCGCAAGCCGGACTCGCTGAAAGAATACGGTCTCGAAAATTACGGAAACGGCGTTCTCTTCATCGGTTCGGAAGGCGCGATCTACTCGAACTACTCGCAACATACGATCCTGCCGAAAGATAAATTCGCCGGTTTCAAAGCGCCGAACCCGACGATTCCGAGTTCGGTCGGGCATCACCAAGAATGGATTAACGCGATCAAAACCGGCGGTCGCGGCGAAACGACGTGCAACTTCGACTATTCCGGTCGCTTGGCGGAAACGATTCTCCTCGGCCTGGTCGCGTACCGTTGCGGCCAAAAGCTCGTTTACGACGCCGAAAATATGAAGGTTACGAACTGCGACAAAGCGGCGGCGTTCCTGAAGCAAGCCGTCCGCGCCGGTTGGGACGTTTGATTCTTTCCTTCCGCGTCCGGCGTCGGTCGCAAAGTTTGACGCTTTTCGACCGCCGTCCGCAAGCCGAACCTTGCGCGTAAATCTCGAACGGACGGTTCTTTAAAACGCCGTCCGTCCGGCGCGGCTCGCTCTTTTTCGACGTTTGCGTTTCCCGTTTTGCGAAGCGGGCGACGCAAACGATAAGGGCGTTTTGCCGTCTAAAAACGCTCGTTTTTCAAAAGCGAGCGCGTTCTTTCAACTTCAAGCGCGTTCCGCTCCTCGACAACTTCCGCCCCCGTCGAAAGCGTTTCGTTTTAGAATCGCGAACGGGAGTCCGACGACGCTTGCGACCGGAATTGCCAAGGAGAAAAGCGGAAAATTTTTAGAGTCGCGAACGAAGTCCGACAACGCTTGCGACCGCTCCAACCGTCGCAAACTCGTCGATTCGATTCCCCAAAATCTCGACGACAAAGACAAAAATAAACCTAACGATCGCGTCTTTTGCGCCCGCGTCGAGCGGAAACGCACCCTCGGTATCCGAGAACGGCGTCGACGTACCCGAACGCGCCGCGGTAATGCGTCAGCGTCGGTCGTTCGGTAAAATACGGCCAAATAACGACGATCACGTCGAACCGTCGGCGGCGCCGCTCTTCGCCGATTCGCGCCGCGAAGACGTCGGACGCTCGCGCCAATTTCTTGCGCCGCCGCGCGTCGACGGCGTTCAACGTCGGGTAATCCGGGTGTTCTCGCCGCCGCGTTTTCACTTCGACGAAAACGAGTTCCCGCGTCTTGCGGTCGAGGTAAACCAAGTCGATTTCGCAAGTTGCGGCGTCGACGTTGCAAGCGATCACCCGCGCCGCGGGAAGATCGCGAACGTACTCGAACGCGAACCGTTCGCCGTCGAGCCCGAGTTTATCCTTCGGATTCGGCGTCGGTCGATTCGGCGCGTCGGAAAAATCCTCGAACGTCGTCCCTTGCCCGAACGGTCGCCCGAACCAGCGCCGCCAAAGCCCGGGCGCGACAAACTTTAACGCTTCCTTCGCCCCCCAAGCGACGGCGTCGACTCGTTCGCCGACGCCGCGCCCGACTTCTCGCGCCAACGCACTCAAAACGCCGCCGTCGCGCGACGCGTCGTCCGTCTTTTCCGCCGTTTTCTCGCCGCGCCGCGTCATTCTTCGCTTCTCCGTCGTTTCGTTTCCGCCGTTTCGTTCCGCCGTCGCCTTAGTTTACTTGCTTTTCCGGCAAATTTCAAGCGCCGAACGCGCTCGAACAAGAAAAAAGTTCGCGACGCCGACTTCCCGCCGACGCCGCGAACCGTTTCGCTTTATTGTCGTCAAAATTTTCGCGCTCGAGCCGTCCGACCGACGTTTGAAATCGAATCGCTTTTCAAACGTCAAACGCCGAAACGCCCGTCGAGCGGAACCGCTCGCCCGCCCGCAACGCCGCGCCAGGAACGTCGAGCGTTAAAGCTGCACGACGCGAATCGCCGGGTCGAGCCGGTCTTGCAGAATCGTCGTTACGATCAGGTCGAGCGTTTGCGAAGCCGCGTCGCACCCGTCGCAAGCGCCGGTCATCGCGACGTACACGACGTCGTCCTTCACGTCGACGATCTCAATGTCGCCGCCGTCGCGACGCAAAATCGGTCGAATCGCGGTTTCGATCGTCTCCTCGATCCGCTTCGCCTTTTGATACGGCGACAGTTTCGCGAACTCGCCGGGCGCCGCTTTCGGAGCGTCGGTCGTCTCGAACGTCGGGTTTTGCACGACATCGCCGGTCGCGGTCGTCGAAACGGTCGCCAACGGAATGAAGCCGGTCTTTTTCGGCTCTTCCGCGACTTTCGGCGCTTCGGTCGCTTGCGTCGAAGCGGACGAGAGCGTTCCGTCGAAAGCGTCCGACGTCGGCGCGGCGCACGTTCCGCCGGAGCAACCGCCGCCGCTCCAAACGTCGTCCAAAATATCTTGAATTTCGCCGCGACACGACCCGCAGGCGCCCCCCGCTTTCAGCGCGCCGGTTACTTCGTCGGTCGTTTTCAAGCCGAGTTCGCGAATTTGGCGGCGCAGGTACGGTTCGGTAATCCCGAAACATTGGCAAACGACGCGTCCTTCGTCGACGTCGTTCCCGAGCTTTTTGAAGCCGAGCGCTTCCAAGTCGACGCCGCGACGCGACGCCCAGTCCCAAACCGCTTCTTCGAGCGCTTCGGCCCCCATCACGGAGCAGTGAACCTTTTGCGTCGGCAGGCCTTCCAAAAACTCGACGACGTCTTGATTGGTGATCTTCAGCGCGTCGATCGGGGTCGGGCGGCGTTCTTCGATGATGCGGCAGAGCGCTTCCGACGCGGCGATCGCCGACGTGCAGCCGAACGTCAGGAACTTCGCCTCGACGATTTTATCCTTCGTCGGGTCGGTTTCGTCGCGCTCGACGCGAAAAGTGAACTTCAACGCGTCCCCGCAAGCGACCGAGCCGTGTTCGCCGACGCCGTCCGCGTTCTCGACTTCGCCGACGTGCGTCCCGGTTTTCCCTTGAACGGCGTCCATAAATAACTGTTTTGTCTTTTCGCTGTATTGCCAACCCATTTTTTTACCTTATAATAAACGTTGTCGTCGCGAAGCGGAACGAGCCGCGACGCCGAGTTTCCGTCCGGATTCTCCGCGCGCCGTCCGTCGCCCCGCCGTTTCTCGCGAACGAGTTAGGTTTTGGCCGAATTTGCGACCGACTTTTTCGTCGGTTTATTCGATTGTATACGCCCCGCGCGCAAATGCAAGACGTTCTCGACCGTTTTTGTCGACATTTTTTTATTTTCGTCGACGACGCGCGAACGCCGAACCGAAACCGCCGCCGACGCTCCGTCGGAGCCCGCGACGCCGCTCGCCGTCCCCTTATTATATTCCTTATTTCCAAGTTGGGACGGGGGGGCGCAAACCGACGCGCAAAATTTTCCGGAATCGCGCCGTCCTTTTCGGCAAACTCGCCGCAACCGGCGTTTTCCGACGCTTGCCCCAAGAAAAAACGATTCAAAAAATAAAACGACAACCCATTTAACCGTTAAAGGAACCCTAATGTCCGTTAATTTCGACGTCGTCAACGAGATGACTTGGCGCGGTCTGTTGAACCAAATCACCGACGAAAAGCTCGGCGCGTTTCTCCTCGAAAAGCCGCGAACCGTTTACGGCGGTTTCGACCCGACGGCGGACTCGCTGCACGTCGGACACTTGGTCGCGATTATGAACCTTCGCCGCTTCCAAAAAGCCGGGCACCGTCCGATCGTTCTCGTCGGCGGCGCGACCGGGATGATCGGCGACCCGAGCGGCAAAAGCGACGAACGCAAACTTCTGACGCCGGAAGCGGTTCAACACAACGTCGACTGCATCAAGAAGCAAATGGCGCGCTTCGTCGACTTTGACGATAAGGAAAACGGCGCGATTTTGGTCAACAATTTCGACTGGATGAAGGAATTTAGCTACCTCGACTTCCTCCGCGTCGTCGGGAAGCGTTTCCCGGTCAACGTGATGATGACGAAAGACTCGGTCAAAAGCCGCCTCGAAGCGGAAAACGGGCTCAGCTACACCGAGTTCAGCTATATGCTGCTCCAATCTTACGACTTCGTCCACCTGTATCGCGAATACGGTTGCGAAATTCAAATCGGCGGAAGCGACCAATGGGGCAACATCACCGCCGGGATCGACTTGGCGCGTCGAATGGACGGCGTTCAACTTTACGGCCTCACGAGCAAGCTGCTCCTCAAGAGCGACGGCAAGAAGATGGGCAAAACGGAGTCCGGCGCGCTTTGGCTCGACCCGGCCCGCACGAGCCCTTATCAATTCTACCAATACTGGGTCAACGTCGACGACGCGGACGTCGAAAGCGCGTTCCGTTTCTTCACCGACCTGAACGAAGCTGAAGCGACGGCGCTGATCGAGGAACACCGCGCGAACCTCGGTCGCCGCATTTTGCAAAAGCAAGTCGCGAAGGAACTGACGCTGATCGCGCACGGCGAAGCGGGCTTGGCGGCGGCGGAGCAAGCGACGGCGATCTTCTTCGGCGCGGCGATCGAAAGTCTTTCGGACGCGGAGCTTACGTCGATTTTCGCGGACGTTCCGAGCCAAGAGCTTCCGCGAGCGCAACTGGAAGCCGGCGAAATCGGAATCGTCGACGCGTTCGTTTTGGCCGGTTTGGCGAAGACGAAGGGCGACGCTCGCCGCGCGGTTCAACAAGGCGGCGCTTACGTCAACAACCGCCCGATTACGGATCTCGATTACACACTGACCCCGGCGAGCTTGGCGAGCGAAACGGTCGTCATTCTCCGCAGCGGCAAAAAACGTTACGCTTTGTTGAAATTTGTTTGATTCCCAGCAATACTAACGTCATACCGACGCCGTTAACTTTTCCATCACCGAAAAAACGCCGAGCGACCGTTTTAGCCGCTCGGCGTTTTTTAACGTCGTTTTCACCGCCGCGTTAAAGAAACGCCGCCCGCGTTAACGCGTCGACTTTTCCGCCGTCGCGCCGCCGTCAAGAAACGCCTTTAGAGCCGAACGGCTTCACGCCGCGCGACTCTAAAACGCGCTTCGGACGCCGACGTCCGCTAAATAACGTCGGCGTTTTAGCGAAACGTCAAAAAACTACTTTTGGTTCTTGTACGTTTCGTAGCAATCGAACGCTTGGTCGACGGTCGCGTTGTTGTGGACGATTTCGCGAACCGCTTTCAACATCCCGATCGGGCAGTCCGATTGGAAGATGTTGCGGCCCATGTCGACGCCCGCCGCGCCTTGCGAAATCGCCGAGTAAGCGAGTTGCAGCGCGTCGCGTTCCGGAAGTTTCTTGCCGCCCGCGATGACGATCGGAATCGGGCAAGCGTTCGTAACTTGTTCGAAGTTTTCTTCGCAGTAGTACGTCTTGACGACGTTCGCGCCGTTTTCCGCGCAAATGCGGGTCGCGAGGCCGAGGTAACGAGCGTCGCGGGTCAGGTTCTTGCCGACCGCCGTAACGCCAAGCGTCGGAATGCCGTAACGGACGCCCATGTCGACCGTTTTCGTCAGGTTGCGAACCGTCAGACCTTCGTGTTCCGGATCGCCGATCGCGACCATAACCGCCAAGAGCGAAACGTTCAAGCGAATCGCTTCTTCAATATCTTGGAGGCTTTGATCGTTGAGGCTGGTCAGAATCGAGGTGCCGGCGTCGAAGCGGTACGAAATCGGCTTGTTGCAGGTCGGCGGAACGACCGAGCGCAAAATACCGCGGCAGCACATAATGCAGTCGCTGTATTGGATGAGCGGATTGATCGTCAGGTCGATGCGTTCGAGACCGGACGTCGGGCCCATAATAAAGCCGTGGTCGAACGCCAACATAACGGTGCGACCCGATTTTTCGTTAAAAACTTGCGAAAGGCGCGACTTAATCCCCCAGCTCGCGTGTTCGTTGCCCTTGAGGAAGAAACCTTCTTGCTTTTGCGGAATCCCAACGCCGAAATTTTTCGCGTCGATGTTGCCTTCGTTGTCAGCCATCGTTAGAACTCTTTCTTTTACCGTATTATCTATTTAACCCAAACTAACGAAACGACGCGCGCTTTCGCTTTGCCTCGGCGCGACGCCGCTTCGCTATTCTACTTATTTATCGTATTTCGCCGATTTTGGCGACGGCGAAGGGAGGTTAAGCGTCTTCGCTCGCCGTCGTTCAACCGCTCAGTTGGCGGCGATCGCGTCGGCGTAGGCTTGGAAAATGACCGCCGTACTCGTCGCGCCGGCGTCTTTGCTCCCCTTCGAGCGTTCGCCAAGGTTGCGAGCGCGCCCAAATTTCGCGACGTATTCCGCCGTCTTGTCGGCGCCCGCTTTCGCGGCGTCGGCGGCTTGTTGGAAAACGTCGCAAAGCGTCGCGGCCGGATTCGCGGCGACGGCGGCTTTCATCGCGTCGATCGCCGGAAGCATCGCGTCCATCATCGTTTTATCGCCGATTTTAGCGTTCGTCATCGTTTGCATCGACGTCAACGCGGCTTCGAACGCCGCGACCGTTTCGACCGGATTCAACGCTTCCGACTTCGCGCCGTCGGACAGCCCCATAAAGAACGAGCCGTTGAGGGAGCTGGTCGAACCGCCGGTCGCGGTCATAATTTCCATCGCGATATTCGTCGCGGTTTCGGCGAGGGAACCGGGCCCTTGCGCCGCTTTGACAGCCGCTTTCATCGTCGCCAAAATCGCGGAGCCGTGGTCGCCGTCGCCGGTCGCCGCGTCGAGAGCGTTCAGTTCGTCAAATTGCGCCTCGACCGCCGCGAGGGCCGTTTCGAGCATTTTCGTCAATAAATCTTTAGTAAATTCGGAAGCCATCTTCGTTGAGATTCTTGGTTCGAACGTTCGAACGCGCCGCGACGTCGCAAGCGCTCCAAGCGTTAAAAAGCGAGTGAAACCGGCGTTTTGTCGCTCGACCGCCGCAAAGCGTCCGCGTCGGCAAACCGCCTTAAATATATCGTTATATCGTTTTATTATCGTCGTCGACCGACGTCGAAACCGTTCGCGCCGTCGCTTCGTCGACCTTTCGCGCTCCCCGAGGACCGGCGTCTTCCGCGCGTCAAACGACGCCCGGTTTTCGCCGACTTTTTACGCACCCAAGCCCAAACGCCAAGGAAGCGGCAAGACAAAGCGCGGCCCGACGCCGAGCCCGGAGCGTTCGCCCCGCGCTCGACGTTTGCGATTTTACAACAATTTTCGCGACGCCGACGACGGAACCGCCGCCGTCGCGTTCGTTACCGAACTAGCGGACGACCCAATACGGCGCGTCGCTCGGCGCGTTGTACATCGCGAGCGTTTCGTCGTCGAAAACGCCGACGATCATTTGGAAACCGGCGGCTTCTTGAACGGTCAAGATTTCGTCGCAGCAACCGGAAACGACTTCGATACCGGCGGCGGTAAGGACTTGATGAGCCTTGCGATAGACGATCAACATTTCCATCAGCGTCGTCGCGCCGGAACCGTTGATCATCAACATAATTTTTTCGCCGGCTTTAAGTTCGAGAGCGCGCGCGAGTTTGTTCGCCATCGTTTCGGCGACCCAGTCGGCGGACTGCATCGGTTCCGGGCCGTTCCCGCCGCCTTCGCCGTGTTGTCCCATCCCGATTTCCATTTGGTCGTCGGCCAGCGCGCCGATTTCTTGCCCGGCTTGCGGGTGCGTCGCGACTTTCAGCGTAACGGCGAGCGTCGCCATCCGTTTGTTGAAGCGTTCGCCGATCGCGAGGATTTCGTCGACGTCGAGGCCTTTTTCCGCGGCGGCGCCGAGAATCTTGATGAGCGGAATGCAACCGCCGAGGCCGCGACGGTCTTCGATCGGAGCGTCGACGCCGGGCGCGATGTCTTCGGCGGTAACGATTTTCGAAACTTTAAGGCCTTCCTTCGCCGCCATCATAAGAGCCATATTCGCGTTGCGTTGGTCGCCTTCGTGATTCAACACGACGAGAATGATCCCCTTGTAATCTTTGAACATACGAAGCGCTTCGACGACTTTCGGAGCGCCCGGCGCCGCGAAAATGTCGCCGACGACCGACGCGTCGAGCATCCCTTCGCCGACGAAACCGCTCAACGCCGGTTCGTGCCCGGCGCCGCCGAGGGTAACGATCGCGACCTTGTCGGTCGATTTCGGCGTCGCGCGAACGACGATTTTCTCCGAAACAACCTTAATTTTCGACGGATAGCAGAGCGCGTACCCTTCGAGAAGCTCGGTCGTCAGATTTTCCGGGGCGTTCATAAATTTCTTCATTACCATCGCGTTTTTTCCTTATATATTAATAAAGACGACAAACAGGCCGCAAACGGCGAAAAACGCCGCCGCTCGACGCAAAATCCGGACGCGCTT
>JAGBDD010000176.1 GCA_017937685.1 Thermoguttaceae bacterium | reverse complement strand
TCCGAGTTCGTCGGCGAGTTGCGGCAAGTTGTAAATACTGCGAACCGCTTCGCGAATCCCGGTCGAGTGAACGAGAACGGCGCGCGAAATTTCGTCGTCGTAAGTGAAGTTCAGCACGAGAGATTGGATGTTTCCGTCGAAAATCAGACCGACGACTTCGCCCTTCGAGTTGACGGCCGGGCTTCCGGAGTTGCCGCCGATAATGTCGTTCGTCGTAACAAAGTTGATCGGCGCGTCCATCGGCGCTTTGCCGGCGGCTTCCGCGTCGAGCCAAGATTGCGATAAGTCGAACGGATCGGCGAAGTTATGTTCGCGCGCGTGTTCGTAAGCGCCGCTAATTTTCGTTTCGAACGGAACTTGCGTTCCGTCGTCTTCCGTGTAACCGGCGACTTTACCGAACGAAAGGCGAAGCGTAAACGTCGCGTCCGGATAGACTTCCGTTCCGTAAACGGCGAACCGAATCTTCGCGATTTTCGCGTAGGCGGCGCGCGACGGCCCGGCGACTTGCGCTTCGTTATAGTCGCGGAGAGCGCGAGCGGTCGGCTCGACGGCCAACGCCAAACGAATCGCCGGATCGTCCGATTTTTGCAGGTCTTCCCAACTCATATCGAGAAGCGACTCGCGGAATTTACGGTCTTTAAGCCGCGACTTTTGAACGATTTGCGTCGCGCGAGACTTCGGCGACATGCCGTCGAATATCCCGTCGAAATCGGCTTGCGGAATAACGACGGCGTCGAGCGCGCGCCCGCCTTCGACCGCTTTCGAATACTCGTAAAGCATCGAGAGACCGTCGGTTAACATCATCGTTTCGATATCGGCGTCGCCTCCAAAACCGCCGAGCAAGCCGTTGCGCGTTCCTTCGAGCGCGTCGCCGCGGTACGCCGGGAGACGCTCGGCTTCCGGTTTCGCCATTTCGGAAACGTAACGCACGATACCGCGCGCTTTAGCAACCGTCGCGCTCGTGAACGCTTCGTTCGCTTCGAGAAGGTCGTGAGCGAGATAACGCCCGCGCCAACCGGTCATAATCGTTTCGATTTCCTTCCACGGGTCGGACGCAGCGTCGATTAAGTTCTTTTCAGCGGCGAGTTTACGCAGTTCGTTTTCCGCGTTGACTTTCTTTTGCATCAGCGCGACCGTTTGCAGACCGTTCAAAATCCCGCCGCGATTTTTGCGCGAGTTTTGAATGCGGAAAAGCGAAGTCGCGATACGACGGGCGTTTTCGTCGTTTTCGGAACCAAAAACTTGATACGCTACTTCGCGTCGCCGATACTTGTTCATCATATGCGGGTAATAAACGTCGCGTTGGTATTGCAGGTCGGCGACGGTGTTGAAGCGGTTCGTGCGCGCCGGGTGTCCCGAAACGAAAACGAGATCGCCTTCCGAAGCGCCGTTATCGCTCCATTTAAGGAAGCGTTCCGTCTTCATCGGCTCGCCGTTTTCATAAGCGCGAAAGAACGTAACGTCGAGGTTGTAGCGCGGGTACTCGAAGTTATCCGGGTCGCCGCCGAAAAAGCCGACGCTTTCCTCCGGCGCGAAAACGAGTCGCACGTCTTTGATCTCTTTGTAACAATAGAGGTGGTAAAGTCCGCCTTGATAAAGCGTTACGACTTCGCAGCGCAGGCCTTTTTCGGCGTTGGCTTTCGCTTGAATTTTCGCGATCGTTTCCTTGCGAATCGCTTCGGCTTCGGCGGGGGCCGCGTCGGCCAACGCGGCTTCGATTTGGTCCGTTACGTCGACGATCTCTTGCAAAACGATCAAGCCGGGGTTCGGGCACTTGATTTCGTCTTCGAGTTTTTCAGCTCTAAACCCGTTCGCGACATAGTCTTTCTCCGCCGTGCTGAGCGCCGCGATCGTCGAAAGCGCGACGTGATGGTTCGTCATAATTAGCCCGTTCGACGAAACGAACGAACCGCTGCCGCCGGAACCGAAACGAACGCTCGATTTTTGCAGGTGTTCGAGGAAGTCTGGCGTCGCTTCAAACCCATATTTTTCCTTGATTTGCCGAGTCGGCGGATTCGAAAACAGCCACATTCCTTCGTCGGCGCGAGCGGTAAAGTTCGGAAGGCACGAAGCGAGCGCCAACGCGGCGACCGTCGTCAAACGTTTCTTCATAAATCGTTGTCCTTTCTTACGTTGCGCATACCGTTCGCAAGCGCGACGGATAAACGCTCGATGATAACCAATGAAACTAAATGGACACGGCGTCGCGCAACGGTTTCGCCGCGTCAAATTTACTTAACGCCGAATAAGTCGCCCTTCGCTTATCGACGACAAGGCGTCAAACGCTCAATTTTTGTCAAGCAAGTCGGAACGTTTCGACGCAACCAACGTCTTTTCAACGCTTGTCGGGTCGATTTTGCGGCAACACTCGACAAGTTTGTCGGCGAAATCTTGCAACTCGACGCGCCATTGGAGCGGGTCGCCTTCGACCGGTTCCAACTCGACGAACTCTTCGAGAAGCAAAATCAAGCGCAGGAGGTGCCGGAAAACAATCCCTTCTTGTTTTTGCAAGTGTTTGGCGATAATAAACTTATTAAAGTCGCCCTTAAAGTCGAGAATTAACTCGCCCGCCGCCCAAACCGGCGTCGTTCGCAACGCGACGCCCGGATACTCGAAGTCGAAGAGACGGCGCAACTTAGAAGCAAAATTCAAAACGCGAACGCGCTCTTCGAAACGTCCGGCGAAACGGCGTCGCCGTTCCCAATCTTCGCGCTCCTCTTCCTCCGTCCGCGGAACCAACTCTTCGACCGACGCTAACCCGCGTTGCAACAATTCTTTATCCAAACGCGACGTCGCGAGACGCCCCGGCGGCAACTCGTCTTGATCGGGGACTCGAAGGCAACGCGCGACCGGCGCCGGCGTTTCCAAGACGGACTCGAACGCTTGAATGCGCTCCGGAAGGTCGGCGGCGCCAAGTTGTTCGAGCAGAAACGCCCCAAAGACGGGATTTACGCCACGCAGTTTGGTCAGCGTTTTCATCTTTTTCGTCGGGTAAGCGCGCGCCGCCTGATACGACGCCGCCAACGCCAGAGCCTCCGCCGACTGCTCGAACGACGCTAAACGCCGCGCTTCGTCGACTTGCGCTTCGGTTTCGGCGTCCGCGTCCGATTCCGGCTCCGGTTCGCTTTCGTTCGCCGGCGCTTCTTTTTCCGGCGTTTCGTTCGACGTTAACGCTTTGCCGTCCAACGCGTTAAGCGTCGACGCGTCGGCGATTTGCGAACCGTCCCCGGAGTCGAAAAGGTCGGCGCCGCCAAAAAAGTCGAAAGCGTTCGCGGCGGCGTTCGGCTCCGGTTCCGGCGCTTCGAGACGCGCTTTTTCCTTCGCGAACGCTTCCGGGTCGAACGAATCGTCGAGCGTCGGGTCGACCAACGCGCTCTCGTCAAAAATCCCGAAACCAAAGGGTTTAGACCTGCGCTTTTGATCTTTATATTCGCGTTCCAACGCTTCCAACTCGCGACGCAATTCCCGCTCCGCTTCGAGCGCGGCGGTCGTTTGCGGAACGCCAAACGCGACCGGATCAGGCTCCAAGCGCGCAAACCCGCCCCGCCAAAGAGTTAAGAGCATTTGGTCGAGCGATTTCTTCATCGCTTCCAAGCGTTTCGCGCCGGTCAAGCGTCGAGCGACAAGCGTTCTAATCGGTTTGACGTCGGAACTTGCGTCGATCATATGCGCCAACAACCGCCAAGGCAACGGCCCGCGACTCGACAATTTACCCGGCGACGCGTTGCGCAGCTGTTCGAATTGCTTTTCCGACCAATATTGCTCGCGCGGATTGCGGGTCGGCGCCTTTTTCTTCATCTTTTTTTTGGCTTCGCGCAGTTTCGGGTCTTTGACGTCGTCCGGAATCTGATCGTATTTTTCGCGCCAACGCTCGATGCGAACGTCGTCTTCGTGCGCCAACGCGAAGACGTAACCGCAGTCGTCGTATTGCGGTCGACCGGCCCGCCCGAAAATCTGGTGCGCCGACGACGCGTCGACCAGCTTTTTATCGCCGGGAGGGCCGTTCAACAACGTCGGCAAGACGACCGAACGCGCCGGAAGGTTGATACCGGCCGCCAACGTCTCGGTGCAAACGCAGAAAGAAAGGAGTTTACGTTGAAAAAGCGTCTCGACGAGTCGACGATATTTCGGCAAAACGCCCGCGTGGTGAACGCCGACGCCGCGTAACAAAAGCTGGCGCAACTTCGGCCCGGCGCCGCATGTTAGGTCGTAATTTTCGAGTTCCTCGGCGATCGCTTTTTGGCGCGCGGCGTCGATAACGTTGCGTCCTTTAACGACTTCGGCAACGTCCCAACACGCGTCGCGGTTAAAGCAGAAAACGAGCGCGGGCGTGAAGCGTTCGTCCTCCGACCCGGCGCACATCGACTCGAGATGCTCCGGCAACAACTTGTCGCCGACCCACTCGTACACAAGCGGCGTTTTGCGCTCGGTCGACTGCACGAGATCAAGTTTGCGGTTCGCGGTCGTTCGGAGCCAAGAGACGAACTCGTAAGCGTTGCCGACCGTCGCGGAAATCAGCAGCGTTCGGATATGCGCCGGCAACAGACCGAGCGTAAACTCCCAAACGACGCCGCGTTCCGGGTCGGCGAACTGGTGGAACTCGTCCATCACGACGACCGAAACGTCGTCGAATGAGAAAACCGGCGCGTCCGGCTCCGGCGCGACGAGCGCGGCGCCAGTCGAAAGCGCGGCGCCCGGCGGCAAAATCGGCGTCGGAACGTCCGCTTCGCCGTTCTCCATTTCACCCAAATTGCCTATTTTATCGTTATTCTTCGTCTGCGCGTCGTCTTCCCAACTTACCGCCAGCGACTTTTTCGCGTTCAACGACGCGGCGGAGATTTTCGGACGCGCCTCGCCGTCTTCGTCGGCTTTTTCCTCGCTCGCTCCGAACCCGCGCCAAGCGCCCGGCGTCGAACGTTGCGCGAACTCGGCGAAGACGTCGGACGCTAAAAGCCGATTGAAAAGGATTTCCGCGACTACGACGAGGATTTTCGCGTCGATATTTTCGCGACGGTTGCCGGTAACGAGCCCGACGTCGGAGCGGTCGAAGCCCCAACGCTCGGCGGCTTCTTGCAATTCGACGTACTTTTGTTCGGTGAGCGCGATGAGCGGCGTCGTATAGTAGGCGCGTTTGCCGGTTTTGAGCGCTTCGAAAAGCCCGGCTTCGGCGACGGCGGTCTTCCCCATCCCGGTCGGCGCGCAAACGAGGACGCCTTGTTCCGACTCGAACCAGGTATAAATCGCCTCCTCTTGGAAAGGATAGGGAGTATAGGGAAGCTGGTCAAGATACTGGAGCGCCAATTCGTCGCGCGAAATTTCGGTTTCCGGCGTCATCGTCGTCTTTCGTTACGAAATTGGATAAAACACGTAAAATAAGCGGCAAATTACGTTCGTCAAGACGCGCAAAACTGCAACCGCGAGACGGCGCCGCCGTATTAATTATACGCGTCGACGCCGTTTTGGGAAGGCCCCGCGTCGTCCCGGAGGCCGTTTCGCTTGCCGTTCCGAAAAAATACGCGAACTCCGCGCGTCGAATTATCGAGCGAGCGCAACGGCGCTTTCCGCAAGCGTCGCTAAAGAACGCTCCGCTCGCTTCGGTTCAAACCAAGAAAAAAAACGACGGCCCCAACGAGCCGCCGTCTCCGCGCTAGAAATATCCCCTAGGGGCGTTAATTCGCTCGAGAAAATACCGACTAAAAATTTGTGAGGTTGCAATTTGGTTGCGAGCCGTCGTTGGAAGTAGCGTTTCCGACGACGGCTCGCTTTTTGCACGACGCAAAACGTTTAAAAATTGCCGAC
>JAGBDD010000175.1 GCA_017937685.1 Thermoguttaceae bacterium | reverse complement strand
GGCTTGCCGCGTTACAAACGAAATCGCGCCGGAACACCTGCACGTCGCGACGCGAAACGCCGAGGAACTCGCCGAAAAAATCCCCTGCGCGGGCGCGATTTTCCTCGGCAACTACACGCCGGTCGCGCTCGGCGATTACGCCGCCGGGCCGTCGCACGTCCTTCCGACGAGCGGTTCGGCGCGCTTCGCCAGCGGGTTGTCTTGCAACGACTTCATTCGCGGCAACAGCCTCCTTTGCTTCGACCAAACCGGGCTCGAAAACCTCGCCGACGACGTTTACCGCGTCGCGACGGTCGAAGGTTTGACCGCTCACCGAGGAAGCGTCGAGATTCGCCGTCCGAAAAAATAACGGCGCGACCGACAAAATCGGCAAAACCGACGTCGCGGCGCTCGGTTAAAAGCGTTTCGCCGTCGCGTTAATTCGCCAATTCCTTTCATTTTGCGTATTTCCCGTATTTTACCGCCGTTTTGCGCTCCGACGTCGGCGACGTTCGAGCGTCGGCGTTGTTTTGTCGCGACGGCGGCTTCGGGCGTTCCGTTAGGTTCGTCCGCTTCTCGTCGCGATTTCCTCCCCTTTTATATTAATAAGGATTCCTCACGATGACGTTGTTCAACGCGTTTGCGAAAACCGTTTCGGCGTTCGCGCTCGGCGGCGTTCTCTTCGGCGCCTCCGCCTCCGTTCTCGCGCACGACCTTTACGTTCCGAAAAACGAAAACGAATCTTACGGTTATAACGATTCTCCGAAGCAATGGTGGAGCGAATACCGCGTTCACGACCCGAAACGCCCGCTTCCGAAACGCCTCAACCTCGATCCGCCGACCTACTTCGCGCCCGCTCCGGTCGACGCTAAAGTCCTCTTCGACGGAACGAACCTCGACGCTTGGCAACCGACGCAATGGAAGCTCGTCGACGGCGCCGTCGAATGCGTTTCCGGCCGCCTCGCGACGAAAGAAAAGTTCGGCGCGTTCCAACTTCACCTCGAATGGAAGTGCCCGGCGAACTTCGAAGGAAACTGGGGCGACCAAGGGAACAACGGCGTCATTCTCCAAGGCGCCTACGAAATCCAAGTGTTCGACTCGCACAAAATCAACAACTACCCGGACGGTTCCTGCGGTTCGGTTTACGGTCAAACGCCGCCGCTCGTCAACGCTTGCGTTCCGGCCGGCAACTGGCAAACGTACGATATTTTCTTCACCCCGGCGAAATTCAACGAAGCCGGCGAATGCGTCGCGAATCCGCGCGTTACGATTCTGCAAAACGGCGTGTTGGTGCAAAACAACCAAGAGATTTACGGCACGACGTCGCACTTCAACCTGCCGGGCAAAAATCACCCGAAAGAAAAGGCGCCGATCGCGTTCAGCGGACACGGTTGCCCGGTGCAATTCCGCAACGTTTGGATTCGCCCGCTCGACTGATTTCGGGCGTTCGAGCGTCGCCTTTTCCGCCGCGACTCTCGACGGTTCAACGTTTTATTAACGCGAACCGTCGAATCGCGGCGAGTCGAAGCGGCGTCTTAAACGCGTTTAAAATCGAATAAAAAAGACGCCGGTTTTCGCTCCCCCAAGAGCGGAACCGGCGTCTTTTGCGTTAGCGCGACTCCTTAAACGACGTTACTTCGCCGCGCCGCCGAGGAAACCGCGTCGGCGCGCCTTCTCGTAAGCGCCGATCAAATGAAAGACGCCGCAACTCGAAATTTGGTCGAAATCGGGCGTTTCGAGCGCTTCCCGAAGAACGCGCTCCGCCTCGGCGTTAAACGACGTCGCGTTCGCCGAATCGACCGCTTGCGTCAACGCGAGTTCCCCGCAAGCCCGGGGCGCGTACCAAGTCTTCCGGTATTCGCCGACGAGCCCGCCCGCTTCCCGCCAACTCGGCGCAAGTTCCGTTAAGTCGCGACTTTTCAACGTTTGCAGCGCGCCGTTTTGCCGCTTCGCCGCCAATTTCGCGACGAAGTCGGTCGTTTCGGCGAGCGTCTTTTTCAGCGCCGCGTCCGGTTCGAGCCGCCAAAGAACGTCGAGCGATTCCTGCATTTGAAGCAGCGCGTAAGTCGCGACCGCGTTCTGCAACTCGACGTTTTCCCGAATATGCGCCGACTGCGCGACCGTCTCCGGCGCCCAACGCCGCCAAAGCGTCCAATATTCGTCCGCTTTTCCGTCGTTTCCGGAGCGTTTCGCGACGTCCCAAGCGACCGCGTAAAGCGCCGTCAGTCGCGCCGCCTCGTGATCGTCGACGTTCGCCATTCGGCAAATCCCGCGACGGCAACGGGTTCCGTCGGAGCAAAGAAAATCGAAATCGTTCTCCGGAACGACGTTTCGCGTCATTCGGTCGGCGATCGCGAAGAGAATTTTGGCGGCGCGTTCCTTCGTTTCGTCGTCGGAGAGCGGGGAGAGCCAATATTCCCAAACCGCCAGCGCGAGGTGCGTTACTTGGTCGCGCGAACTGTTGATATACCAAGACTTCGGCGCTTTCGGACTGACGCCGCGAGCGACGAACCCGGGCGAGCCGGAAACGGTCGTCAACAGTTCGAGCCCTTCGAAGACGTCGCGCGCTTTCGCTTTAAGCGTTTCGTCGCCGGTATTTGCAAAGCGGTCGACAAGCGCGGTCAGCATCACGCCGCCGGAAATCGCGCAGTCTTCCATCGCCGTCCCGTACCCGCATTCGTTCGGGTAGAGGCGCGCGACTTCGTCCTCGGTCGGGAGGAGGTCGAGCGTTTTCCCGACTTCGCGACTTTCGATAAAGTCGTAAAAGAGCTTCGTTTGCGGCGAATAGAAATTGCGCCAAGCGACGGCCCAAGCGCGGTCGACTTGCGTCGCGAGCTTGCGTTCCTCGACCAGCTTCATCAGCGACAAATCGTCGACAAGCGGGAAATCGATCCCTTCGCTCCACATCCGTTTCACCTCTTCCGGATCGTTCGTTCCGAAGCAGTTAATCCGGACGCCGGCCGCCTTGAGCCGCGCCAAATCTTCTTGCGTGTAAACGCCCTTCACCAGTTGGACGAACTCCGTTTTCAGCTCGAGCGTCAAGTCGACGTAAGCCTTCGAGTCCTTCCCTTGCCGCGTCATATTGCAGGTCAAAATATCCGGTTCGACCGCCCGCGCCGCCAAGATGTTTTCTTTCGTCGTCGCCAAAAACGCCCGGTCGAGCCGCTTTTGCTCGACGATGACCGCGACGACCTTCGCGACCGCCTCGACCGGCCCGTAATAATGCACGTTAATCCAAGTGTCGCGCGGCATAACGGCCAACGCTTCCTCGAACGTCGGAACGGTCGCCCCTTTGAACGCTTCGCCGAACTTGACTCCGGCGTCGAAACTCTTGATTTCGGCGAGCGTAAGTTCCGCGACTTTTCCCTTTCCGGTCGTCGTTCGGTTCACCGTCGCGTCGTGCATAACGATAAGAGCGCCGTCCTTCGAAACGCGCACGTCCAGCTCGATCTGTCCCGCGCCCGCCTCCGCCGCCATTTTGAACGCTTCAAGGGTGTTTTCCGGCCCGTTCCGCATCGTTCCGCGATGCGCGCAAAGCCCGCGACTCGGCGTTTTAAGAAGCGGCGTCGAGTCCCCTCGCTCGGCGCGAACCGCGCCGACGCCCAGCGTCGCGGTCAAAAGCGCCGTCAACGCTAACGTCAACGTTCGCAACGTTTTCATTTTCTTTTCCTCCCGATAATTCCGTTTTTCGACTCTTTGCGTCGCGTCGCCGACGTTCGACGGCGCGGCTCGTTTCCGTCGATTATGAAGCGTCGGCGCCCGGAAGTCAAGCGAAAAACGCCGTTTCGAGCGAAAAAAAGCGATTTTTCCCGAAACGCCCCCAAAAAAACGGCGAGAAAACGGTCAAAAAGCGCCGAGAAAAACCGCGTTCGCCGCTTGACTTTTCCAGAAATCGCGATTATACTGAAAACTCTTGCGGCGCGCGCCCTGCTCGAACGCCGCCGCGTTTCGTTTCCCCTTTTTTGAAGGAACCCGCGATGCAATCCGAAAACGTTCCCGCGCCGTTCGAGGCCGTTTCGCCCGGCGCCGTTCCCCCTAACCCGCCGATTCCTCGACACATAGCGATCGTAATGGACGGCAACGGTCGTTGGGCCGAGCGTCGCGGACTCCCGCGTCCGGAGGGGCATATTCGCGGTTCGGAAATCGTCCCGAAGTTGGTCGAGGAAGCGTCGAATCTTGGAATCGAACGGCTGACGCTTTATTGTTTTTCGAGCGAAAATTGGAAGCGCCCGCAACTCGAATTGAACGCGCTGATGGCCCTCTTGAAGGCGTATATGATCGAGCAACGCCCGATGTTGGCGGCGCGGAACGTGCGACTCCGCGTCGTCGGACGCCGCGACGGAATCCCCGCCGACGTTCTCGCCGAGATGGACAAAACGGTCGAGTCAAGCGCTCAAAACACCGGATTAACGCTAGCGCTGGCAATCAATTACGGCTCGCGACTTGAAATCGTCGACGCGGTTCGTTCGATCGTCGCGGAGCTTTCCGACCCGGCGACGCGAGCCTCGGCGCTCGAAAAAGCGGGCGTTGCGTCGGTCGACGAGCTGATCGACGAGCGTTACTTCGCGTCGCGGCTTTACGAACCGGACGCGCCCGACCCCGACCTTTTAATCCGAACCGGCGGCGAAATGCGGTTGAGCAACTACCTCCTTTGGCAGCTAAGTTATTCGGAGCTTTGGGTTACCGACGTTCTTTGGCCGGACTTCAACAAAGAGACGCTTTGGGACGCGATTCGCGCCTTCCAAAAACGCAAGCGTCGTTTCGGCGGCCTGAACGCGCCGGAAAAAGCGGACGGCGTTCTTTAACCGCGCCCTCGTCCGCTTCGCCAAAATTGCGTCGTTTAACGATTTGCGCAATCCTCCGAAACACCGTCGTTTAACGACTTGCGCAACGGCAAGAAACCGCGTTTTTCCCGACGCGGTTTCTTTTTCGTTAATGCCGCAACGTTTTTCAAACAATCAAACAACGTTATCGACGCCGTTTTCAAAAAATCAAACGTCGCTTTTTCTCGCCGCGCCGCCTCAATTTCGCAAAATTTTGCGCCGTTTTGTTGAAACGCGCTCTTTCTTTTGATATAATCGACGTTAACGGCGTTCGTTTTATTCGCGACACGCCGCCGATTTCGCGTTTTTCTTCCCTCTTTTCCCCGCGCTCTTCGACATTTCGGAGGTTTTATGCGACGCTTTCCCTTTTTCCGCCGCGTTATTTTTCTCGCAACCGTTTTCATTTCAAGCGCTTACAGCCCCGCGTTCAGCGCCGACGCTTCGCCGAGCGACGCGCTTTCCGCCGAATTCCGCGCGAAAATCGTCGACGATTGGCGCCGTCAAGAAGCGACGTTCGGTCGCGAGTTCGGTTCCCGCGAGTCGCTCGACGCCCTCAAACTCCGCGCCGCCGACCTCCTCGATTACCTCGACGCCGAGGAAGCGACGACGCCCGCCCTCCGCGCTCGACTCGCCGTCGCGCTCGCCGACGCCGAAAAACTCCCGTCCGACGCCAACGCCGCCTCGACGCTAACCGTATGCGAAACCTTGCGTTGGGCCGTTCGCGACGCGGCGCTTGCGAACCCGCTCGTCGCCGGGAAAAAGCTCCTTTTCGTCAAGAAAAACCGTTTCGTTTGCCAAATGTTACACGAATATCTCGGCTATTATTACGAGTACGGCGGGATTTCAGGCGGCGGTCTTTTCGTCTTGGAAAACCCCGGTTTTTCGGACGCGACCCGCGAACTCGGCGCCGGCAAACTTCCGCGCGGCGTCTACCAAACGCCGGCCCTATCTTTCGACGGCAAAACGGTTTACTTCTCGTTCGCCGACCTTTCGCAAGTCCTGCCGGAGGACGCGCCGCTTCGCACGTCCCGCGACCTCGCCGGATTCGGCCTTTGGGAACGCTTCCACGAAGATTACGAAAACCGCGAAACCGGCAAGTTTCACCTCTTCGCGCTTGATCTCGAAACCGAGACGCCGCGCCAACTTACGTTCGGGCCGTTCGACGACTTTTCGCCCCTTCCGCTTCCGGACGGTTCGCTCGGCTTCGTCTCGACGCGACGCGGCGGCTTCGTCCGTTGCAACTCGCATTGGGAACCGCTCCAAACTCATACGCTGCACCAACTTATGCCGAACGGCAAGACGATTCGCCGCCTCTCCTATCACGAAACGGACGAATGGCACCCGTCGTTAACTCCCGACGGCAGAATCGTTTACACGCGTTGGGATTACGTCGACCGCGACGCCGCGAAACACCACGGTCTTTGGCTGACAAATCCGGACGGAACGAACGCGACAAGTCTTTTCGGCAACTACACTTACGAAGTCAACGCTTGTTACTGTCCGCGGGCGATTCCCGGTTCGAACAAATACGTTTTCATTATCGGCGGGCACCATTGGGTCGTCGGCGGAGCGCTCGCGCTCCTCGACCCGTCGCGCCTCCAATACGACGCGGCAACCGCCGAAGATTCGCTCGCGCCGATCGAAAACTTGTCGCCGGAAATCGATTGGGCGGAGTCGCCGGACGAATGCCCGAAGTCTTATTATTACGCGCCTTACCCGCTTTCGGAAGACGTTTACCTCACGTCGTACAGCGCGGAGCCGCTCGGCGGAATGGCGTCGCCCGACCATCCGACGGAAACCGGCAAACTCGGGCTCTATTACCGCGACCGGTTCGGGAACCTCGAACTTTTGTTCGACGACCCGAACTTTTCTTGCCTTTGCCCGATTCCGCTCGAAGCGACCGAAGCCCCCGCTCCTTTCCCAACCGCGCTTCCGGCGTCGGCGTTCGAACCGCGCGGCGAATTCGGAACGCAAAACGAACCGTCGTCGGGACTTACAACCGGACCTTGGGCCGAGCTTTGGGAAGCGCCCGCCCTCGCCGAAACAACGCTTGACGCCGCGTCGCCAAACAACGATAAAACAACGCTTGACGGCGCGTCGCAAAACAACGATAAAACAAATCTCGACGCCGCGTCGCCCACTGACGGCGCGCCCTCCGAACCGTTCGGAACCTTTTTCCTTGCCGACGTTTACGAAAGCCTCGCGCCGCTTCCGGAAGGACGAAAAATCGTCGAATTGCGCGTCTTCCAGCTCTTGCCGAAATACCCCGATTTCCCCGGCGACGTTCCAAAGCTCGGGCACGCTTACGCGGAAAACGCCCGGCTTTACCTCGGTTCCGTTCCGGTCGAAACGGACGGTTCGGCTCATTTTAAAGCGCCGTCGCGCAAGCCTTTATACTTCCAAGCGGTCGACGAAACCGGGCGCGCCGTTCAGACGATGCGGAGCGAAGTTTATCTTCAAGACGGCGAAAGTCGCGGTTGCGTCGGTTGCCACGAACAAGCCGGTTACACGGGCCGAAACGCCGAAAAACAAGGGCTTGCGCTTGGTCGCGAAGCGTCGGAAATCGCGCCGGGCCCGCGCGACGCCCGCCCGTTCTCCTTCCCGCGCTTGATCCAGCCGATTCTCGACCGCGCCTGCGTCTCCTGCCATCGCGCCGCCGACGTCAACGACGCAACCGATGTAAACTCAACAACTTCCGCCACGCTTCACGCCGTCGCGCCCGACCTGACCGGCGCCGTCGAAGGCGAGTTTACTCGCTCTTACGACGCCTTGAAGCCGTATTTGCGTTGGTACGAATGGGGCGGCGCGTCGATTCAACAGGTCGCGACGCTCCCGGGTCGCTGCGGCGCCGACGAAAGCCCGTTAACCGCGATTCTCGACGACGAAAATCACCGCGACCTGCCGAACTTCGTCGACGCCGACCGTCGAACGCTTTATCTTTGGCTCGACGCAAACGTTCCGTTTTACGGCGTTTACGACCGACGCGAACGTCAAAAAATCTTGAACGGCGAACGCGTCGCGCCGCCGCGTCTCCAATAAACGCCCCTCCCGTTTCCAGCGCGACGCCAAACGGTTCGCCCCGTCTCGGCATCGCGCAAAAACGCTTCGTTTTTTAAATAATCAAAAAGGAGTTTTACCGATGAACGACCAACGCGATTTACTTGACGCTCTCTCCGAAAAACTACCGGAAGTCCTTTTTAACCAAGACTTTACCGACGCCGAACGCGAACGCGGAAACCAACGCCTCGAACGCCTCCTCGACGAAATTTTGGGCCCCGCCGAACCGCTCGTTTTGCATTCGATCGTTCCGTTTTGCATCGGCGGAGCGCTCGACCTTTACTATTACGCTAATTCGCGTTTCGGCGGGACGTTTTTCGCGTCGCAGGAATTGACGTCGCCCGATTTTCTCCCGTCGAACCGTTCGCTCGACGCGTTCGAACTCGCGATAGCGACGCGACTTACGGTCAAATCGCAACCGGACGAAACCCCGACAAAAACCAAGAAACCGGGCTTCTTCAAGCGTCTTTTCTCCGTCAAATCGCCCGAAGAAAAGAAACGCGACGACCTTCACCGCGTCTTGACGAATTTGGCGTTTTACGTCTGTTCGGACGGCGTCGAAGTCAACGGTTACGACACGCTGGAATTTCCGCAAGACTTTGACGACGAACAACTTGCGGGCCGCTGTTTCATCTTCGACGAACTCCCGGCGGCGGCGCCCGTTCCGGTTCCAACGTCGCCCGACGAAAGGTCGCCGCTCGACGGCAAACGCTTCGGCGTCCTCCTTGCCATCGAAGTTTTCCGCAAAGAAATGAATTGGGCCCGCGAAGAAGGAACCGAAAAACTCGTCGAACGTCTTCAAGCCGCCGGCGCCTACCCGTTTTCCGACCTCGACCGCGAATCGGTCGTTTAAGCGTCGTCCAACGCCGCCCTCCAATCCGCTCGGCTTCGAAGACAAAAAAACGCCGCCGACAACCGTCGACGGCGTTTAATTCGTTTATTCTCATCGCTTCCAAGCCGCGCTAAACGCTTGGCCAGAACCGAGACAATTTTCAAAAATTTCAAACGGCGCGTTGTTTCGATTATCGGCGCTGTTTCTTAATAATCAAAGATACGCGTCTTCGCGGCTCAAAAATTCTTGCACGTAAATCCGAACGCCCTCTTCAAGCGAAGTCGACGGTTTGTCGTACCCGGCGGCGCGCAACTTCGCCATATTCGCTTTCGTGTAATATTGATATTTGCCCCGCAACTCTTCCGGCATATCTTTGAACGCGATTTTCGGCGTTTTCCCGGCGGCGTTCCAAGTCGCTTTCGCCAAGTCGTAAAAACTTCTCGCTTCGCCGCTTCCGACGTTGAAAAGCCCCGAAACGGTCGGATTATCCAGCGCCCAAAGAACAACGTTCGCGACGTCGCCGACCCAAACGAAGTCGCGCAGTTGCTCGCCGTCGCGGTAATTCGGGTTGTGCGATTTGAACAGAAGCGTCTCTTCGTCGCGCTCGACCAACGGGTAAAGGTGCGCGACGACCGATTTTTGTCCGCCTTTATGATATTCGTTCGGCCCGTACACATTGAAAAATTTCAAGCCGACGAACTGTTTCGGCGTCTTGCGACCGAGCGCGACGTCGCGCGCTATCTTCCTATCGATAAAGGCTTTACTCCAACCGTATGCGTTCAATGGACGCAACGCGTTCAAGTATTCGAGATCGTCGCGGTCGTCGAAACCGAGTTCGCCGCCGCCGTATGTCGCCGCCGACGACGCGAAAATCAACCGTTTTTCTTTGTCGCGACAAAAATTCCAAAGCGTTCGCGTCAATCGAATGTTCGACTCGGCGATCAAGTCGACGTCGCGCTCCGTCGTCGCGGAGATCGCGCCCATATGCACAATCGCGTCGATTTCGGAAACGTTCGCCGCGAGAAATTCTGGAAGTCGTTCCGGCGCAACCACTTCCGCCAACTCGCGCTTCGCGATGTTGCGCCATTTGTCGCCGTTGCGCAAGCGGTCGACGACGACGAGATCGTCGAAAGCGCGCTCGCCGCTTCGCATCTCGCGTCCCAACGCCGCCAAAATGTTCGAACCAATGAAACCGGCGCCGCCCGTTACAATAATCATAACCACTCCTCCGCTTCTTTCATCGAGCCGACGACCGCGGTCGCCGCGGTTTTCGGTTTCTTAATTTCTTTTTCGCAACCTTT
>JAGBDD010000021.1 GCA_017937685.1 Thermoguttaceae bacterium | reverse complement strand
TACTCTTTCCAGTCGCCGTACATATTTTCGAGGACGCCGAACGGGCCGATCGGGTTGCGCTCGTTGTTCGAGCCGATCAGGACGTTGCGCAACGCGGCGCCGACGTCTTCTTGCGCGGTCGGCGGGAGGTAGCGTTCGGCTTTCGCGGCGTTTTGCGCCGTGTCGGCCATATTCGACGTGATCGTCATAAAGGCCAAGACGGAAACGGCGAACATCGCCAAAAGCGTCAAAATTAACAGCAACGCGACGCCGCGCCGTTCGGTGTGGTTTCGACGTTTCATCGTTAAGGTTCCTCGTAATGCGACGGTCGACTTTCGTTCGAAACGGGAAAGTCGCCTTTATGTTTTGCGCTTCGCTTGCCCGGCTCCGCGCGAAATTTCTTCGTTAGGTTCGACGGAGACGCCGCCCCGTCGGTTTCCGGAAAATTTCCGAAAAATCAAAACGCGCCGACGCCGAAAAAACTCGACGCGTCGGCGCAAATATTACGTCGTCGTGCTTAAAATCGTTTCGACCGTTAAAAATTGGCCGTCCCGGAGTAAACGCCGATCGCGCCCGGGAAAATCGTCGCCGTAATCGGCTGACCGCCCGCCGTCCAGCAAGTCGGCGTATTCGGCCCGACAAGCGTCAAGCGCAACTCCGTCGGGAACCCGGACGCGTCGGTTTCGGAAACGCCGTAGTTCGCGATTTTGTACCAACGAGCGAACGCGCGGAAAGCGCCGTTCGTCGGAATATCTTCGCGCCCGGTCAGCAAAATATAGCGCGTCGTTTCGAGTTGTTCGATCAGTCGTTCGACGTCGAGCGCGGCGAGGCCGACGTTGTCGACGTCGACTCCGCTCGTCAAGTCAAGCGTAACGGCGCCGCCTTGGTAACCGGAGCCTTCGAGGCGCGCGGCGAACGCTTTTTCGTCGCCGGGAACGCGATTCTCGAAAACGACGACGTCGTAATCGGCCGCGGCGAGCGCGTCTTTCGAGCAGTCGTAAAAGTCGCCGGACGCGTTTTTCGGGAAAACGGTCGCGAGCCAAGCGTAACGCCCGCTAAACGGTTGCGTCGCGTTCGGGTCGCCGAGATCGCCGAGCAAACCGTCGGTCGTTTCGACGCGCGGTCGGTAAAACGATTCGTCTTCGTCGTTCGCGTACCCGTAAACGAGGTCGTCTTGGAGGTAAAACGCGCGTTCGATATGGCGCGGTTGAATCGCGGCGCGACCAAACGTCGGGTGCGAAACGGTCGGCGCGACGCGGGTAAAAAAGGAGTCGAAACCGCCGGTCGGCGTCGTCGCGAAGAACTCCGGCGCGTTTCGGGTTTTCGAAATCGGGTCGACGAAGAACGGGAACGTCAGGTTCAAGTTGCCGTTGTCGAAAACCGAGTTCGCGTTGACCGCGGTCGGGTCGCCGTTTTCATACCACCAGTTCGCGGGGTTCGCCCAACCGTTCGCCTTCATAACGCGAGCGGCGTTGCGACCAAGCGCGGAGGAGTTGTCCGCCTCTTGCATTTGCGACATACGCAGCCCGCCGAACGGAATCGCCGAGATTACGCCGACCAAACCGATCGACAAAACCAAAATCGCCGCCATAATCTCGATTAGCGTCATCCCAAAGCGCGTCGAACGCCCGGAAATCGGCGCCGTTTTTTCGTTTCGCGTCGTTTTCATCGTTAGCGTCCTCCAATATTGCGCTTCGACATGCGAGCGAACTCGCGGGACTCGTACAAGCCGCCGAACGAGTCGCCGACGAGATAGTCGACCGGCGAACTGACCTCGGTCGTCGTAACGAGACCGGAAGTCGGGTTGATCGAAACCCAAGCGTTCGTCGCGTCTTCGTAGTTCCAAAGACCGTCTTCGACGAGCGGTCGCCATTCCGTGTCGGGGTCGGTCGGGTCGAGCGGCTCGATTCCGAGCGCGGAGATGCGCTCCCAACGCCCGACTAAGAAGAAGATCGTGTCGGTCGGCGAAAAGCGACCGTTGTTTTCAACGTAATCGACCGAACCGTCCGGCGCGAACATCACCGTAACGTTGTAGCCGCGCGCGACGCCGGCGCCGTCGACGTAACCGATCGCGAACGAGGAGTCGTCCGTTCCCGACCATTCGAGGTCGACGACCGCGCCTTGCGGCAAGCCGATCGGCGCCGTCATCGTCGGACGCGGGTCGCGAACGACTTTAAACGTCGCGTTTTGCAGAATCGGCAGGTCGATTCCCGGGAGCTTTTCGATAAAAAACGCGCCCGCGACGACGGTCAACGGGTAATACGGGCCGACGCCGTTGAATTGAATCTTCGCGCCGCCTTCGTTCCCGACCATCGCGCCCCAATACGAATCGTTGTTGACGCGCACCCGACGCAACCGCTTGTCGCCGTCGAAAATATCGTCTTCGGCGTAAACGTCGACCGACGCGCCCTGCTCGAGCCCGCTGTAATACGGCGGCGTCTCGACTTGACGCAAGACCAGCGACGCGCTTCCAAAATCGGTCGACGGGTCGTAGGTTCCGGCGAAATGTTCGAACGTAACGCCGCAGGGGCGCCCGGTCGCCATCGCTCTCGCTCGGGCGCGGTTCAGGTACGTCGAAACGGTCGAGCCGGCTTGCTTCGTCAGTTGCGACTCCATCATCGGCTTGATCGTCGGCACGCTGACGGCGGTAACGATCAAAATAATGGTCGCGACGACGAGAAGCTCCATCAGCGTAACGCCGCGCCGTTGTTCGCGCAATCTTTTCATCTCGTTCGCTTTCTTTGGGGCGCGCCGCTTAGCGTTTTGTTTTAAGGCGTCAAGCGGCGGCAAGTTCGCGTTGTTCGAAATTTGCGATTCGTTCGGAACGTCCGAACGCGGGGTCAGTCTTCGCACGCGCTAATCAGCGTTCCGTTTTCGGCGAAGTTAACAATATTGTCGTCGTCCTCGCCGTAAACGAGGTCTTTCGGCGACGTCGTCGGGACGCCGTCGCGCGGGCCGTCGAGGTTTTCGTCCGGGCCGAACGCGCCGTCGACGCCGGGGTGAACCATTTGGAAGCGCTTCTCTTCATGCCAAGCGAGGCGACCGTTCGCGTCGTAGTTGCGAGCGTAAGGAACGGCGCGGGTCAGCGTCGCGTTCGTTGCGTCGTCCGAGTCGGCGAGATAGAACGTCTTGCTCGACGAACCGTTCGGCGCGCCGTAAGGCGAGTTCGGCGACGGGCGGAAGTAAACGAGGGGCAGGTCGCCTTGTTCGAACGCCGGAACGTAAACGAAGGCGTTCAGCGACGCGTCCCAAAGGTCGTCCGCGTCCTCGACCGGATAACAAAGGGTCGAACCGTTGTAAGCGGTCGCCAAATAGGTTCCGATGTTTTTCAGTTCGAAGTCGAAAAGGGGCGCTTCGCGACGCGCTTTCAACGGAAGCGCGAGCGGAACCAAGTTTCCGGCGCCGTTGTAACCGACGCCGAGCGGCGCTTTCGGGTTCGCGTAAAACCCGCTCGGTTTGCCGTCGTAGTCCGGAAGTCCGCCGAGCCAAAAGACGAGCGCCGAAACGTAGTTTTGGAGGTTCCAAACGTGTTGACCGTCGAGGTCGCCAAGGCCGGTCGGCGCCTCGATCGAACCGCTCGAAACCTTGCACCCGTGTTGAACGTGCAACATAAATTCGGCGTATTGGTCGGCGACCGTCGCGCCCGGGAGGTTGTAGCGCGGCCAACGTTTTTTGACGTGGCGAACGACCGCCTCTTGGTCGCTGAAGTCGGGCGGATATTCGCCGAATTGGTTTTTGTACTCGTCGAGCGCCATCGAGAGCTGCGCCATTTGCGTCGCGACGACGGCGCCGCGCGCCGAGTTGCGCGCTCCGACCAAAGCGGTCGTCGAAATCCCGGCCAACAAACCGATGATGACAATCACCACCAAAATTTCTATCAAGGTAAAACCGGCGCCTCGGTTCGCGCGTTTTCGATTCGTAGTCATTGCAGGATTACCTCACGAGCGTGTGGTTGTCGATATTGTCTTTATGGGTTTCGTCGCCGTTCGGATAACCGGGGATTAAGTCGTAATCGCCGCTCGTCCAATACGTTAACGCCGACGTAAACGGGTCGTTCATTTCGACGACGTCGGTCGCCGTCGGCGCGATCAGCCCGTATTCGCCGTCCGGGCCCGCCGAAAAGACGTAAGGGACGAGGAACCAACCGTTCCCGACGGTCAACGGGTCGAACGGGTCGGCGTCCAATTCGGCGTTCGCCGGGTCGAGCGGCATCGTCGGCTGACGGTCGCTCGCTTCGAGCCCGGGCGCCCAGCGCATCCAGCAAATCGGGGCGCCCCAACCGTCGACGAACTCAAGGAGGCCGTTGCCGTCCGTGTCGGCGACGTCGCGGTCGGAAAAACCGGCGCGCGATTCCGGGTCGGCGTTCGTAACGACGAGATAAAGCAACTCGGCGTTGTAATTGTCGCCGAAACCGGCGGAGTTCGCGACCGCCAAGCGGTACGACTCTTGGAGCGGCGTAAAGGTTCCGTTAAGTTGCGACGCGGTTCCGAGTTCGTTCGTCGTGCAGGGCAGATCGCAACGCAACAGGTCGCGCATCCGATAAATCCGTTGGCGCGCTCGCTCTTCGCCCGGCAGGTTGTTCGGCAGGTCGCTCATATCGAGACGCAAATATTGATAGCGTTCGTAAATCGACGTTAACACCGAATCGATTTTCGCGATCGTCGTTCTCGTTTGCGCTTCCCGCGCGGTTTCAACCGACGAGCGCACCGTCGTGATCGAGATGGCGCCAAGCGTCGCGATAATCGAAATCGTTACGAGCAATTCGATTAACGTAAACGCCGAACGGTCGCCGCTCGGCGCGCGGCGCCTCGGTCGTCGTTTTGTGTATTCCCAACGTTTCACGCGGATACCCTTGCGTCCTTAACTTTACGGTTCTTCGGTCGAGCGGTCAAGCGACCGACTCGGCGGCTTCCGGAGCGTTCCGGAGACCGCGCGTTTATTTTCGTCGATTTTGTCGTTATTATTACTAGCGAACGGAACGCTTCCGACTCGCGCCGTTTTTCGCCGCCTTTCCCCAAGCGAAGACGGCGGAAAACGAACGCTCGGCGTCATTCCATTTCGCTTTCGAGCGTCGCGCCTTCGGCGAAGTTCGTTACGTTGTCGCGGTCGGCTCCGCTCAAAGACGAGTGTTCGCCGCCGGCCAAATCGCGGTCGTGTTGGTGTCCGTGTTCGTCTTCGTGTTCGTCCGCTTCGCCGAAGACGCCGTCCTCGCCGGGGAAGATCAACTGGAACGAATCGCCGTTGTACCAACGCCCGTTTTTCTTGTACGGTTGCGCGAGCCCTTCGCCGTCGACGTCGAAACGTTTCCCTTCGTAGGAGCCTTTTTCGGCGCGGAAGTACGCGATCGATTTATTTTGGAACATCAGGCCGAGACGTTCGTTGTAGTTGCCGCCGTTCGTTCCGTCGGAGTCGTAAGCGAGTTCCATCACCGTCGTTTCGCGCGGTTCGTCGTCGGAGATTTCGTAGCAATCTTCGCTCGCGTCGTACTTGCCGAACGGATGTTGCTCGTCCGCCGCCATACCTTCCCCGTCGTGATAGGCGAGCCAGAAAAGGAGCGCCTTGCCGGGGTGGTCGCCGCAACGCTTCCCGACTTCGTCGACCATTTTGTCGACTTCGCCGGTTTTCAACACTTTCGGCCAACGTTTCAGGATATGTCGACGCACGACGTTGCGCGCTTTCTCGTAATTCGGCGAACTCGGATTAAAGCAGCAACGGCACGCGCAGCTGTCCGGCGGATACTCGCCGTACTTTTGCTTGTAAATTTCAAGCGCGGTTCCGACGTCGGTCAACCGCGTCTTCGCGGAAGCGGAGCCAAAAAAGGCGCGCGCGCCGCCGAACGCCGTGAAGCCGATCCCGGCCAGCAAGCCGATAATCGCAATCACGACTAAAATTTCGATCAACGTAAACCCTTGCAAAGCGCGCCGTCCGGCCGCTCTTTTCGCAACGCTCGTCATTCTTTTCGTTCCGTTCTATTCGCTAAGCGCCTCGGGTGAAGCGCGTCGTTTTTAAAGTCGAGCGGTTTCGTCGTCTTTACTTTATTGGTGGAGGCGACGCCGCCGAAAGTTCCGGTTTTTTCGCGACTTTCGCCGAAAGTTTTCGTCGACTAACCGCGTTAAAATCGGCAAAACCGGCGACGGACGAGACGGTTTCCCGACCGTCGCCGAGTTTTTCCGCTTTCCGCCGCCGTCGTTACTTCGACAGCGATTCGATGAGCTTAATCATCGGGAGGAAGAGCGCGACGACGATGGTCCCGACGATGACGCCGAGGAACATAACCAACAACGGCTCGAGCATACTCAAGAGCGCTTCGGTGTACGTTTGAACTTCGTCGTCGAAAACGTCCGCGACTTTGTAAAGCATCGTGTCGAGTTCCCCGGTTTCTTCGCCGACGTCGACCATATTGACGACGATGTCGCCCAAAACCTTCGCTTGCAACTTCGTCATATAAATCAGCACGCCGATCGGGCCCGCCAAGAAACAGAAGAAGTAGAACAAACACGCGGGGTGGAAGCCCGGGCGCGAGTGGTTGCGCATCGGGTTCGCGATGGTGTCCCCGTCGCGAATCGCTTCCAAAATCTTTTGGTACATCTTTTCGAAAACGCCGTTGTTCGCGGTTTCGCGGGTGATGTGCAACGCTTCCAAAATCGGAACGCCGGATTGGACGAGCGTCCCGAGGGTTCGCGTCGTGCGGGCGACGACGGTCTTTTCGAGCAACGGGCCGAAAATCGGAATCCGGAGCAGGAACAAGTGCCAACCAAAGCGCATATACGCGAAGCTGGTCGTAATTTTAATAAACAACCAAATCCCCAACGGAATCCCCGGGCCGAGGTACCAGTATTCCATACACGCGTGCGACGCTTTAATAAGGAATTGGGTCAGGCCCGGCAACTCGACGTCGAAGTCGGCGAAGATTTCTTCGAACTTCGGAACGATCGCCATCATAATGAAGATCAAAATCCCGATAGCGAAGATCAAAACCGCGACCGGGTACGTCATCGCCGACTTAATTTTCGCCTTCAACTGTTCCGAACGTTCGAGGAACTCGGCCAAACGTTGAAGAATGACTTCCAAGGCGCCGCCCGCCTCGCCCGCTTTGATCATATTGACGTAAAGGCGGTTGAACGCTTTCGGCGACTTCGCCATCGCTTCCGACAAGCTCGACCCGCTTTCGATTTCGTTGCAGACGTCGAGGAGGCAGTTGCGGAGCGGGCCCGGCTTCGATTGTTGTTGCAAAATATTCAAGCTGCGCAGAATCGGCAGACCCGCGTCTTGCAGAATCGACAAGTTCCGGGTGAAGTCGCGAAGGATTTTCGGTTTGACGCGCCCGAACGTGAAGGTTTTGCCGGTCGCGGCCTTCTTTTTCTTGGCGGCCTTGCGGTCTTTATGGAGAACGATTTTCGTAACGTGATAACCGCTCTCCTTTAGCGTTGCGGTAACTTCCTCTTCGGTACTCGCTTCGATAACGTCGGTAAAGCCCTTACCGGCGGAGTCGATCGCTTCTACTTTAAACTTGGGCATACGGCACCTTTTGACTTGGGGATTCAAACGGCGAAAAGATAACGCGAAAATCTATTTTAACGAAAAGTTCGCGATTTATCAACGCCGCCGAGCGGTTTTCTTCAAATTTTGGCGCAATTTCTTCTTGCGATTCGGCGAATTATAACGACAAGGCGCTCCAAATGGAACGATAACGCCGAACGCGCCGATTATACCGGTCGAGCCGACGCGTCGCCAACCCGAACCGCTTTCGCCGTTTTTTCCAAACCTCCTCTTTTCGAATCCCAACGCGACGCCGACGACGGGCGCCGCGTCGAGCGCCGAATCGAAGGTTCGAAGTCGAGCCGACCCGCCGTTCGCGGGCCGCCCGTCTTAGGCGTCCAAAACGGTTTCGCGGACGACCTCTTCGATCGTCGTCGTCCCCTCGAAGACCTTAACGAGACCGGCGTCGCGCAGGGTGAGCATCCCGTAACGCTGGGCCGACTCGCGCATCTCGGCGACGGAGCCGTTTCGTAAAATAATGTCCCGCATTTCCTCGTTGACCGTAAGGAACTCGTGAATCGCGGTTCGGCCTTTGTAGCCGGTGTTGTTGCACGTCGCGCACCCGGCGCCTTGGTAAAAGTGTTTCCCGGCGACGTCTTGCGGCGTGAGCCCGAGTTCGGCGAGTTGCTCCTCGGACGGTTTCACCTCCGTTCGGCAATCTTTGCAGATTCGGCGAACGAGACGCTGCGCCAAAATCGCGCGCAACGTCGCGGTGATAAGGAATTCGGGAATCCCCATATCCTTCAAACGGGTGATCGTACTCGGCGCGTCGTTCGTGTGGAGCGTGCTAAAGACCAAGTGGCCGGTCAGCGACGCTTGAACGGCGATCTGCGCGGTTTCGCGGTCGCGGATTTCCCCGACGAGGATGACGTCCGGGTCCTGACGCAAAATCGAGCGGAGGCACTGCGCGAACGTGTTGCCGATTTCCGCGTCGATCGGCATTTGGACGATGCCGTCGATGTCGTACTCGACCGGGTCTTCGGTCGTCATCAGTTTTTCGGTGATAACGTTCAGCTCCGAAAGCGCGGAGTAGAGCGTCGTCGTTTTCCCGGAACCGGTCGGGCCGGTAACGAGAATAATGCCGTTCGGCGACTCGATGACTTGGCGGAATTGCGTCATCAGCTCTTGCGACATACCGACGTTGTTCAAGTCGAGCGAAATAACCGACTTGTCCAAAATCCGGCAAACGACGCTTTCGCCGAACATCGTCGGGAGGACGCTGACGCGGAAGTCGATCGGCGTCCCGGCGACCATCAGGCGGATACGACCGTCTTGCGGGAGGCGTTTTTCGGCGATGTCGAGGTTCGCCAAAACCTTAATACGGGTCGTGATCGCGCTGGCCAAGTGGCGCGGCGGCGGAACCATTTCGTACAGCGTTCCGTCCGCTTTGATGCGGATTTTGAACTCGTCTTCGAACGGTTCGAAGTGAATGTCGCTGGCGTGGTCTTTGATCCCGAGGAGGAAGACCATATTCAGGAGCTTGCGCACCGGCGCGCTTTCGGAAAGGGCTTCGGCGCTGGCCAAGTCGAGTTCGCCGTTTTCGTCGAGCGCTTCTTGGTACTCCTTGTCGTTTTTGAGGTCGTCGAGGATCGACTCGACGCTGTCGCCTTGGTCGGTGGCGTAGTAGCGTTCGAGGGCCGTGTCGATTTCCTTCGGCGTCGAAACGACGACGCGAATTTGGTAGCCGAGGAAGTTGCGCAACTCGTCCATTACGGAGAGGTTTTGCGGCTCGCTCGTGGCGATCGTCAACGTGTCGTCGCGGAACGCCAACGGAATCGAGCGGTACATATGAGCCATCGCTTCGGTGAAGTGGCTCAGCACTTCCTTCGGCACGGTCAAGTCGGAAATCGCGACGACCTGCAGTCCGAGCTGTTCGCCGAGCGCCTGCGCGAGCTGATCCTCGGTCAGCATATTCATACTAATCGCGATTTGCCCGATCAGTTCGCCGGAGCGTTGGCTTTGTTCTTCGCGCAAAAGCTCCAACTGTTCTTCGTCGATATAGCCGAGGTCGACGAGGACTTGCCCAAAACTACGCGCCATCTGTTTCTTCTCCGTTTCGGTTTTTTCGTTTGCGGACGCGTCCCCAAGTCGCGCCGAGCGCTTCGAAGCGCCGCGGCGAAACGCGTCGTTTTGTATCGTTTTGAAACAGTTCGGCGGCGTTTTACGCGAGTTTTCCGCTCGTTTCGCGGAACCGTTTCTTCATCAAGCAAAGTCGGCGCCAAAAGCCGCCGTTTTTATTTTTTTCGTCGAAATTTCTTCGAAAAGGGTCGTTATTCGAACGGCGCCGCCGAGTCGAGCGATTCGCCTCGGCGGCGCGTTTGCCGTTCGCGGTCGCGAGGAGGAATTATTCTTCTTCCTCGTCTTCGCCTTGGGTTCCGAGCCCGGCTTCCCAGCGGCGCATCCGTTCTTCGAGCTGTTCCGGGCCGTTCGACTTGATGAGCGCGTCCTCTTTCGTAACGATTTGATCTTTCCAAAGGCGGAAGATGTGGTCGTCGAGGAGCTGCATCCCGAGCTTGTGCCCGGTTTGAATCGAGGAGTTAATACGGAACGTTTTGTTTTCGCGAATAAGGTTCGCGATAGCGGACGTAACGACGAGCATTTCGTAAGCGGCGACGCGGCCCCCTTGAATGCGCGGGAGGAGCTGCTGCGACAAAATGCCGATAATCGACGTCGACAGCTGCGTGCGGATTTGCTCTTGTTGGTTCGTCGGGAAAACGTCGATGATACGGTTGACCGTCCCTTGCGCCCCGGTGGTGTGGAGGGTGCCGAAGACGACGTGCCCCGTTTCGGCGGCGGTAATCGCGGCTTCGATCGTTTCCAAGTCGCGCATTTCCCCGACGAGGATGACGTCCGGGTCTTGACGCAACGCGCCGCGGATCGCGTCGGCGAAGGACATAACGTCGACGCCGACTTCGCGTTGGTTGACGGTCGACTTTTTATGATGGTGGTAAAATTCGATCGGGTCTTCGATCGTGATGATGTGGTGGTCGACGTTCGTGTTCAGCCAGTCGATGCAGGCGGCGAGCGTCGTCGATTTCCCGGAACCGGTCGGCCCGGTAACCAGGATCATGCCGCGCGGACGTTGAATCAACTCTTTCATAACGGACGGCGTCCCGAGCTGCTCCATCGAGAGCATATCGTTCGGAATTTGACGCAAAACCATCCCGGTGTTCCCCTTCTGTTTGAAGACGGAAACGCGGAAACGGGCTTTGTCGCCGAACGCGAACCCGAAGTCGGTGCCGCCGCGCTCTTGCAATTCTTGTTGGCAGCGGCCCGGCGTGATACTTTTCATCAGCGAGACGGTGTCGGCCGGCTCGAGCGTTTTCGTTTCCAAGCGCACCAT
>JAGBDD010000174.1 GCA_017937685.1 Thermoguttaceae bacterium | reverse complement strand
TCTCTATAACCCCCGGAATCTCCGAAATCCCCGGAACTCCGGAGGCCCAAAACGCTCGGAACCCTTAAAATTCTCAACGGCGACGCGTCGAGCCGCTTGAACGCGGCGTTTTTTCTTTTTTTCGCCGTTTTCTTAGTTCGCGTCGTATTTTGCCGTCGGCGCGTCTCTTCGATATTGGGGCTTAAATTTAGCGCGGGCGTCAACGCGGTTTCGTAAACGAAAATTTGCGTCGGAAATAAGGGCGACGGCGAACAAAGAGGCTTGCCGACTTCTCAAACGGCGGTTTTCGGGTATAATTAATAACGAGCGTAAGACTTTTAACGAATAACGGCGCGAAATAAGAAAGGGGACGAAAAACGATGAACGAACAAATATTGGCGTTAAAGTCCCTGTTGCGCGAGACGCCCGATTTCCAGCGAGCGACGGAGATTTTGCGCTCCGGCGAGTCGGTCGTTTGGGACGGTTGCGTCGGAAGCGCGTTCGCGTTTTTGGGCGCGACCGCCGCCGAATCGCTCCGCAAAACGACCTTAGTCGTCGTCGCTCGACCCGGGGAAGTCGACCGCGTCGCCGCCGACTTGGCGTTTTTTACCGACGCGCCGATTCTTAAATATCCGGTTTTGCCGATTTCCGTTTTCGACGACGCGGAGGAAGAGATTTTCTTGTCGGAGGACGTCGATTTCGGCGTTCGACTCCGCGTCTTGAAAACGCTCGACCGCCGAGCGACCGCCGAGCCCAACCTTCGCGACGGCGCCAACGTCGCGACTTCCGCCGACGCGCCGCCGTTCGTCGTCGCGTCGTTGACGGCGCTTTTGCAACCGGTTCCGAGTCGGGCGCAGGTCGCCGAAGGAACGCTTCGCGTCGCGCTAAACGAGGAGTTGGGACGCGACCGTCTCGTCCGCTGGCTGGCCGAAGGCGGTTTTCATTCGACGACGGCGGTCGAGTTGCCGGGCGAGTATTCGGCGCGCGGGCACGTCGTCGACGTGTTCGCCGTCGACTGGAACAAGCCGGTTCGTTTCGAGTTTTTCGGCGACGAAGTCGAATCGATTCGTTCGTTCGACGTCGCGAGCCAGCGGTCGGTCGAGGAGCTGGAAAACGTTGAAATTACGCGGCTTTTAGTCGGCGGCGTCGCGACCGGTTCCTTCGTCGACCGACTTCCAAACGACGCTTGGGCGCTTTTTGCCGGCGCGGACGAAGTCGGCGAAACGAAGCGGATGATCGCCGAATATTCCGACGCCGAGCGTTCGCGGCTCGCCGATCCGCTCGACGTCGTCAACGCGCTTTACCGGCGTCCGACGGCGCGCGCGGTCGCGGTTTCGACTGGAACGGAGTTCGCGACGGCGCGTTTCGACGTCGATTTCGGTTCGGTCGAGCGGTTCCAAGGGGACGCGACGGGGATCGAGGCGGCGTTGAATCGATCGCCGGAAGCGGAGTCGATTTCGATCGTTTGCGCGTCGGAGGCGGAGTCGCGACGGTTGCAAGAGACGTTCCGAGCGGCGGTTCCGTTGCGGGAAGGGCGGCTTCATTTCTTGGTCGGCTCCCTTTCGAACGGTTTCGAGTGGAAACCGGCGAACGCGGTTTGGATCGGCGCGGAGCAACTTTTCGGACGCTCCATCGCTCGGCGTTCGACCGGCGGCGCGCGCAAGAAAGCGTTGAGCAAAACGATCGACTCCTTTATGGAGCTGACGCCGGGCGACCTCGTTATTCACACCGAGCGCGGAATCGCCCGGTACCTCGGCGTCGAGACGATCGACAAGGCGAATCAGCGCGAAGATCATTTGAAGTTGGAGTTTGCGGACTCCGCTTACCTTTACGTTCCGGCGTCGCGGATCGGCAAAATTCACCGTTACGTCGGCCCCGGCGGCGCGCGTTCCGAACCGGCGTTGGCGAAAATTCGCGGAACGAGTTGGGAAAAACAAAAGAAGGCGGCGCAAGAGGGCGTTTGGGAACTCGCGGTCGAAATGTTGAACTTGCAGGCGGCCCGCGATTCGCTCGAAGGCGTCGCGTTCCCGCCGGACGGCCCTTGGCAGCGCGACTTCGAATCGCTCTTCCCGTACCGCGAAACGGACGACCAGCTCGCGGCGATCGAAGCGGTCAAGCGCGATATGGAGCGACCGCGTCCGATGGATCGGCTCCTCTGCGGCGACGTCGGTTTCGGAAAAACGGAAGTCGCGTTGCGAGCGGCGTTTAAGGCGGTCGAAGCGGGGTATCAAGTCGCGATTCTCGTCCCGACGACCGTCTTGGCGGAGCAGCACTATCGCGTTTTTAGCGAGCGAACGGCGGCGTTTCCGGTAACGGTCGCTCGGCTGTCGCGTTTTGTTCCGAAGAAGGAGCAAAAGGAAACGCTCGAAAAATTGAAGAGCGGCGCCGTCGACATTGTGATCGGAACGCACCGCGTCGCGCAAAAAGACGTCGAGTTCCGCAAACTTGGCCTCGTCGTGATCGACGAAGAGCAAAAATTCGGCGTCAAGGATAAGGAAAAGCTCAAGGAGTTGCGCAACCTCGTCGACGTGTTGACGATGACGGCGACGCCGATTCCGCGGACGCTGCACCTTTCGCTCGTCGGGATTCGCGACGTGTCGAACCTCGAAACGCCTCCCGCCGACCGGCTTCCGGTCGAAACCCGGGTTTCGCGTTTCAATCCGGCGACGGCGCGCAAGGCGATTTTACGGGAGTTAAACCGCGGCGGTCAAACGTTTTATCTGCACAACCGCGTTTCCGATATCGAGGAAGTCGCCGCCCGTTTGCGCAAAATTGTTCCGGAAGCGCGAATCCGCGTCGGACACGCTCAAATGGCGTCGGGCGAACTCGAAGAGATTATGCGCGACTTCGTTATGCGCCGGTTCGACGTTCTCGTCTGCACGACGATCATCGAAAGCGGCGTCGACGTTCCGAACGCGAACACTATCTTTGTCGACCAGGCGCACCGGTTCGGGTTGGCGGAGCTGCACCAAATTCGCGGTCGCGTCGGACGCGAAAAAAAACAGGCGTACTGCTATTTGACTCTCGACGCGAACCAAACGCTGACTCGCGACGCGACACGGCGTCTCCAAGCGATCGAGGAGTACGACCGGCTCGGCTCCGGCTTTCATATCGCGATGAAAGACTTGGAGATACGCGGCGCCGGGAACATTTTGGGAACGAAACAGAGCGGGCACGTCGCGCTTGTCGGTTACGAGATGTACTGCGAGTTCCTCGAAGCCGCCGTCCGCGCGTTGAAACACGAGCCGCAAAAATTAAAGGTCGAGGTTGAAGTCGACTTGCCCGGAACCGCCATTTTACCGGACGCTTACGTCGCCGATTCTCGAACGAAAATCGACTTTTACCGCCGTTTCGACCGCGTCGCGACGATTCCGGAAGCGGTCGACGTTCGCAACGAACTGCGCGACCGGTTCGGCCCCTTGCCGGCGGAGGCGGAGCGGCTTTTCGTCTTGGCGCAGATTCGCATCAAAGCGTTCGATTACCGCGTTCGCAAGGTGCAACTCGCGCAGTACGAAGGACTTAAAGACGGCGAGAAAACGAAAATGCTCGCGATTACGTTCCGCGCGCCGGACTTGATGTACAAGTTGGCGAGCGATTTGAAGCGAATCGGGACGACGCTTCAACTTGTCGACGACGAAAAAGACGCGATGCGCGGATACGTCAGACTGCCGCGCGACCTCTTCGACCGAAACGGAAAGCCTTGCGTCGACGAGCTTTTGGAGTTCGCGCTGAAACTGTTCGATCTCCGAAACGACGCCGACGACGAAACGCTAAAAAACGCCGAAACGACGCGTCGCGAACTCGCCGAAGCCGCCGAAAAGAAAAAGTCGCCGCCGAAACCGCCGAAAAATCCGCTCGGCGCCGCGATTCGCCGACTCCGCGAAGAAGGAAAAAAAGGCGAAAACAAAAAGTCGTAAAAGTTGTAAACCGTTGAAAAACAACGTTAAATAAGAAAGCGAGACCGAACGAATGAAACTCGAAACGCTCGAAAGTATGAAGTTGCGCCGGAGCGTCCGCGCGTACAAACCGGAGCAAATTACCGACGCCGAACTCGACGCCGTCTTGGAAGCGGGCGTTTACGCGGCGTCCGGTCGCAATATGCAGGCGACGAAGCTGGTCGTCGTGCAAGACGAGGAAACGCGGGCTTTACTGTCGAAAATCAACGCGGAGTATCTCGGCGTCGAAACCGATCCGTTTTACGGCGCGCCGACTTACGTCGCGGTCTTCGGCGGGAAGCATATTCGTCCGACTTACGTCGAGGACGGTTCGCTCGTCTTGGGGAACTTGATGCTCGGCGCTTACGCGGTCGGGCTCGGCTCCTGCTGGATTCACCGCGCGAAGGAAACGTTCGAAGACGAACGCGGCAAAGAGCTTATGCGCAAGTGGGGCGTCGAGGAGGGGTACGTCGGCGTCGGGTTCTGCGCGCTCGGATACGCCGCCGACCCGCTCCCGGCGCCGCCGCCCCGCAAGGAAGGGAACGTTATCCGCGTTTAACGTAAAACGTTAAACGACGCTAGTTAATGACGTTGAAAACGAAAAAAAAAACGTCGCGACGCTTTCGAAACGTCGCGGCGTTTTTTCGTTGAAGTCGGCGTTTAACCGTCGACTTGGCGCCCGGTTGCGTCGACCGAAGATCAGCCGATGACCGGCGCGACGAACGTGCGGGCGGCCAACTCGCGGTCGAGCGTCAACATCGCGCCGCCGTCGTTTTGCGCGAGCGTCATATCGCCGAGAATTTGGTCGGCGGTCGACTCTTCTTCGACTTGTTCGTTGACGTACCAGTTGAGGAATTGCGACGCGGCGAAGTCTTTTTCTTCGAGCGCGAGCGCGGCCAAGTCGTTGATCAAGGACGTAACGTGCGCTTCGTGTTCGCAAGTGTGTTGGAACATCGCGACGGCGTTCGGCCATTCGGTTTGCGGCGCTTCGATCGCTTCGAGAACGACGCGACCGCCGCGGTCTTGCAGATAGTTCAAAAAGCCGGTCGCGTGCGCGACTTCCTCTTGGTATTGAACGTTGAACCAGTTGGCGACGCCCTTCAAACGGAGCGCGTCCGCTTGGCAAGACATCGCGAGATACAGGTAAGCGGAGTAAAATTCCGCGTTGATTTGCTTGTTGATAGCCGCTTCCATTTTCGGCGAAATCGACATTGTAAAACCTCCAAAATAAGGGGTTGCGCGTTTTGATCGTTGGTCGCGACGGCGCAAAACGGTCGAGCGGCGCCGCGCCTTCTCTATTAATATAATAATATAACGCTCGGCGCGGCGGCGTCAAGGCGCGGCGAAAAATCGGCGCCGAGATAAGGGAAAATTTAACGGAATCGCGCCGTTAATCGTCCGCTTTATCGGCGTCTTTGATAACGAACGCCGCTTTCAAACGAGCGACTTCGCGCGCTAACCCCGCTTCCTCGACGCTGCGCAAGACTTCGTTGAAATCTTTGTACGCGGCGGGCGCTTCGTCTTTGGGATATTGGCGACAATTTGTCAAAATATCGGCGGCGGCGAGTTCCGCGTCGATTTGCGCTTGGTTGAGCGTTCGAACCGCCTCGCGCCGTCCGAGCGCGCGTCCGGCGCCGTGGTTAACGCTGTAACAACTCGCTTTTGCGCCTTCGAGCGCGACCATAACGGACGAGCCTTGCGTCGGATTGCCGGGGAGCAAAATCGGATGGCCGGTCGCCGCGAACGGCGTGTCTTTGAGCGCGAAATGATTCGCCGGATAAGCTCGCGTCGCGCCCTTGCGGTGAACGTAAACCGGCGCGCCGTCGAGGATTTCGCGTCGCGCAAAGTTGTGGCTGACGAAGTAAACGAAGCGCGCCGCGACGCCGGGTAACACTTCCGCGAACGCCTCAGCGACGAGCGAATTAATAACGAGGTGATTTAGCGTCGCAAAGTTGGCGCCGAGCGTAATATCGTCGAGATAATCGTTTGCTTCCGGCGTTCCTAAGGGCGCGTAAACCAACTGTTTATCGCCGCTTGGGAAGGGCGTTCCCCAAGTTTCGAACTTGCGTTGGAGCGTCGCGAACTGCGCCCGAGCCAGCTCGTTGCCGAAACCGCGCGAGCCGCAGTGCGAGAGGAACGCGACGCCGCCGTCGACGAGGCCGAATGCGCGCGCGACGGTCGGATTCCGCTTTTCGGCGTCGGCAAAGCGAACGATTTCGCATTCGCCGAAGTGGTTGCCGCCGCCGTAACTCCCTAGTTGCGAAAGTTTAGCGTCGTAGTTTTTGACGATTCCGGCGCTTTTGACGACGTCGAGTCGCTTTGCGAGTGACTCGACGCTTCCGTCGCTTCCGACGCGGACGGCGTCTTCGAGACGGTTCGCCCCATCGGGGTTGACGTCGAGTAACGCGCAGATTTCCGGCGTCGCGCCTTCGACGAGGGCGCGTTCGACGATTTCGGTCGGGAAGCGGCGTCCGAGCGGCGCTTCCCGATAACCGGCGCCGGTCGGAACGCGACGCTCGATCGCGTCGACGAGCGCGCGTCGCAAACGCTTGTCGGCGATAGCGTTAGCGTCGAGTTCAAATTGAAGCAAACTCATCGAACAATTAATGTCGACGCCGACCGGGCCCGGGTAAACGTGCGTCGGCGAAACCATAACGCAACCGATCGGAGCGCCGTAACCGACGTGCGCGTCGGGGTTTAAGACGACGTCGACGACGCCCGGCGCTCGGCGCGCGTTAATCGCTTGGCGCAAGGTCTCTTCGCCGAAGGACTTGCGAATCGAGTCGACGCCGAAAACGCGAATCGGCGAACGACCGTCGACGTAAAGCGCCCCGGTCGCGGGGCCGGTTGGAACGACTTTAATATCGCCGTTTGGGGATTCGGTTGAGGTAAACATTGTTACTTTCTCTTTAAATAAGGGGGGCCGACCATCGTCGGCGGATCAAGTTTTAGCGGCTGTTGCGCTAATAAGAGGGCGCGTCGGGCGTTTTTTAGTTTTTTTTCGCAAATTTTTCAATATTTTTTGCAAAAAAAACAATTAACGAGAGGGGCGGGGCGTCGCTTAATCGAACTTTAAGCGCCGTTTAGTTAATAAGAGGCGCGTTCGAATTTTTTGACTTTTTCGCAAAAAAATTGAAAAAGTCAAAATTATTGAAATGTTTTTCGGGGCGGGGCGAGCGATTTTTTCGTTGGCGCGGCTTCGAAGCGAAAAAAGGAACGTCGAACCGAACTGGAACTTTAAACGTCGTTGTTTTCGGAAGTTGCGTTATCGGCGACGGGCGTTAAACGCAAGCGGACGCCGGTTTCGTCGAGAACCGGCGCGGCGTTTTGCGGGTCGTAGTAAACGTAGTCGGCCAAACGGGTTAGCGAACGGCGCAACCCGGAAAATCGAATCGCGTCCTCGAACGTTTCGCCGTTGGCCGCGACGAGCGAACCGGCGAGCGGGCCGAAACGGAAGCGAACGTTTTGATCGTCGACTTCAAAATCGAAGGGGGGCGGAGTCGACGGCTCTTTCGCCGCGCGACGGGAAACGTCGGAGCGTCGAGCGTAAGCGTCGTTTCGACAGGAGGTTGCAGCGTCGGCTGGAACGGAGGAAGCGACGTTTGGCGACGCGACGTCGACGGATTGAGGTTCGGCGTAATTCGCGTCGAAGGGGCGGAAATCGGCGTCCCAAGCGAAATCGACGCGGAGCGGACGCACGGTAGTCGATACGACGTCGTCGGGCGCGTCCTCCGCGTTTTGGTTCGCGATAAACGGTTTTGGCGCTTCGGGTTGCGTCGCGTCGTTGTTTTGATTGTTATCCGCTGTCGCGCAAAAGTCGATAAGCAAATCGCGACAACGCGCTTCCAAGTAGGCTTGCAAAACGCGCCAAGAAAAGAATATTTCGCGCCGAGAAACGCTAACGTAAGCGTCTTGCGCGTCGAAAGTTGCGGTTCGCGAAAACGTTGTTTCGCGCGGTTCGAAATAAACGCGGAGGCAACGCGGCGACGCGACGTCGTCGGATGGCGCGATTGCGTCGTTTTCCGAGTCGAGCGGGCGAGAAAAGAACGGATGCGATGGGCCGTAATTGTTCCAAGTCCAGCAAGCGCCGGAGTTGGGAAGACGGATTTTTTTAACGTCGACGCCGAGGTCGAGGGACGCGATTAACGGCAAGGCGTCGCGCTCCGGTTCGAGTTCCAATTCTTCCAAGCGACCGTCGCCGACGTAAAGAAGCGTCAACGGCTCGCGACCGCTCGCGCTCTCGCGCTGTTCGGAAATCGAGAAGGGACGGAGGTTTAAGTGCGACATATAGTCGGGAAGAATCAACGTTTTCGCGTATTTTTCGACGTCCGATTCGTCGAGACGCGCCCAAAAATCGATCATTTGACGTTCTTTTCTAAGTCGACGATTGATAACGGTTAACGATTAAGGGAAAAACGGCGCTTCGAGACGCGGCGTCAACGGAGCGCGAGGAACGCCGCAAACGCCGCGATTAAACCGAGCGCAATTAACGCTTTGCGGAGCGCGGCGCGACGTTGGGAAGCGCCGCCGTCGAGCGCCGGAAGGACTTCGGCGAACGCTTGTCGAACGGCGGGGAGGTTTTCCTTGGCGATTCGGACGTCCTCGTGCGTCGCTTTGTTGCGGATTGTCGCAATGAAACGAATCTTTTTTTGGATTTTTTCCGGAACGCGGTCGGCTACCGACGACAGTTTTTCGTGAAGTCCGCGCCCTTGCGCTCCAAAACGTTCTTCTAAAAGGCGTTCCGTTTGTTGCGAAATAGCGATTAATCGAGTGAACGGGTCGGCCATCGGACGGGGCTTTCGTCGGTTTAACGGTTAACGGTCTGAAAAAAAAAACGTTGCGCAGCGAACGGAACGTTAGGAGCGGCAAGGGTTAAAGTCGCGGCGTTTCGATCGAACGAAGGAGCGCCGTTAAAACGTCGTCGACGCGGCGGCCCTCGATCTCGGCTTCCGGCGACAGAATGACGCGGTGCCGCAACGTCGGCAAAACGAGCGGCGCGACGTCGTCCGGCGTCGCGTAATTGCGACCGCGGAAGGCGGCGAGGACGCGGGCGCCTTGAACGAGCGCGAGCCCGGCGCGGGGCGAAGCTCCGAAAGCGAGGCGCGGGAAATCGCGGGTCGCCCGAACGATTTTCGCGACGTAATCGAATAGTTGCGGAGCGACGTAAACGCCGTTAACAAGCGCGGTTAGCTCCAAAACTTCGTCGGCGGAAAGAACCGGTTCGATCGCGTCGAGTTTCGTTTGCATATCGACGTTTTTCCCGTGCGCGACCAAAATTTTGAGTTCCTCTTCGAAACTCGGGTAGTCGGCGACGAGCTTGAACATAAAGCGGTCGAGCTGCGCTTCCGGGAGGCGGTACGTTCCTTCGGATTCGATCGGGTTTTGCGTCGCGATCGCGAAGAACGGACGCGGGAGGGGGCGCGACGTTCCGTCGACCGTCGCGGCGCCTTCTTGCGTCGCTTCGAGGAGCGCGGCGTGCGTCTTGGCGGGGGAGCGGTTAATTTCGTCGGCGAGAAGGATTTGCGTAAAAATCGGGCCGGGACGGAAGGTAAATTCCTGCGTTTTCGCGTTGAAAACGAGCGCGCCGACGACGTCGGACGGCGTCAAGTCCGGCGTGAACTGAACGCGAGCGAAACGACAGCCGAGCGCGCGACCAAGCGCTTGCGCGAAAAGGGTTTTGCCGAGGCCCGGGACGCTCTCGACGAGAACGTGTCCGCCGGAAAAAAGAGCGACGAGCGTTCCGACGACGAGTTCGCGTTGCCCGACGAACGCTTTTTCAATTTCGACGACGAGGCGGCGGTAAACGTCGGCGAAGCGGCGCGTCGAGGCGTCGTCGAGAGGCGGGCGCTCCGGCGGCGTTTCGACGGGGGCGACGCCGAGCGCCGCGGCTTCGAGGAACGAGGGGGAACGCGTCGAGACGGCGTCGGGCGCGAATCGGTTGGAGTCGAAAGGAAGGCTCATCGTCTTTCTGCGGAAGAGGGCAAAAGGGAAACGGGCGACGCCGATTTCGGACGTAAACATAAACGGCGTTGGGCGGCGGGCGGCGTTTGGAGGAAAAAACGCGCGTTGGCGCGGGAACGACGGGAAAATTTTCCGGTTTTGACGCTTTTGCGGCGAAAAAACTAGATTACCGGCGTCGCTTGGACGACGGAAAGAGCGGTTAGGCGGTCGGCGCGGTTTAGGAAAATTGCGAAATTTTCTTAAATAACGTTTGGCGACGCGTTCGCGGAACGCGCTTTCTTTTATTTTAACGAAAAATAAGGAGAAATCAACATGACGAGAAAACGCGCGTCCCATTTCCGGGAGAAAAAACAAAATTTTTTCGCCGGGTTCGCGTCGCGAACGGCGAATTGGGCGCGCGTCGGCGGAGAAAACGCCGAGTCGGCGAGCGCGGAAAGGTTCGACGGCGGGACGACTCCCGCGTCGCGTTCGGCGAACGGCGAATCGAACGTCGGGGAGAAGAAGGAAAGAAACGGCGGACGGCGGCGCAAGGGACGGCGTCGCGTCGTCGTTTGGGGCGTTTTTTTCGCGAGCGCGGCGTTGGCGCTCGGCGCGGCGGATCGGGGCGCGTCGCAATGCTTTTGGCGACGTTGGCGGGAAGCGCGACGGGCGCCGAGCGTTCGAGCGTTTTACGCGCCGACGGTCGTCGGTTGCGCTCCGTCGACGAGCGTTTGGGCGGTTCCGCGAACGGTCGCGGCCGCTCGACCGGTTTGGTCGACGACGGGGACGACAGCCGTTTGTTCGACGGCTTGCTCGAGTTTTCCGAGTCCTCCGATAGCGTCGGCGCCGGTTTGCGCGACTTGGACGCCGCCGACGCCCGCGACCGTTTGCGCGTCGACGGAAACGGTCGCGAGCGCCGGTTATCCAACGCAAGTCGCCTCGACGGCGGAAGTTGCGGATTGCGGAACGAACGGCGTTTGCGGAAACGCTTGCGCCGACGTTTGTTCGAGCGTCGCGACTTGCTCGGACGTTTGCGCTCCTTGCGGCGCGGCGTCGACGACTTGCGTCGAAACGGAGTATAAGGAGGAAGAAATAACGACTTACGAGACCGTTTGGGATAACGTAACGCGGTATCGGGACAAAACGATAACGCGTCAAGTTCCGGAAACGTCGATTAAGCGCGAGAAGGTGAAAGTCGAGCGTCCCGTTTGGGAAACCGTCGAAAAAGAAACGACTTACGACGTAACGCGGTATGTTCCGGAAACGTCGACGCAAACGCGAACGCGAACGACGCTGCGCCCCGTCGTGCAAATGCGGGAACGAAAAATCGTCGAAACCGTCAATCAACCGGTCGTCGAAACGGTAATGGCCCAAAGGAGTTACGTCGTCAACCGCCCGACGACGACCTATCGAACCGAAACGCGGGATTACGGCGGTTTCGAAACGCGAATAACGGCGGTTCCGGGGCGCGAAAGGTGTTGTCTCCGTTGGCGTTGCGGCGGCGATTATTGGGATCCGACGACCGGGCGAACGCGGTATCGCCTCCCGGGGCTCTATTGGACGCCGACGCAAGAGCCGACCGAGTACCGCGCGCAAAAAGTTTATCGCCCGAACCTCGTCGCGACGCAAGTTCCTGTAACGACGTATGTTCCGGAAACCGTCGTCGAAAACGTTCCGACGACGCGAACGACGTTTCGACCGGTTCAAGTCGAGCGGACGGTGAGCGAACCGACGACCGTTTACGTTCGCGACGCCCAAACGGAAGTCGTTCCGGTAACGACGTATAAGCCGGTAACGGAACGCGTTGTGAAAAAGACCCCGACGCGCGTCCTCCGAACGCAAACAACCGAAGAGATTCGCGAAACGCCGGTAACGACGTATAAAACGGTAACGGAAATCGTTCGCGAGCCGTATGTCGAGCGCGTCGCGAGGCAAGTTCCGAAAACGACGAAAGTGATGCGTCCGGTTTATAAGACGGTCGTTCCGGTTTCGACGCGGTATTTGCCGGAGGAAACGACGGCGCGCGAGCCGAGCGCAAACGTCGAAACGTTTGAAACGGTCGAGACGTTTCGGACGGAAACGACGGACGTAAAGGTCGAAAAAAGAGAATGTTGCGAACCGAGCGGAACGAGTCGGGACGCCGCCGACTTCGCGCCGAGTTTGACGAGTCGAACGACGACGGAAGCAAGGAGCGCGGACGCGACGGGGCCGAATTTGCCGAGCGCCGTTCCGGACGTTCGACGCGCGGCTCGCCCGATTACCTCCGTCGACGAGGCGCCGCCGGTCGTTTCGCCGACTTCCGACAAAACGGCGTCGACGACGAACGAACAAAAGGAAAAAGAAAGCGAAACGACGTCGTTCGAAACGTTCGAAGCGACGTTTGAAGAGGCGGAAACGCCCGAATCGACGGAGGTTGCGGAAAGATTGGAAACGAGCGACGCGGGGCCGAATTTGCCGCTCCCGACCGTCGCGCCGACTCGAGCGACTTCCGAAGGTCGGCGATAAAACGGCCCGATTCGGCGACGCGCTCTTGACCGGGTCGACGGAAACGGCGTTATTCGACGACTCGCGCGACGACGTCGTCGAGAAATATTTCGCCGATTCCGGAAAACTCGAAACGAAGGCGCGTCGTTCCGTCGTTGATCGCGCGGCGGTAAAAGGCGAAGCGGCGCCAATCGGTCGCGTCGCGAAAACGAAGCGCGAGGGCCTCGTCCCCTTGGTCGTCGTAAATTTTAACGCCGTCGACCGAATTGGTCAACGTTTTCGGAATCTTGATCCAGCCTTGAACGCAAATCGTTTGACCGACGCGAGTTGGGAACTCCGTTTCGAGCGTCGCGGCGGGGGACTCGGCTTCGACCGGCGCGCGGTTGGGCGGCGCCGAAACGACGACGCGCAAACCGTTCGAGCCGGAGCGAGCGGCGACGTTTTCCAACGCGACGTTGGCGTTAATCGACGGCGACGCGTTGTAGTTTAAACGCCATTTGCCGTCGCTCCAAGTCGCGGCGCTTTCGAAGTCGCCTCCGCGAATCAAGTTGTCGCCGGTCGGTCGAATCGCGCCGGAAAGGATTTTTTCGTAAAGTTCGAGGTACTCCGGCATATCGTAAAACGACGTCGAAAGGGGCGTCGTCGGACGGGTCAACTCGTTGCGGGTCGCGTCGCTCCAAAATTGACGTTCGATCGCGCGGAGTTCGCGGGTCGCTCTTTCCGCCGCTAAATAGGCTTCGGAATCGTCGCGAAGCTCTAAATAACGGTCGGCTTGCAGAAGCGCGGCGTTCGCTTTTTCGACGACGGAACCGAGATTCGGCGAACGGGGGGCGGATCGGGGCGCCGCGCCTCGTTCTTCGAGGCGGCGGAGGCGATAAACGGTTTCTTCGTAAAGGTCGAGCCGCATTCGCGCCAACTTGATCGCCAATTCGGCCGTTCGCGGGCCGAAGGTCGCGGCGCGTTCCGCCGTCGAACGGGTCGTCAAGTCCGATTGGGTGTAAACGAGGAGCGAACTAAGGCTTCCTTCGTCGAGCGTAAACGCGGAGCCTCCGGCGCGTCGCGTCGCGTAAACTTTGCGCAGGGCGCCGGGAAGGAGCAGATCGGGCGCGTAACCTTCTTGCGTCGCGATCGTCGCCGACCAGTTGTTGACCGCCGTTTGCCCCATCGCGAATTGGTTGTTCCGCTCAAGGGAAATCGGCGCGACGAGGGAAGCGTGTCGAGCGCGGGAAACGACGGCGCCTAAAATCGGCGAGTTCGAGCGCGTCGTTTCGCGTTCGGCGACGCCGAGCGCCGTCCAAGGGGCGAGCGTCTGCAGTTCGAGGTTCAACAGTTCGACGGCGGCGGCGCGGTACTGCGTCGCTCGGTCTTTCGCGTCGAGTCGGGAACGGGACGCGAAAATCAGGTGCCGACATCCGGCGCGGAGCGCGAAACGCGCTTGTTGCCGCATTTGCTCGAACGAAACGACGGCGGGGGGCTCTTCGACGACGCCGAACGCTTGACGTTGACGGAGCGCGCCGAAAGAAGGTTGCGTTTGAATTTGGCACCAAAAAACGACGCTCGGGTTGGTCGAGTGATATTGACAGTCGACGAGCCAATCGCCGTAAGCGTTGAAATCGAGCGACGTTTGCATCGGGCTTCGGTTGAGCAACGCCGCGTCGAGCCCGCCGTCTTGCGAGTACTCGTCGAGACCGTCGACGACGGAGCCGACGAGCGGGCGTTTCCGGGGGTCGAGTTTGCGAATTTGCGCGGCTTGACGGCGGAACGCGTCGAGTTCGGAGCGTTTCAGAGCGCCGGCGTACCAAAGGAGAACCGGGTCGTAGGCGTCGGTCGCGGCGGTTCCGGCGAAATAATCGTTCGAGCCGGAGGGCGGCGCGGTTTCCGTCGGCGGCGTTTTCGCGTCGAAATCGACGAAAGCGACCGTTTCGGAGCCGATCGGCGCGGGGGCGATCAGCCAAATTTTCGCGTCGTTCGCTTCTTTCAGTTGCGCGGCGGTCGGCGGCGTCGAGAGCAGAACGGCGTTGAAACCGAGTTTTTTGAGGAACGCGAACGGTTCGTTTTGACTTTCGACGGCGCGAAGCGCGTAAACGCGGCCGTTTTCCGTTTCGAGTCGGCCTCCGCTTCCGAATCGAGCGTTCGCGACGAGGCGTTCGCCGGGACGGACGAAATCTTCGGTCGCGGCGGCGAACGGGTCGGCGAGGGTTCCGCTTCCGGAAACGAGTTCGTCGGTCGGCGATTCGACCGGCGGTTCGGCGTCGGTCGTCGGCTCGGCGGCGTAATCGGCGGACGCGACTCGAGCGGCTCTCGTCGAATCGGCTCCGGCGAACGCGACCTGTCCGACCGCG
>JAGBDD010000173.1 GCA_017937685.1 Thermoguttaceae bacterium | reverse complement strand
GTTTTACCTCGACGGCGAAACGCTGGCGACGAACGCGCTCGCCGAGACGACCGGAAGTTGGAACTCCGAGACCGCCGCTTGGCGCGACGTCGCCGAGTTCGAAGCGAAGGCGGGGGAACGCGTTCTGTCGTTTTCGCGGGAAACTTGCATTTCGCATATCGTCGCTTTCCGCTTGTCGCCGCGATTCGACGGGCCGGTCGATTGGACGACGCCCCGCGCCGCGGTCGATTTTAAGTACGGCGCCAACGCGAACTTTGAGACGCGAGACCCGGCGGTCGACCGCGCTCGCAAGGGCGAGTCGGGCGAAACGTTCGAAGATCACTTCGGGCTCGAAACCGCCGCCGCGCTCGTTCCGGAAGAGGAATTGAGCGTCGAAGTTCTCCCGCAAGAAACGCTTAAACCCAACTGGAACAACGAGTTGACGTACTCGCCGGAGATGTTCGCGGCCCAAGAAGAAAAGAGCGTCGCGGCGGCTCCGCTGGCGGTTCGAATCGCGTCGAAAAAAGCGGCTCGCTCGGCGGAAGTCGAGGCGCCCGCGGACTTTACGGTCGAATTTAAAGTCGACGTTAAACGGCGTCGCCTTTTGCTCGAAAAGAGCCGAAAACTCTTGGCGACGTTGACGGAGCGGTTCGGCGAAGACGAAGTCGCGGAAAAATTCGGCCCCGATTTCGCGACGCTGGCGGAAACGTTCGACGCGCGTTTGAACGGCTTAAACGCTTGGAAAGCAAAACTTTCCGGCGAACCGTCCGACGCGGATAAGGAAGCGTTTGTTCGCGAATTTCTCGCCGACGTCCGCCTTTACTCGCGTTTGGGGCGGGCGAACCCGCTCTTCGACTTCGACGATATTCTCTTCGTGCGGCGCAACGCTCGCCATCTCGGCCTCGTCAACAACTGGGTCAGCAACAGCGCGCTCAATCCTAAGGCGTTCGACGACGGACTTTACCGACTAACGCTCGACGGTTCGGCGCGTTATCCGGCCGTTCCGCGCGAAGTTTACCGTCCGGAAAAACCGGCGTTCGTCGGCGACGTCGACCTGCATTTCGACGGCGAAAAAGTCCTCTTCAGCTCGACGCGCGAAAACGGACAGTGGAACGTTTTCGAAACGAAATTGGAAAAGGACGGCGAAAAAATCGTCGGAACGCCCGCGAAAGAGCTGCTTCCTAACTTGCCCGACGCCAACTCTTACGACGCTTGCTACCTGCCGGACGAGTCGATCGTTTACACGTCGAGCGCCTGTTACATCGCGGTGCCTTGCGTCAACGGGTCGACCCGCGTTACGAACACCTATCGAATGTACGCCGACGAAAAGAAGACGATTCGCCGTTTGACGTTCGACCAAGAACACAACTGGCATCCAACCGTAACCGAAGACGGCAGAATCCTTTACCAACGTTGGGAATACGCCGACATTCCGCACGCGCACTCGCGCCTGCTCTTCCAGATGAACCCGGACGGCACGAACCAAAACTCGTTTTACGGCACGAACTCCTATTGGCCGAACTCGATGTTTTACGCGCGTCCGATTCCCGGCGAACCGACGAAATTCGTCGCGATCGTTACCGGGCACCACGGCGTTCCGCGAATGGGCGAACTCGTTCTCTTCGACGTGCGCAAAGGGCGGAAAGAGGGGTCCGGCGCCGTTCGCCGCATCTGCGCGAAAACGCCGGTCGTTGCGTCGAAAACCGACCCGAAATACGACGACACGCTGATCGTCGACACGCTTGTCAACGAAGCTTGGCCGAAATTTTTGCATCCGTTCCCGCTCGACGGCGATTATTACCTCGCGTCCGCTCGCCTCAACGCGCAAGACGGTTGGGGCATTTACCTCGTCGACACGGACGACAATATGATCTTACTCTCGAAAGAGCAAGGGTTTGCGCACTTCGAGCCGATCCCGTTGCGCCCGACGGAACGTCCGCCGGTCGTCGAGGATCGTATCGACGAAAGCCGCGACGACGCGACCGTTTTCATCGCCGACATTTATTTTGGCGACGGTTTGAAGAACGTGCCGCGCGGTACGGTTAAGTACTTGCGCCTCTTCACTTACAACTATCTTTATCCGAATATGGGCGGGACGATCGGCGGCGTCGGCGCGGAAGGGCCGTGCGACGTGCGCAACACGCTCGGCGTCGTGCCGGTCGAGCCGAACGGTTCGGCCCTCTTTAAGGTTCCGGCGAACACGCCGATTTCGATTCAGCCGCTCGACGAAAACGGGAAAGCCCTGCAAATTATGCGCAGTTGGTTCACCGCGATGCCGGGCGAAAACCTCTCGTGCGTCGGTTGCCACGAAGATCAGAACAGCGTTTCGCCGAGTTCGCTCGACCCGACCGTCGTGCAACGGATGAAAACGAGCGAAATCGAATATTGGCGCGGCCCGAGTCGCGGTTTTTCCTTCCGCGCCGAGGTGCAGCCGGTTCTCGACCGTTACTGCGTCGCCTGCCATAACGGCGACGAAAGCGCGCCGCTCGGGGCGTTCGACTTGCGCGGTTTGGAGAATATTAAGGGATACGGAACGTATTTCCCGGTTTCGATTCGGCCCGGCAATTGGTCGACGAGTTACGACGCGTTGCACCGTTACGTCCGCCGTCCGGGGATGGAAAGCGATTACCATCTCCTTATGCCGACGGAGTTTGGCGCGGAAACGACCGATTTGTACAAACTGCTCCTCAAAGGGCATTACGGCGTTCGGCTCGACGCGGAGTCTTGGGATCGGCTCTTGACTTGGATCGACCTCAACGCGCCGTATCACGGCTATTGGGGCGAACAGGGCGACTCTGCGAACGCGGCGCGTTGGAACAAGTTGCGTCGCGACGTGATGGAGCTGTACAAGAGCGGCGGCGTCGACCAAGAAGTCAAACGTCCGACGACTTGGGACCCGAAGGTCGCCGCCGAAACGACGAAAACGAATTGGAGCGCGATCCCGAAGAATCCGTTCGCCGCGGGCCCGAACGACGTCGCGCCCTTCGCCGACGGGGAAGCCGTTCGCGCCGCCGCGCTCGCAACGCTCGAAAAGAAAAAGACTTCCGCCGCGGCGCCGCTCCTCGATTGGGCGTTCGACGCGCCGGAAGCGAAAAAACGGCAAGCGGACGAAGCGGAGCGTCTTTTCGGCGACCGAACGAAAACGACGACCGTCTTGGAACCGATTCCGGGGTTGAAAATGGAATTCCGTTTGATTCCGGCGGGAACGTTCGTAATGGGCGCGCAGTCGCCGGACGGGCCGCGTTACGACGACGAAAAGCCTTGCGTCGTCGAGATTAAGCGTTCGTTCTGGATGAGCGTCGACGAGACGACCAACGCGCTTTACGAGCTGGTCGAGCCGTCGCACGACTCCGGCGTCGAGTCGCGGCACGGGTTCCAATTCGGCGTTCGCGGGTTTTACGTCAACGGGCCGGAACTGCCGGTCGTTCGCGTTTCCTGGAACGACGCAAACGCTTTCTGTCAAAAGATTTCCGAAGCGAGCGGTCAAACGTTCCGACTTCCGAGCGAAGCGGAGTGGGAGTACGCTTGCCGAGCGGGAACGGCGACGTCGATGAATTACGGCGCCGTCGACGCGGACTTTTCGCGTTTTGCGAACCTCGCCGACGCGACGCTGCGCAACTTCGTTTGCCATCAGTACTTCAAGGAAATCAAGTTGGAGCGGGGCGCCGAGTTCGACCATTGGATTCCGAGAATCGCGAACGTCGAGGACGGCGGATTCTTGTCCGAAAAACCGCGCAAGTACGAGCCGAACGCTTGGGGGCTCTTCGATATGCACGGCAACGTTTCCGAATGGACTTCGAGCTTGGCGAAACCGAATCCGACGGCGGACGGCGACGCCGCGAGCGCCGAAGGGGAACGCGTCGTCCGCGGCGGCTCTTGGTACGACCGCCCGATCAACGCTCGGAGCGAATACCGAACGTCGCTGCGACCTTGGCAAGGCTCGTTTAACGTCGGTTTCCGCGTCGTTTGCGAGATTCCGGAGGCCGCCGAGTCGGAGACCGCCGAGAAATAAATAACGCTGAAAAATGCCTTTAGACGGTTCGCGCCCTCCCGCCGAGTCGAGTTAACGCTCGATTCGGCGGGAGGGCGCGTTTTTTTAGATTGCGATTTCTTGGAGCGCCGCGCTTATTCGGCGAGCGGCGCTTCCGGAACGTCGGTCGAGGGAGCGGGCGTTTCCGGCGTCGGAACGACGGCGGGCGACGGTTGCGCGTCGACCGTTTGGCGCGTTAAGAGTTTCAACTGCGTTTCGACGTTCGACATAATCTCGGTCAGCGAGTCGACGCGGGCCTTCAGGTCGTCGATAGACGTTTTGATCGCGTCGATTTCGTCCTTTGAGATTTGTTGGAACGGATTGTAACGCTCTTCGGCGAGCCCGGCGCCTTCCGTCCAAGTTCCCGGGACGTAACGAGTTTCGGCAAAATTGGGGTCGGCCAAACGCGGAATTTCCGCCGTCGCGAGTCCCGCCAAGTTGACGAGCCCGACGGAACGCAAAATTTCCGCCGCTTCTTGAGCTTTTTGCATCTTCGCCGCGACGTCGTTTCCGCCGATCAAACCGAGCGTCGTCGCCGACGGAAGGCGGTTTTCCGGCGGAATCGCGTCGGTAAAATCGCCGCCGAGATTCGGAAGCGCGTTCGGGAAAGCGGGCGTCGTCGGAGCCGCCGGGGCGTTCGTCAAACGTTCGTCGATTTCTTTAAGTTGGTTCAAGAGCGTCGTTTGCTCCGTTCGCAACGACTCCGCGAGAGCTTCGTCGCTTGGCAAAAGAGCGCGCATCGTTTGTTGAAGTTGGCGATATTGTCGCGTCAACTCTTCCTTTTGAGCCCGGAGCAACTCGGCTTCCCCCGGCGCGAGCGGAATCGCGGCGGTCGGCGACGGAGCGACGGCGTTCGGGAGCGTCGACGGAACGCCGTTGGGCGCGGCGAGCGGATTTGGATTCGCGTTTAAGTTGGCGTCCAACGCGGCGTCGAGATCGACCCCTTCTTGCGCGGCGCGGTTGCGGCGATACGTCGCGAAGTCGCCCGCCGTCGCTTCCGCTTGTTGAATTTGACGTTGAAGCGCGGCGAGTTCGGAGACGATTTTCATTTGCTCTTCTTGCTCGGCGGCGGTCGTCGGCGCTTGGCGCAAGCGACTTTCCAACGTTCGAATTTGCGCGCGCAACGTTTCGACGTTCGTCGGCGCGGCGACGGACGGAGCGGGCGCGGCGTTGGGAGCGCCGCCGAGTTGCAACGTCGTCGGAACGGGGGACGCGGGAACGCTCGGCGCGCCGATTCCGAGCGGATTG
>JAGBDD010000172.1 GCA_017937685.1 Thermoguttaceae bacterium | reverse complement strand
TTCCCGAAGGTCGCGCAAGTCCGAGCGGAGCTGCGCCGCCGAAATCCAAAACGGTTGGCCGGTCGGGTAGAAGTAGAACCAAAATTGGTAATTGTCGCAAATTTCCGGGACGTTCCGCAACGAATTGTACATTTCGAGCCAAGTGATCGGCGACGAACCGAGTCCGTGCGTCATCACGACCGGGATTTTCGCCGGGTCGTAAGGTTGGAGCATATAAAGGCCTTGGAGCGTCCGCTCCCGCGTCGGCGAGTGCGTCGGAATCGTTTCGAGGAGCTTTTCCGGGTCGAGGAGGCCCTTTTGACCTTTCGAAAACGCGAGTTGGTTCGGCGACGCGAGGTAGCTCGCCAGCGGCGTCGTCAAGTCGCATTCGAGCGGAACGGCGCGGTCGCCGACCGTCGCGAACGACGAAACGAGCGGATCGTAAATTTCGAGAATCGCGACGGCGCCGTTAAGCTCCGCGTCGACTTCGGCGATTTCGGCGGCGTCGGCGTTCGGGTCGAGCGGCGGAATCGAGCCGAGCGGCGCGGTCGGGTTCGGTCGCAAAAACGCGGTCGCCGGGAACTGAAGGCCGGTTGGGTAATAAATCTCCTCCGGACGCTCGACGGCGGCGTCGGCGCGGCGCTTCGCGACCAACGGAACGCCGAGTCCGGCGCGGCGGCAGTCGAACGAAAGCTCCTCGACTTCGCGGTCGGCGGCCAACTCGAACGACTCGATCTCCTCCGGCGCCCAAGAACCGGAAGCGACGCGGCAGTAAGCGGTTAGCGTCGCCGACTCGCCCCGAAAACGGCAAAGGGAACCCGGGCGAAACGGCGTCGACGAGTCTTTCAAGAGGAGACGCAAAAGGCGTTCGCAGGAGCCGTTGTAAAGGACGGCGACGTCGCGAGCTTGGGCGTCGAACATCGTCGAACGGCGGCTCTCTTGCAGCGTCGGGTTGAAGAGGTAATGATAAGCGTAAAGGGCCGACGTCGCGTAAATTTCGACGGCGAGGGCCGGGCGCCGCGTTTCGAGCCGCCGCGCTTCGAGGTAAGCCGATTCGACGTAAGCGTAAACAGCTTCGGGAGAAGGTTTTGCGTCGATCTCCGCGAGGAGACGTTCCAATTCCGGGACGCGAACTTTCTTTTCCGGAACGCCGAGCGCCTTCAAGGTTTGCGTCGCGCTTTGACTCCGTTTCGGGCCGAGCGGCGAGGAAACGGCGAAGCGGCGGTCGGCGGCGTTCGGGCGGATTTGGTCGAAAAAGGTCGCGCAACCGGCGTTTCCGGCGAGAAAAACGAACGCGGCGAGGAAAAATGTCGCGAAAAACAGCGGAACGCGGAAAAACGGGGCTCCGAAAAACGGAGAGGGGGGAAACGGGGCGTTTCCGGCGCGACGCGTCCCGATCGGCGCCGACGTCGGCGGGGCGACGAACGGCGTCGAACGCGAAATCGGGGCGAACTTCGAGCGGGAAACGTTGCGCATCGGAAAGGGAAACGCGTTAAAATCGGGAAATGGAGAAAACGAAGGAAACGAAGGCGACGTCGGAAGACGCGTCGACGGCGTTGGTCGGGATTTTCGCGACCTTCCGAAACGGCGATTAACGCGACCCGTTAAAAAGCGATCGACGCCGCCTTGGCGAAAAGGTTCAACGGTCTTCCGAAACGAGAAGCCGTTTGATCGCGCTCAAATAGGCGGCGATTTGAACCGGTTGCACGTCGTCCCAAGCGGCGAGTTTGCGGGTCATAATCGCGACTTTCAGCGCTTCGAACGGTTCCGCGAAGTCGGTCGGAATCGGGTCGAGTTTCGACATTCCGTCGAGAACGTCGGCGGTCGATTGGCGCGTCGGCTCCGACTCCCAAGGCTCGTCGTCTCCTTCGAACTCGCCGAGGTCGACTTCGGCGTCTTTCTTGCCTTTTTTCGCCTTTTTCTCTTTATCGCCGCCGAGTTCGCCTTCGGTCGGAGAAATCGTTTTGTCGCCGGACTCGTGTTCGCGTCGTCCGCCGTTCGAACGCGGATAGTCGGCGTTGGGGTCGGTCGGGTCGTAAGCGCCGAAATCGGCGTCGGAGTCGTTGAACGGGTTGACGTCGGCGTCCGGCTCTTCGACGATAATTTCCGATTCCTTCGGCTTGCGAGCGGGCGGAGCGCCGTATTTTTCCCAACGAGCGACGCGAGTTTGCGCGACCGAAAGTTTTTCGTCGGAGGCTTTGCGGAGCCAATCGTCGGCGTCCTCCCAATCGAGCGCGGCTTGGTAATGACTCCAAAAGAGATTCGGGAGCGGTTCCGAGTCGCCGAAACGCTCGTAAACGCGGCGGAGGCGCCCGACGTGTTGCGGCGAAACGTTCCCGATGCGCTGCGCGATCGACTCGTCCGAGTAAATTTGGCGCGGAAGACCGGCTTCGATCAGCTTCGTTCGCCAAGAATGGATCACTTTCCCCTTTTCCCAGTTCGTTTGGCTGACGAGACGGTTCCAAAAGCCGACGAACTCCGACGCGATTTCGTCGATCAACGGCTCTTTTTCCGGCGGGACGGTTTCGTCGTCCGCGTCGGAGACGCCGCCGTCAAAGACCGCTTGCTCCGCCGCCTCGTCGTCGAACGAAGAGGACGCGGCGCCGTCAAATTCGGGGTATTCGGGGGACGTCGTTTCGAGCGCGTCTTCCCAAGGCGGGACGCTTTCGAGTTGCGAGTCGGACATCGTTGAATTTTCCGTTTCGTTAAAATGGGGGGATTGGGAGGATTTAGCGCCCGAGGAACCGGGGCGAGCCGTCGGCGAACGCTCGAACGTCGGAGCGCCGCCTTTCAAAGATAGCGTTTTTTAGCGAACGCGGCAAGACGAAAAATTTTTTCCGAACGTTTTTGCCGCGTCGCCGGGAAGAAAACGGGGAAAAAGAACGCGGAGACGAGAAAGAGCGAAAGACGGCGGAAAAAGAACGCGGAGACGAGAAGGAACGAAAGACGGCGGAAAAAGAACGCGGAGACGAGAAAAGGCGAAACGTCGCTCGACGCGTTCTCAACGCAACGAGGGGAAACGGTCGAGCGGCGTTTTTAAGCGGCGGCGTTAACCGACTCTATTTCGCGACTTCGGCGCCGTCGAGCCGCCAAGCGTCGCGCCATTCGAGGAACGGAACGCCCTTTTCGTCGAACTGAATCGGGAGCCAAATATAACGTCCGTCGATCGCGTTTTTCGGGTTCCAACGGTCGCCGATAAAGACGCAAATCTTCTTTTCCGGGACGTTAAGGACGTAAGAGCTTTGCGACCAAAACGTCTTCGCGACCTCCGCTTCCGTCCCGCGGCAAGGGTTGCCGAGTTCCGTCCAAGGGCCGAGGATATTGTCGGCGACGGCGAGCCGCGCGGCGTTCGGCGCCCAGCCGGTGCAGTCGGACGCGAAGAGCCAATACTTGCCGTCGCGTTTGAAAATCGCAGGCGCTTCGTAATAACGCCCCGAGAACGCGCGAGCGTAAGGGCCGTCCCAATCGAGGTAATCGTCGGTCAGCGGCGCGATGTGCAGCGTTCCGTTGCTCTCCGACGAGTAAATATGATAGGCGCGCCCGTCGTCGTCTTGGAAGAGCGTCATATCGCGAGCTTCCTGACCGCCTTCGAAGTCGGCGCGGTAAAGGAGGTTCGTCGGATAATCGGGCGTCCAACCGGTCTTGATTTTGCCGGTCGCGAACATTTCGTCCAACGCTTTGCGCTCGTCGGCGGAGAGGGGTTTTTTGTCGGCGTCGGCGACGTTCGACGGCCAATCGCCGGCGTTCGGACGCTCCGCGCGGACGAAGCGGTAAGGTCCGGCGACTTGATCGGCGACCGCGATTCCAGTTTTCGCGTCGCGATAATTACTTTGCGCGCTTTCGAGATGGAAGAACATGACGAATTTGCCGGTTTTAGCGTTGTGGAGAACCTTGGGACGCTCCAAAATGCAACCGCGAGCGATCGGACTGGCCGGGTCGTCCGAAACCGGGAGCGCGATTCCTTCGTCGCGCCAGTTGTAAAGGTCGGCGGAGGAATAGCAGTGGACGCCGACTTGCGCCGAGTTGCCGAGTTCGCCTTCGACCTTGTGTTCGCCGAAGAGCCAATAACGCCCGTCGCAAATCAAGAGCCCGGCGCCGTGCGCGTTGATTCGGGCGCCCGATTCGTCGAGCCAAATTTCGCCGGGTCGGATCGCGTCGACCGGCTTAACGGAGGACGTCGGCGTCGGCGTCGGCGCCGGTTCGTCGGCGAAAGCGGAAAAAGCGGAAATGAAAGGAAACGCGAAGCAAAACGAAAGCGCGGCGGTCAAAACGCGGCGAGTCATATCGGGGCCTCCGTCGGAAAAATAAGAGGAACAAAAAGAAAGCGAAACGGAAAACGCCCGCTTTCCGACGTTCGAGCGTCCGCCGCCGAAGCGCGAAACTTCGACGGCGGAGAACGCGAAACGTCAAAACGTTAAAACGTTAAAAAACGTCGGAAAGGAGAGCGTTTTTGATTAGTCTTTAAAAGGCGCAATAATCAAAGCGAAAGGACGTATTCGATCAAATCGTCCTGCTCTTGCGGCGTCAGCTTGTCGAGCCGACCGTCGCGGGCGCCGTGTTTCCCTTCGAGGAGCAGTTCGCGGACGGTGAGATATTCGCCGGTGTTCATATAAGGGGCGGTGCGCCAAACTTCGATCAGCGTCGGCGAGTCGAACGCGTCGATGTAGTCGTTGACGTCCTGCGATCCGACGCGGTGGAGGCGCAAGTCGGTGTAATGCGGCGCCGGGTGGCAAATCGCGCAGCCGGTTCGGTCGCTTTCGAAGAGGATTTTGCCGCGTTTCGCCGATTCGCTCAACTCGCCGTCGACGAGGTAAGGACTCGGAACCGGACGCAACGAACTCAAATATTCGTCGACCGCGCAAGCGTTCTCTTCGTCGGCGTTTTTGAAGAGAATGTGCGTAAACCCGGCGCGGACGGCGGTTTCCGCGTCGGCGCGAATCCCGGAAATCATCGACGGCGGCGTTTCGTGCGAGAGCAACATACTCTTCGTGTTTTTCAGGTTGCCGGTGCCGTCGTTGAGGAGGTCCCAGTTGAAACCGTCGACGCGGGCGTCCGGGTGGCAGGTAACGCAACTTTGCCAATGTTCGAAGCAAGCGGTCGCGTCGTGATAAAGGATTTCGCCGCGACGGCGCGTCGTCAGCGTCGGTTTCGGCGCCAAACGGGCGAAGGAGCGGGTAATTTCGACGCCTTTAAGCGGGCGGCGCGGTTCGAGTTCGACGAAACGGAGGGGCGGCCCGGCGTTCGGGTTCGACGCGGTTTCGGCGGCGAGTTTCGCGAACGCGGCGGCTTCGGCGGCGGAGTCGTCCGGACGTTCGGCGGTCGAATCGGCGTTTTCGGGCGTTTCGGCGGCGTCGGCTTGGAGCAAGCGCGGCGGGTTTTCGACCGAAACGTAAGAGTTCGGGTAATATTCGAACGGCGGCGCCAGTTTCAACGTCGCTTTGCAAATCGCGTCTTCAAAATAAGATAGGACGTAAACGTCGTCGCCGCGAACGATCGTTTGACGCAAGCCCTTCAAGCCGAATTTGACGCGGAGGCGAATCGGCAGCTGGACTTCGCCGGTCGCAAACGACGAGTACATATAGGCGCCGAAGCCGGGACGCGCCCATTCCGGGCGGTCGGCGAGCGTCTTCATAACGCGTTCCAACGGGATGAAAACGATTTCGTCCGTTCCGGCCAACGAAACGACGAGACGCTTGCCGTCTTCCGAACAAGCGATCCCCCAAGGGTTGCCGGCGCCGAGTTGCTCGTCGTCGAGGAAGAAAACTTCGACGAACTCGCAAGTTTCGACGTCGACGACGAGGAAGACGTTTTCCGCGATCCAACCGCCCGAAACTTGACTCGTAACGGAGAGGTAATTCCCTTGAACCGCCGAGATAAACGCGAATTTGCCGTCCGGCGAGAGCGTCATGTCCGTCAAAAGGTTGTGTCCGTTGAGGAGGTCGGTTTTCTTGACTTCGTTCTCGTCGAGGTCGATAACGCGAACCGCCGAGCAAGAATAAGAGACGTTGGCGCGCTTGTCGGTAATGCGGCCCGCGACGACGTAACGGCGACCGTCCGGCGTCAATTCGGCGCAAAACGGCTCGCGCCCGACGTCCCAACGGCGTTCGACCTTGCCGGTCGCCGCGTCGATTTCGAGCGCCGCGTTTTCAAATTGGAGCGTCGCGTAAACGAGTTCGCGCCCGTCGGCGGTTCGCTTGACCGAAACGTCGCTCGGCGTGTGCCCGATCGGGTAATCGGCGACGACGCGAAGCGGAAGCGGTTTCGGGGTTGCGTCGGCGTTTTCCGACGCTTGCGCGATTTCGACGATCGCGAGACGCCCTTTATGACCGCCGCCGACGATCGCGAGCTTCGTTTCGCCCGGAAAAAAGCGCATTTTGTTCGGCTTGAACGGGAGCGGAATCGACTCGGCCGCCGCCGTTCCGTCGGCGCGAACGCGGCGGAGGCGGCCCGCGTTTCCTTCGGCGACGTAAAAATACGTCCCGGCTTTGTCGAGGAGGAAATCGGACGGCCCGACGTAATTTTCGACGTCTTCGGCGGTTTTGCCGTCCGGAATCGGCGCGTCCGGGCCGTTGAACGCGGAGTAAATCGAGTAAATATTTTGCGCGAAAGCGGACGGGGGCGCCGTCGAGCCGACCGCGAAGAAAGCGGCGAGCGCGACGCCGACGAGCAAACGGGCGGCGGAAAACGTCGTGCGCATAGCGAGATTCCTAAGTTGGCGGGGGTAAGGTCGTTAGTTTCGTTCAATTATTGGCGGAGCGGCGGCGAAAAGAACCGCGCGTCCGGCGTCGAATTTCCCCCTATTATAGCGCCCCGACGCGGGAATTAAAAGCGGGCGAGTCGAGATTTTTTGAAACGCTCTTGGAGCCGCCGCCGTTTCGTATATAATATAACGACAAAAACGACGAGGAACGCGTCGTCGAAGGCGGTCGCGGGGACGTTTGATTTTGTTTTAAAAGCGCCGAAAAACAACGCGGTCGATAAAAATTGCAAAGAGCGCTGAAAATAAACATTTTTAAACGCCGCGTCGGCGAATAAAATAGAAAAAAGCGCGAATATTGAAATAATCAAAGCGCGAGAAGGCAAAGAAGAGGGAAAGAACGCAAATGGACGAAGCGCGAGAATTAACGGAAGCGTCGGCGGCGCCGGTCGAGGCGGAAACGTCGAAAAACGCTCCGTCGAAAACGGAAACGACGGCGGCGGAAACCGGAGGAGCGGTTATTTTCGGGCGGCGTTGGAGCGACGAGGCGATCGGGTTTGCGAGCGCGCTGATTTCGGCGCCGTGTTATAGCGCGTCGCTTTTTTGTATGCGCGGCTTGACCGAGTATTCGGACGTCAGCTCCGATTGGTCGCTCGTTGTAAAGGAAATGACGACGGTGGTTTGCGTCGCGCCGTTTATTTTAATTCAATGGTTGCACGGGCGGTACCGCTTCCCGACGGCGGCGGTCGTCGCGCTTCTTCTCGGCGCCGGGTTTATGTGCCAATTTGTCGGCGCGCGTCCGCATTTTTGGTCGTATGCGGCGATCGGCTTGGCGCTCGCGACGCCCTTGGTGCAAGCGTTGCAACTAATCGGAACGTCGGCGATCGGCGCGTTTTGGCTCAAGGAAAAGGTAACGAAAACGAAGGCGGCGGCGATTTTGACGTTGATTTTGGCCGTTTCGCTCCTGGGATTGAGCCAAGCGGGGGACGGAACCGGCGAAATTGCGGGGCGGCAAATGCGAATCGGATTCGGGCTCTTTTGCGTTTTTTGCGCCGCGCTCGGGTATTCGACGCAAATGACGATGATGCGTAAAGCGTTGCGCGACCGAACGTTGGACGGAAAACCGGACGCGGTTCGGACGCCGACGACGTTGGCGATGATAACCGTAACCGGCGTCGGAGCGGTGATTTTCGCGACGTTTTTGACGCTCGAACGGGGCGTCGGAGCGTTTTTGGCGCCGCCCGCCGCGTGTTGGGGACTCGCGCTCGGCGCCGGCGTCGCGAATATGATCGGCTTTTACTTCCAAATCGAAGGGATTCGGCGGATTTACGCGTCGAAATCGACGCTCGTCGCCGCGTCGCAAACGCTTGTTTTGTCGGTTTTAGGGATCGCGTTTTTCGGGGAGCCGTTGAACGCGGCGGTCGTCGGCGGGTTGGTTTTGGTCGCGGTCGGGGTCGGATTGGCGGGATTTTCGAAGTAACGACGTCGACGAAGAAAAGCGACCGAAAACGCCGTCGGGCGCGGCGCGTTTGATTTTTTGAAAACGGCGCTGAAATTGAATTGGAAAGCAACGAAAAGAAGACGGGAGAAGCGCGATGGACTGGACGTTGACGACCGAACGAACGGCTTGGGAACTGGCCGCCGCCGTCGCGATTCTTCTCTTTTGCGGCGTCGGCGCGTCGGCGTTTTTGAAAACGTCGAAAAAAGTCGCGATTTTGCGTTTTAGTTTTATTTTTGCGGCGGCGACGCTCTTCGTCGACCCGGTTTGGACGCGCCGCGTCGAGGAAAAACCGACCGTCGTTTTGACGTTGGACGATTCCGCGAGCGCGCGGCGACCGTTGGACGTCGACGGAAACATCGTCGATGAAACGGTTTGGGCCCGATGCGTTGCGTTGGCGGCGGAAGCGAAAGACGCGGCGCGGCGGCGCGGCTTTGCGACCGAGTTGCGAACCCTTTCCGGGCGGACGGTCGCGTCGTTCGGGGAACTTGACGGACTCGGAACGCCGTCGGCGACGACGTCGCCCTTGTCGGAATTGGCGGCAAGCGGCGCGTCGCGGAGCTTTGAAAACGGTGAAAAGAACGGCGTTCAACGACGCGAACGGATTTTGTTGTTTTCGGACGGGATTCAAAACGGCGGCGTCGCAACGGCGGAAGGCGCGAACGAAGTCGACGGCGAGGGATTGGGCGGTTCCGACGGCGAAAAGGAAAGCGACGTTGCCGTCGACGCCGTCGCGGTCGGCGTTTCGGCGGGGAAGCTCGATTGGCGTTGGGGCGTCGTCGACGCGCCGTCGACCGTTTGGCCGGGGAACGTCGCGACGTTGCGAGCCGAGTTGCAACTCGAAAACGGAAAGAGCGAAGTATCGGCGGGACAAGAGGTTAAGATTGGTGAAACGCGGCGCGCCGTCGTTCGGCTTTGGGAAACGCCCGTCGAAAGAAGCGGCGAAAAAGGGACGGCGAACGCGGCGACAACGTCGGCGTCGTCGACGGCGAAACTCGTTTGGGAACGCGTCGTCGAAGTCGAATTCGACGCGGACGGAAGAGGCGTTTTTCAAGTCGAGCGCGATTGGAAACCGGAGAAAAACGGCGTCTTCGATTATTTTCTTTTTGCCGCGGATTTCAAAGACGCGGAAAAGGCGAACGCGAATTTGGTTGAAAACGCCGAGAATTTAGCGGCGTCTGATTTTGTTGAATTTTGTTTGTTTAACAACGCTGCGACGTTTCGCGTCGAAGCGAAGTCGAAAAAGCTCGACGTTCTCTTGATCGACGACGAACCGCGGTACGAATATCGATATTTGCGCGAATTATTGCGGCGCGAAGAGGGGGTCGAGTTGAAGACGCTCCTTTTCAGCGCGGACGACGCGCTTCGAGAGGCGGACGAAACGGCGCTCGCGCTTCGCGAGTTGACGCGGCGGCGGTTGACGGAGTTCGACGCGATTTTGATCGGCGACGTTTCGTTCGAGCGCTGGGGCGGCAAAGCGCAAACGCTCGTCGACGTCGCGACGCAAGACGGAAGCGAAACGTCGGTTTGGCTTCTCGGCGGCGCGAAAACGTTTCAAACTGGGAAAAACGGCGAAGGTTTGGCGGCTTTGCTCGCGCCGAATTTGTTGACCGGGGAAGGGGAGGAAAACGGGGTAAGCGGCGAAGAAGGGGAAAACGGCGGTTGGCGACTTGCGCCGACGCCGCGCGGTCGCGACGTTTTCGCCGGGTTGGCGGCCTTTTGGACGGCGCTCGACGCGAACGAAACGGGAAACGGCGTCGAGTTGACCCGGGTTTGGGGCGGTTGGACGCCGGGCGTCGGGACGGAGACGCTTTTCAACGCTCGAAACGCTTCGACGGAGCGAGAAACGCCCCTTTTCGTCGTCGCGACGTTGGGGAAAAATAAGGTCTTGGCGCAAGGAACGGACGAACTTTGGCGGCTCCGAACGCTCGGCGATAAAACGATTTACCGCCGATTCGTTTTGCGAGCGCTCGAGTTTTTGACCGACGACGGCGACGCGGAGCGAACGGGAGAAACGGCGTTTGCGAACGCGTCGGCGGCGGAAGAGTCGGCGGACGGTTCGACGGGAAGCGGGGCGAGCGGAAGCGACGCGGCGTTCGATTCCGGCGTCGAAAATAAAAAAATCAAAGACGTCAAAAAAACGCGGGCGGAGCTCGCGCTCGAAACGCAAGACGTCGCGGCGCGAGTCGACGTTCTTCAAGAAATCGCGCGAACAACCGGCGGCGAAACGCTCGACTTGCGCGATCTCGACGAGCAAGCGGCGCGAGCGGCGGCGACGGCGTTTTTCGAGCGGCGGTTCGGCGAATATCCGGACGTCGTCGTCGAGCGGTCGTCGCGGATTCCGGGGAAAAATTGGCTTTTCGCGGCGCTTTTCGTCTTTTGGAGCGTCGCTTGGGCGCTCGAACGACGGCTCGACGGGACGACTCGACCGAGATGATTGGGCAAGACGGGTAGAATAAAACGTTGGGGCGGGAAGGGCGGTTTGGCGCGTCGAGAAAAGCGAGAAAAAAGAAAAAAAGTCGGCGAAAATCGACTCGAAGGGTTGTTTTTCGCTCTTGAAAGCGCTATAATCGGCGAAATTCTCGGTTCGAAACGGCGTTTTGACGCTTCGAAACGGTCGAACGTTTCGGAGTTCGGGACGTTTTCGCTTGAATTTTGGCGTCGAACGGCGCGGATTTTAACGTTAAAATTGTTATCGCTTCGCTAATTTGACCTTCGCAGGGCGGAAGTCGGGTCGGCGGAGCGCGTTTGTCGCAAAGGACGCGTTCGGTCGCATCGACGAGGCAAAAAAGTCGAGCGGCGGAAAGCGCGTCGCCATCGCTAAGGACGAACATTATGACGAAATTATTTTCGGTCGCGGCGCTCGCGTCGTCGGCTCTGCTCGCGTCGTTATTAATGACGGCGCCCAACGTCGCGAACGCCGCGGACGTTCAAACGGTCGTTAAGGGCTGGGCGAACAACCAATCGGCGTTCAACGAGACGTCGGTCGAAATCGCCGAATTGGCGGATTTGAATTTGCTCGAATTTCCGGGCGCGAAGTTGGTCGTCGCCGACCAGGTCGACTCGCCGCAATATTTGACGGACGGTTCCGCGGGAACGCTCGGCGGCGCCGGTCGCGTCGCGACGAACGGGGCTCCGTCTCGCGTCGTTTATTATCTCGGCAAACCGCGTTCGATCTCGGCGATTCGCGTTTTCACCGGGAACATCGACGCTCGCGGGAACCAAGACTTTGAAATCCGTCTCGCGAACAACGCCGCGAATCCGGGTCAACAACCGAAGTTCCCGGAAGCGCCGACCTTCACCTCCGGCGATAAAGTCGTCGGCGGCAACGGCGGCGGTTATATGACGTCTTACGAAGGCGCGAACGGCGGCTTGATCGACGACCAAACTTACGACTGGATCGAGTTCAAACTTTGGCGCACTTACAACGTCAAAGCGGGCGAGCCGGGCAAAGCGCAAAGCGCCGCGACGAGCTGGGGTTCCGTCGTCGAATTGCAAGTTCTCGGCGATCCGAACGACCCGAAACTTTTCGCGTCGGAAGACGAACGCGCCGACTGGCTCGCGAAGCGCGCCGCGCGCAAAGTCGAAGCCGAATTGAACAAACTCGGCCCGGACGTCGCGTTCGCGGTTCAAAACCTCGACTCGCTGCGCCTCGCCATCGACGATATGATCGCCAACTACCCGGACGAGTTTGAAGAAGCCGGGTATATGGAGCGTTGGGAAGAGTTCCGCGACCGTTTCGCCGCCGAAAAAACCGACGCCGCGAAGATCGTCGAAATCGCTAAAGAATACGACGCGTTCCGCCGCGAAGTGTTGCTCGCGCACCCGGTCTTCGAGTTCGACAATATTCTGCTCCGCAAAACGAAGAATCCGGCGCTGATGCCGAACTGGATTTCGAACGCGTCGCGCGGCAAGGGCAAATACGACGATTCGCTCGTTACCCTTAGCGTCGCCGATATGAAAGCGCCGCTTAAGGAAATTACGAAGGGGCGCAAAGAATCGTTCATCGGCGATATTTCGCTTCACTGGGACGCCGACCGCTGCCTCGTTACCGCGCTTTCCGATTCCGGCGTTTGGCAAATTTTCGAATGCAACCTTGAAGACGGTTCGCTCCGTCAAGTTACGCCGGAAATGGGCGGCGACGTCAACAACGTCGAAGGCTGCTACGTTCCGGACGGTTCGACGCTCTTCGTTTCGACCGCGTCGATGATGGGCGTTCCGTGCATCGGCGGTTCCGACGTCGTCGGCAACATTTACCGTCTCGACGCGGACGGCGAAACGGTTCGTCAGCTGACGTTCGAACAAGACCAAGACTGGTGCCCGACGATTCTCCCGAACGGTCGGATTCTTTACCTCCGTTGGGAATACGTCGACATCACGCACTATTACTCGCGCTATCTCTTCACGATGAACCCGGACGGCACGAACCAAGTCGAGCATTACGGGAGCGGCGGTTATTGGCCGAACAGCTTGTTCTACGCGAAACCGCTTCCGGGGCAATCGTCGAAGTTCGTCGCGATCGTTACCGGCCACCACGGCGTCGCTCGCGAGGGCGAGCTGGTTCTCTTCGACCCGTCGAAGGGCCGCCAAGAAACGACCGGCGTTATCCAACGCATCCCGGGTCGCGACAATCCGCCGGCCAACGTTACGGTCGACCAACTCGTCGACAACTCTTGGCCGAAATTCCTCTTCCCGTATCCGCTCGACGACCAACGTTTCCTCGTGTCGTGCCGTATGAAGCCGTCCGATCCTTGGGGGCTTTACCTCGTCGACACGTTCGACAATATGGTCTGCCTGCGCTTGGAAGAAGGCTACCACCTCCTCGAGCCGACCGCGTTGATTCCGACCGACGAACCGACGACGATTCCGGATCGCACCGTTCCGGGCGCGAAAGACTCGAACGTCTTCATCACCGACGTTTACTTCGGCCAAGGTCTCCCGAACGTTCCGAAGGGAACGGTCAAGAAGCTCCGCGTTTACGCCGTTAGCTACGGTTATCGCGGCGTCGGCGGACACGACGTCTTCGGCGTCGAGAGCTGCTGGGACGGGCGCCGTCTCCTCGGCGAAGTTCCGGTTTACGAAGACGGAAGCGCGTCGTTCAAGATTCCGGCGAACACCCCGGTCGTTCTGCAACCGCTCGACGCGGAGGGCGCCGCCGTCCAAACGATGCGTTCTTGGTTCGTCGGCATGCCGGGCGAAAATCAATCGTGCATCGGTTGCCACGAAACGCAAAACGACGTTTCGCCGACCCAAACGACGATCGCGCGCAACACGCCGCCGGTCGACCTGACCGACTTCTACGGGCCGGAGCGTCCGTTCTCGTTCGAGGGCGAAGTTCAACCGATTCTCGACAAATACTGCGTCGGCTGCCACGACGGTTCCGAAGCCGACCGCCCGAATTTCGCCGACACGAGCCGCGGCCCGCGCAACTTCTCGAAGGCCTACCACGCGTTGCACCGCTTCACGCGTCGTCCGGGCCCGGAAAGCGACGTCCGCGTCTTCAAGCCGATGGAGTATCACACCTCGACGTCGGAACTCGTCCAAATGTTGAAAAAGGGGCACCACGGCGTCAAACTCGACGAAAAATCTTGGCGCCTCCTCCACTGCTGGATCGACCTGAACGTTCCGTACTTCGGCTCTTGGACGGAAATTGTCGAAGCCGGTAAGGAACGCGGAACGGGCAAACACGTGCAAGCCGTTTCGGCGCGTTACGTCGAGCTGAAGAAACTTTACGCCGACAACGACCTCAACTTCGAAACCGACGCGTATTATTACGACGAAGCGAAGAAGAACCGTCCGGCGTTCGTCGCTCCGGAAGAACAACCGGAACTCGACCGCTCCGCGCCGGAAGTCGCGAACTGGCCGTTCGACGCCGCGAAGGCGAAAGCGATGCAAAACGCCGCGACCGCCGCGAACGACGCCGCGAAACAAGGCGGAGAATACGCCGTTTCCGTCGTTTCGTCGCAAAAAGCGACCGTCGCGCTGGAAGAAGGCGTCTCGTTCGAGATGGCGCGCATTCCGGCCGGTTCGTTTGTGATGGGCGACGAAAACGGGTTCGCGGACGAGTTCCCGCGCTCCGCCGTTACGATCGAAAAGCCGTTCTGGATGGCGACGACCGAAACGACGAACGCGATGTACAAGCTCTTCGACGCGACGCACGACAGCCGTTTCATCGACCAATGGCACAAAGACCACGTTCTCCCGGGCTACCCGGCGAACCTGCCGAACCAACCGGTCATTCGGATTTCGCAAGCTCGCGCGACCGAGTTCTGCGCTTGGTTGAGCGAAAAAACCGGTAAGAAATTCCGTCTTCCGACCGAAGCCGAATGGGAATGGGCCGCGCGCGCCGGTTCCGCGACCTCCGCTTGGTACGGCGACGGCGACGTCGATTTCGCGAAGTTTGAAAACTTGGCCGACGTGAAGACGAAGCTCTTCGTCGTCAACGGCGTCAACCCGCAACCGGTCGCGAACCCGGCCGATTGGCTGGCGTACATTCCGCGAATCGACAATGTCGACGACGGTCAAATGATCGCGACCGACGTCGGGTCTTACGCGCCGAACCCGTGGGGTTTGTACGATATGATCGGGAACGTTTCCGAGTGGACGTCGAGCGACTACAAACCGTACCCGTACAACGCGGCGGACGGTCGCGAGTCCGGCTCGGCGGAAGCGAAGAAAGTCGCTCGCGGCGGTTCCTGGAACGACCGTCCGAAGTGGGCGCGTTCCGGCGTTCGTCGCGACTACGAAAGCTGGCAACCGGTCCACAACGTCGGTTTCCGCGTCGTTTGCGAAGACGACTTGACGAAGTAACGCGAGTTTTTAACGTTTTTAACGAACGTTAAACGCTAAAAGACGCGCCGTCGGGGGAAAACTCGGCGGCGCGTTTTCGTTTTCTTGTCGCGAAACCGACGGCGTTTGCGGAGGACGGGCGCGACAAAAAAGAAGCGCGGCGACGGAATTTGCTTGACTTTGCTTTTCGCGGCGTTTATAATCGTTGCGTTGAACGCGTTCGTTTGTCGGCGCCGCGTTTTATTCGTTTTGGTCGATATATTAATAAGGAGAAGAAAACGGCTTTTTCGCGTCGAACGTTTTTGGCGGCGCCCCTTGCGTTGGAAGCGGGTCGCGCCGTCGGCGAAGAGAATGCGGCGACCGGTCGCGCTCCGGCGCCGCGTTTTGAAGACGGTCGCTTCCGAATCTTGCGGGCGACGGACTCGCGCCTCGGTTGCGGCGGCGCGGACGTTTTCGAGCGCGCCGAGCAAACGCTCGAAAACGTCCGCAAATTTCTCGTCGAAACGAAGCCCGATTGGGCGATCGCAACCGGCGGCGTTCTTTGTCGCGACGCGGCGGCTTCGCGGAGGCTTGGAAACGCGGCGGCGAACCGTCGGAGCGACAAGAAAAAACGTCGCGGCGGCGGAATTTGCTTGACTTGGCGTTTCGCGGCGTTTATAATCGTTTCGTTGAACGCGTTCGCTCGTCGACGCGGCTTTTATTCGTTTTTGTCGTTATATTAATAAGGAGAAGAAAATGGCTTTTTCGCGTCGAACGTTTTTAGCGTCGGCTTTGGCGGCGCCCCTTGCGTTGGAAGCGGGTCGCGCCGTCGGCGAAGAAAGCGCGGCGACCGGTCGCGCTCCGGCGATGCGTTTCAAGGACGGTCGTTTCCGAATTTTGCAGGTAACGGACTTGCACCTCGGTTACAACTGCGCGGACGGGCTCAAGCGCGCCGAGCAAACGCTCGAAAACGTCCGCAAACTCCTCGTCGAAACGAAGCCCGATTTAGCGATCGTTACCGGCGACATTGTGTGGCTCGACGCGACGGCGATCGAAGGCGGCTTCGCGGAGGCTTGGAAGCGCGTCTGCGAACCGTTCGAAGCGGCGGGCGTTCCGTTCGCGATCACGCTCGGGAACCACGACCACGAGCGCAAGGTTCCGGCCAAGGCGCACTACGCCGAATTCTCGAAGTCGCCGCTGAATATGACGCGCGACGTTCCGGAACTGCCCGGCGCCGGCAACTGCTTCATTCCGAATCTCGGCGCGGACGGGAAAGAGAAGCGGCGCATTTGGCTCTTCGACTCGCACTCGTATTGCCGTTTGAGCGACAACCCGCGTATTAAAGCCCTTTCGAAGGTCGTTTCTTGGGAGTACGACTGGATCAAACCGGCGCAGATCGCTTGGTATATGAGCGAAAGCGAAAAAGCGGAGGCGGAAAACGGAGCGCCGGTTCCGTCGGCGGCGTTCTTTCACATCCCGACGCCGGAGTTTTGGGAGCTGCACGACAAGGAAGGCGACGCGTACAAAGCGAAGGAAGGCGTTATCGGGATTCGCGGCGAAAACCCGGCGTCGCCTCGGGTTAACAGCGGTTTGGTCGCGGCGGCGATTCAACGGGGCGACCTGGAAGCGCTCTTCGTCGGACACGAACACAACAACGATTACATCGGCGAGTACAAGGGCGTCGTCTTAGCTTACGGGCGCAAAACCGGCGTCGAGACTTACGGCGATCTTCCGCGCGGCGGTCGGGTGATCGACTTCGCGGAGGACAAGCCCGGCTTCGAAACGCGAATCGTTATCCCGGGCGAAGAGCCGCTCTTCGAGTACGCGTTCAAACGTTGAGCGTCAAGCGTTTGCGTCGATTTTAATCGGAAACGAAACGCGCAGTCGAGGCGAGAACTCGGCGGCGCGTTTTACGTTTCTTGACCGGAAAAGATTGTCAACGGCGGCGGTAGATAAACGGTTCGCGATTAAACTTTTAAGAGGCGAAAATATTTTTTGTCTTGACTTTTCGGGAAGTTGCGTATACTGAACAATAGGAAGACGCGTATCTTCCCCAAAATAAAAAAATCGCAATTTTTCTTTTTATTTTCTATAATAACAAACCTTTAACGGTCGGTCGAAAACGAATTGAGCGAGGAGCGCGTTTCATTTTCGACATATTGGCGAACGCAAGCGAGTCGTTTGCCAAAGGTCGCGATGGAGTTAAGACGATGTTAAGCCGTTTTTTTAAAAAAGAGAAGTCAAACGCTAAATCGCAAACGCCGAAATCGCGTCGCTTGCATATGGAGCGTTTGGAAGACCGCGCGCTCCTGAGCGTTACGCCGCTCGAATACGACGCGTTGCGGGACGCGAATCCGGAAATTTGCCTTCCGACCGACCGAAGCGAAATCAATATTATCGAGTTGACCGAGTTGACGAACGCCGCGCTTCAAAAGGCCGCCGACCTCGCCGCGACGACGTCGCAAGACGACCTTATTTACGTTCGAACGGCGGAGGGCGTGTCGACGATCGAACTGTGCGACGGGATTAACGTTTCGATCGACGCGGAGAATTTCGGCTCGCTGACGATCGCCGCGCCGAAAGAGACGCCGATTAACTTCTCGGTCGCCGGGGTGAGCTCGGCGCTGACGATTAATTCCGGCGTCGTCGTCTTGGCGAACGCGAACTTTGTCGACGTCGACGCGACCGACCTTGAAAGCTACGCGAATTTGGTCGTTGCCGCGGAGGAAAAAGGCGGGTACGTTCCGATTAACGTTTCCGCATTCGACGCGACCGGCGCCGATATTAGCGGTCGGGACTTCCGCCAAATGTTGGACGACGCGAAAACCGAAGCGCGCCTCGCCTTGGCCGGGGGGCTCGCGAACGATAATCCCGACTTTTGCGTTTCCGTCGACGCTTATAACTCCATTGCGAGCAATAACTACGCCGTTCTCTTTTACGGCGGTTCCGATCCCAATTCGAACCACGAGCGATACTATCGTAATCTGAAAGACTTGTACGAAGTGTTGACCGTTTCGTACAATATGCCGAGAGAGAATATCTATATTCTTTACGCGGGCGGCGTCGACTCTTCCACGTATATTAGCCCGGAGCCCGACCAACACGTCGTCTACCAGCATTACGAGGAAGGCGTCGGTTGGGTGGAGGATCGCTCGGAAACGATTCATTCCGATTTGAGTTTCGCTAAAGGTTCGCCGGTCTACTCGGCGACGGCTTCGAATCTGCATTCCGCGTGCGCGTCGGTCGCCGGCAAAATGAACGACGATTCGCGCCTCCTCTTTTTCTCCTACGACCACGGCGGCGGAAGGAACGGAGCGGTCGACGACTATAACGACGCTCTTTGCGGTTGGGAGGAATTATTGCCGAGCGCGACGGTCGCCGACGCGCTTTTCCAAATCGATCGCGGGTACGTAACGACGGCGCACAACCAATGTTACGGCGGCGGTATTTTGGACGATATTCAAGACCCGGCGACCGGCGCCGTTAAAGACGCCGACAACGGCGCGACGTGGTTCGGGTTTGCCGCGACGAATCATTACGAAGAGTCGGTTACGTACCTAGGTACCGATGCGACGACGGGGAGAACATACGGCTCGTCCGGCGGCGCGCAACTCTTTACCGACGCGATCGATCCTTTGGTCGGTGGAAAATTGCTCGGAACCGACGTATTGAACTATGTTAAGGCGAATATGCGCAACCTAGCGGACGAAACCTACGCGAACAACGCCGGGACTTGGGTCGCCGGAAAAGAACATCCCTGGGCGGTCGGCGCGACCTTTAGCGTTTTCAACACCGAAACGCCGTCGACGGTCGTTACAACCGCTTCGGACGTCGTCAACCTTACGGACGGTCAAATCTCCCTCCGCGAGGCGATCGTTTACGCGAACTCGTATCCGGAACTCGGCGGAACGATTACCTTCGCGGCGTCGTTGAAGGGCCAAACGATTGCGTTGAGCGGCGCGGAGGTCGCGCTTTCGACCGCCGTAACGCTCGACGCGTCGGCGCTTTACGACGCGGAAAACGACGTTCCGGGCTTGACCTTGGACGCGAACGCGCAAAGCCGCGTCGTTCACGTAATCGGCGGAACGGCGGACGCTCCGGTCGAGTTGATCGGCTTGAAAATCGCGAACGGTTTGGAGATTCACGGGAGCGGTCTTAAAGTCGACGCGGGCGCCGCGCTCTCGGCGAAAGACTGCGTTTTCATCGACAATAAAACGACGAACACGGGCGGCGGCGGACTTTGCGTCGACGGTTGGGCGTCGCTTGAAAACTGCGTTTTTAGCGGCAACTCGGCGGCGAGCGACGGCGGCGCGATTTTTGTCGCCTCGAACGCTTCGTTAACGGCGACCGGGCTCGCGGTCTCGAACAACTCGGCCGGTTCGGGCGGCGGCGGTCTTCACGTCGCCAGGTCCGGCGCGGCGACCGTAACGAACTCGCGCTTTACCGGCAACGTCGCGAGTTGGGGCGGCGGTTGGCATATTTGCGGCGCGGCGACGGGCGACGGCGTAACGCTCGACGGTAATAAGTCGGGCGGAATCGACCTCGACTCCGCCGGAACGCTAACGTTGAAAAACTCGTCGATTTCGAACAATATCGCGACGGGCGACGGCGGCGGGATTTACCTCGGCGGGAGCGCGATGCTGGAAAACGTCGCGATAACCGGCAACCAAGCGGCGGGCAACGGCGGCGGTTTGCGCGTCAACGGAACGCTAACGGCGACCGGTTTGACGATTTCCGGGAACGAAGCGACGGATCAAGGCGGCGGTTTGCGCGTCAACGGAACGGCGACGCTCTCGAACTCGACGATTTTCGGGAACTCGGCGGTTTGGGGCGGCGGCGCGATGGTTTGGGGAACTCTAAACCTTGCGAACACGCTGGTTGTCGAGAACGCGGCGACGTCGGGGGGCGGCGGTTTTTACGTCGGGGGGACGTTGACGGCGACCGGTCTGACGATTTCCGGGAACGAAACGACGGATCAAGGCGGCGGTTTGTACGTCAAGGGAACGGCGACGCTCTTGAACTCGACGATTTCCGGGAACTCGGCGGCTTGGGGCGGCGGCGCGGCGGTTTGGGAAACTCTAAACCTAACGAACGCGCTGGTTGTCGAGAATTCGGCGACGTCGGGGGGCGGCGGTTTTTACGTCGGCGGGACGGCGACGTTCCGCAACGCGACGATCGTCGCGAACAAAGCCGGTTGGGGCGGCGGCCTTCAAGCGTCGAGTAACGAAGCGACGACCCTTTACAATACGATTCTTGCGACGAACGTCGGCGGCGACGTTGCCGACAATGCGACGCTTGTCGCCTACAACGTTCTTTCGAGCCATACGACGTGGGACGCCGGTTCGAACAACTACGCTTACAACGTGTCGCAACCGCTCTTTAAAGACGCGTCGAGCGGCGATTACCGTTTGGCGACAAACTCGCAGGCGCTCGACAAAGGGAACGACGCTTACGCCGTCGACGCGACAGGCGCCGAGTTGACGACCGATCTAGCCGGGAACCCGCGCTTCGCCGGAACGGTCGACCTCGGCGCTTACGAATACCGGCAAGCGGAACCCCTTGCGACGCCGATTTTAAGCGTTTCGACGCTGGACGCTACGTCGATTAGCGTTGAGATCGGCGCCGTCGCGAACGCGTCGGGTTATTCGCTGGAATATTCGACGACGGCGAACTTTACGTCGTCGACGACGCTTGCGAAAACCTACTCGAGCGCCGGAAGGTACGCGCTGACCGGCTTGTCGGCGAACACGACGTATTACGTTCGCGTCAAGGCAATTGGCGACGGCGCGTCGTATATCGATTCGGCTTGGTCGAGCGTCAAATCGTCGACGACGTTGAAAATCGCGCTAACCGGCGTAACGCTTAACGGAACGGCGCAAGTCGGCGAAACGCTGACGGCGAGCGTTGCTCCGAACGGGGCGACGGTTAGTTGGCAATGGTACGTCGGAACGGACGCAACCTCCGTAACGACGGCGATTAACGGCGCGACTTCGCCGACGTTTACGCCGACGCTCGCTTACGTCGGCCAATATTTAAAGGTTGTCGCAACCGGAACCGGCGACTACGACGGAAGCGTTTCGGCGACGACGGCGACCGCGGTTCCGGCGGAACCCCTTGCGTCGCCGAGTTTAAGCGTTTCGGCGCTGGACGCCGCGTCGATTAACGTCGAAATTGGAAGCGTCGAGAACGCGTCGGGTTACTCGCTGGAATATTCGACGACGGCGAACTTTACGTCGTCGACGACGCTTTCGAAAACCTACTCGAGCGGCGGAACGTACGCGCTGATCGGCTTGTCGGCAAACACGACGTATTACGTTCGCGTCAAAGCCGTTGGAGGCGACGCGTTGCATCTCGACTCGGCTTGGTCGAGCGTCAAATCGGCGACGACGTTGAAAATCGCGTTAACCGGCGTAACGCTTAACGGAACGGCGCAAGTCGGCGAAACGCTGACGGCGAGCGTCGCTCCGAACGGGGCGACGGTTAGTTGGCAATGGTACGTCGGACCGGACGCAACCTCCGCAACGACGGCGATTACCGGCGCGACTTCGTCGACGTTTACGATAACGAGCGCTTACGTCGGCCAATATTTAAAAGTCGTCGCGACCGGAACCGGCGATTACGTCGGAAGCGTTTCGGCGACGACGGCGAGCGCTGTTCCCGCGGAACCCCTTGCGTCGCCGATTTTAAGCGTTTCGACGCTGGGCGCTACGTCGCTTAGCGTTGAGATTGGCGCCGTCGCGAACGCGTCGGGTTATTCGCTGGAATATTCGACGACGGCGAACTTTACGTCGTCGACGACGCTTGCGAAAACCTACTCGAGCGGCGGAACGTACGCGCTGACCGGCTTGTCGGCGAACACGACGTATTACGTTCGCGTCAAAGCCGTTGGAGGCGACGCGTTGCATCTCGACTCGGGTTGGTCGAGCGTCAAATCGTCGACGACGTTGAAAATCGCGTTAACCGGCGTAACGCTTTCGGGAACGGCGCAAGTCGGCGAAGCGCTGACGGCGAGCGTCGCTCCGAACGGCGCGACGGTTAGCTGGCAATGGTACGCCGGACCGGACGCAACC
>JAGBDD010000171.1 GCA_017937685.1 Thermoguttaceae bacterium | reverse complement strand
CGGGTTCCGCGGACGCGGTCTGTTCCGGAGTCGCCGGAAGGGGTTCCGCCGGTTCGAGGCGAGCGCCGGGCGTCGGCGTTAAATCGGGTTTCGGCGCGGGTTCGACAAACGACGTCGGCGCGACCGCGGACGCGGAAACGGCGGCGGGCGCGACGTAAGAGGCCGACGCGACCGGCGGTTCGTCGCCGAACGTCTTGCGACCGGCGGTTTGCGTCGCGACGGGTTCCTTTTTTTCCGTCGTCGGAGCGGCGACGCTCGAACGTTGGTTCAACGTCTTTAAGAACGCGGTTCCTTGCAACGTTCCGGGCGTCGTTTCGGCGACGTAAGCGGCGATCGCTTGATTGTATCGCGTCGCCGCCGCCAACATTTCGCGCGACGCGTTAAAGTAACGGTCGAGCGCGGCGAAAAACGTCGCTTCGGACGTTTCGGCGGCAAGAAACGCCGCGTTTAGGTTGCTCCATTCGACTCGCGCTTGCTCCGCTCGGCTTTGCGTCGCTTCGTAAAGGAGCGGAAGCGCGACGTTTAAGCGCGCCGCTTCGCTCGAAACGCGACGACGGCGAGCGATTTCGTCGAACCGCGTCGCGTAAACGTCGACCGTCGGCGCCGCGATCGGAACGTAAAGAACCGGCGACGTCGGCGTTCCGACGTTCGCGGCGGCGACCTTCGCGGCGTCGGCGGAAGAAGCGGCGGCTTGCGCTTCGCGCCGTCGGCGCTCCCAAGCGGCGCGACGCGCGGCGGGGGACGAAAACGCGGCGTCGAACGCGTGTTGGCTCCGAACGAAATCGATTCGAGCGGCTTCGCGACGTTGCGCGGCGACCAAACGGGACGCGGCGAGAAGCGCCGTCGTTTCTTGCGGAACGGTCGCGCCTTCGTATTTCTTTTGCGCTTTCGCGGCGCCTTCGTTCGCGAAACCCGCGCATTCGGCGCAAAGGTTGACGTAAGCGCGTTTGCCGACCAAATCCCAATACGCCGCCAAGCGTCGATAACGTTCGCGCGGAGAATAAACGCCGTACAAGAGTTTTTCCAACGAAAGCGGTTCGCCGACGACGCCCGCGTTTTTCGCTCCGCAAAGTTTTTCGACGCGGCGAGCGGCGTCGCTCTTTTGCGTCGACGCGGCGGCGGTCGGAGCGTTCGTCGCGGGAGCCGCGCCCGGAGCGCCGGGGCCGGTCGGAGCCGAATACGCGGAACCGGTTTGCGCGACGGCTTGCGAAAGATCGAAAATCTCCCCGACGCCTCCGGTCAACGCGCTCAATAAAACCGCCGACGGCAACGTCGAACGGAAACAACGAAAGAAATATTCGGCGGCGATCTTCATAAACGACTCCTCTTCTCGCCCGCGCGGAAACGCTCGACGCGGCGGCGGGAAAATTTTTCGTATTGCGGAAACGACGAAATTTTTGATATAAAACGGTTCAAAGTTCGACCGAGACGGCGCAAAAAACGTTCGGCTCCCCTATTATAACGAAAAAAACGCCGGAAAGGAAGCCTCTATCTCGTTATTTTCGTCATTTTCGCCGAACTTCAAACGCTTTGCGCGCGTTTTACGCCGCCGTCGCGACGCGCCCTTCTCCGACGCTCGCTTTCCCTCGTTAAGAAACAAAGGAACTCCCTTGAAAAAACGATTTAACGATTTCGACGCTTCCGACGCCGACGCGCCGTACTCCGAGCCTTATTTGCGCCCGGCTCGCTCCTCGCGGCTCGGCTGTTTCGGACGCTTGGCGCTAACGGCGGCGCTTTTTCTCGTCGCGCTCGGTTCGGTCGCGGCTTTCTTTTATTGGCGAAGCGTTTCCGCGCCGATCGACGTCGAAAACGCGTCGACCGGAAAGCTCGTCGGTTGGCTCGCGCTCCGCGATTTGAGCGCCGAAACGCCGGAAACGCGCGAACGGCTCTTCGACCGTTACGTCGAAACGATCGGCGGCGCCGACGGCGTCGTCGAACCGGAAAAGCTCGAACTCCCGCCGCAAGCGAAAAAATTCGCGCAAATCTTTTTCGCCGATCGCGCTAAAGACGAAACGGAAGAAGAGTTGCGGTTCGAAGAAGAAAACGGCGAACTCGCCGCGAACTCGCCGTCAAACGCTAAACGCGCGCCGTATTTGCGGCTCGATTATTACGTCGCGCCGCGCTCGGTCGACTCGCCGCGAACAAGCGAATACGTTCTCTCCGACGACGTTCGGCCCGGCCCCGCGCTCCTCGAACGTTGGCAAACGAGTCGCGAAGAAGCGAAAAACGGCGCCGCGAAAAAAACGTCCGCCGTCGAAAAAAACGTTCGGCTCCTCGTTATGCAGTGGTTCGTCGCCAAGCGCAAAATCTACGACGCCGCTTCCGACGCCGAAAAAACGCGCCGACTCCAAGAAATAATCGACGAACTCGTCGGTTGGCAAGAACTTTATATCAAGATTCAAACCGACGCGATCCAAACGGCGCCGACGCGCGCCGAAATGTTGGCGGAGTTCGAAAAGACCGTCGAAAGTTGGAACGAGTTCGAAACGCCGGAAGAACTCGCAAAAACGCTTTGGTTCAAAGACTTAATCGTCGCGAATATCGCCGCGCAAGAAACGCCGCTCGGAAAAATCGCGCCGCCGAAACCGCCGCGCGCTCGCAAAGTCGCGACGGACGAACCGAACGAAACGCTCGAAAACGTCCGCGACTTCGGAAACCGAACGCTCGACGCGGCGCGACGCTTCTTCTTCGAACCGCCTTCCGACGACGCTCCGACGCGTTAAACGTCGTCTTTACAAACGTTAAACGCCGCGTTCGATTCGGGTTTTCCCTTTCGAACGCGGCGTTTTTTCGTTAAGCTCAACCGCTTTGCGTCAAGCGGTTTTGAGCGTCAACTCTTTAATTTTATCGCGCAAAATCGACGCGCGCTCGTAATCCTCCGTCGCGACGGCGTCGACCAACTCGTTGCGCAAGCGAACGAGCGTCGGGCCGTAATCGGAGACGACGCCGCGCCGTCGCGGCGTCTTGCCGACGTGTTCGCTCGCGCCGTGAACGCTCAACAGGAACGGATCGAGCCGTTCTTGGAACGCGCGGTAATCGTTCGAACACCCCAAACGTCCGGTTTTGCGGAACTCTTGGAACCCGAGCCCGCAACAGGGACAAGACTGAAAATCGGTTTCCATCAGGTCTTCGGTCAATTCTTTGAGGGACGCGTCGTTTTCTTCGTCGACGTTTAGCTCGCATTCGCAAGCGCCGCAGGAACAATCGGAACCGCAACCGCAAGAATGTTCGTCTTCGGCGGCGCGTTTCGCGTCGTTTTTGTGCAAATATTCGTAAGCGTGTTCGTCGCAAAGATGCAACTCTTCCGGTTGCGACGAATCGTTCATTTCGGTGATGTGAAACGTCGCGACTTTATCGCATTTTTGGCATTTCATAAGGTCGCCTTTGTATCGGGTCGAGATCGGACGGCGAACGAGGCGCCGGAAAATCGGTCGCCGCGCAAACCGTCGGGGTTCGAGTCGGCGCGGTCGAACGCTTTGCCGAATCGGAGCAAATTACAGGACAGGATAACCTTTCGAGCGTTTTACGTCAAGAGCGCAAAACGAAAAAACGCGCCGTCGGCGACTACGTCGCGACTTCCAACGCCCAAAAGAGGCGGAAACGTCGACGCGTTCGATTTTATTTTACGCGCTTCGTCGTTTTTGGAAAGCGGAGAAAAACAAAATTTCCGCAAAATTTTCCGAAACGCCCGCTCCGGAAGACCGGTCGACGCGCTTCGACGTAAAAAAACGGAGGCCCGAACGCTTCGAACCTCCGTTTCGACTTACGTCTAAATCGCCGCGTTAGGCGCGCTTGCGTCAAGCGGCGTTAACGTCGGCGGTTTCGTTCGCCTTATTCTTCGACGGATACAGCAACTTGCGGTTGAAAATCCCGACGACGAAGACGTAGAAGAGCGGAACGAAGAAAATCGCCAAAAACGTCGCGGCCAACGTTCCGCCGAGAACGCACGTCCCGAGCGATTGTTGGCTGAGCGCGCTCGCGCCGTGCGCCTT
>JAGBDD010000170.1 GCA_017937685.1 Thermoguttaceae bacterium | reverse complement strand
GTTGAGGATAATATGGAGGAAATGAAGTATGTTCCACACAGGTACAAAAACCTTTGAAACAGACCGACTGATTTGTCGCCCATTTACAACAACCCCAATCCAAAATCCCAAAATCACCGCCTCTCCCAACCCCTCGTTCTCCCTATTCCTCCTATTTCCCCTTAAATTCCTTTCCAACCGACAAATAACCGCGGCAAAATTCAATGTTTTCAAAAACGTCTTAGCCTCAAACGCGCGCCGTCGTTCGCCGGCCTGCAATCGCAACAATTTTCAAAAAATCAAACAAGACGTTTCGCGAGCGCGCAAAAAGCGACCGCAAAAAAATTCGAAAAATTCTCGGCGTCGCGCTCCCAAACGCTCGCAATTCGACGCCAAATCGGGTATAATCGTTTTCGACGCGTCGCCGCTTACGTTCGCCGCCGACGCCGCGTCCTCCCGTTTCCCTTTCTTTTCAACGTTTTACTTCGCCGAAGGAGCCTCCGATGAAACCGAAATCGTCCGAAAACTCGCGTTCCCCGCAACACGTTACCCGCCGCGACGCGTTGAAAACGACCGTCGCCGCCGCGCTCGCCTCGACCGCGAGCGTCGCCGGACTGCGCAGTTACGAAGAACGCAACCTTGTCGCGCAAGAAGCGCAAAACGCCGCGCAAAATCCGCAAAACGGTCAAGCGGCGCAAGTCGACGGTCGCTCCGGCGCGACGCGCACGTCGTTCAACGTCAAACCGCGCGCCAAGTTGAACGCGAAAGTTCCGCTCGCGCGGCTCGGCAAAGACCTCGTCGTCAGCCGCGTCATTTTGGGCGGCAACTTAATCGGCGGATACGCGCACGCTCGCGATTTGATTTACGTCTCCGATTTGATTAAAGCGTATCACACCGAGCAAAAGTGCGTCGAAACGTTTATGCTCGCGGAAGAATGCGGGATCAACGCCTTCCTCGGCGACTGGAACCAAGGCCAAATGATGTCCAACTATTGGAAGTGGACCGACGGCAAAATGAAGCTGATTTCGCAATGCACCGACGACCCGGACGTCGTCAAGCGCACTATCGACTGCGGCTCGGCGGCGGTTTACCCGCAAGGCGAAACTTGCGACCGTCTCGTCCGCGAAGGAAAACTCGACCGTTTGGCCGAGATCGTCGAAACGATTCGCGACGCGGGTCTCCCGGCGGGCCTCGGCGCGCACCGCGTCGAAACGCTCCAAGCGGCGCTCGACTTCGGAATCGTCCCGGACTTTTGGATGAAGACGTACCACCCGCTGACGTATTGGTCGGCGCAACACCCGCATGAACACGACAACGTCTACTGCCGCCGCCCGGACGACACTAAAGCGTTTATGGAAGCGCGCCCGGAACCTTGGGTCGCGTTCAAGACGCTCGCCGCCGGCGCCGTTTCGCCGCAACAGGGGTTCCGCTTCGCGCTCGACGGCGGCGCCGACTTCCTTTGCGTCGGAATGTACGACTTCCAAATCGTCGACGACATTAATATCTATACGGATATCGCCGCGAACCCGTCCGGCGCCCGAACGCGGCGCGCCCTCCCGGACGTCGACCGCGCCGAGTACGAACGCAAGCTCGAAGAAGCGGCGGAAGCGGAAGCCGACGCTTAATCTTCCCCCTTAAAACGCGACGTTCGCCGCCGCGCCGGGTTCCGCCGACGTTTCCGGCGCGGCGCGACTCGCTCGGCGTCGAAGACCGCGTCGAGCCGAGGAGGTCGCGAAACGGTTGCGAACGCCCCCCTTCCGGAATCGGAAAAATCGGGTAAAATAGAGGTCGGTTTGTTCCGCGTTCTTTCGGAGTCGCCCGACCCGACGCGAAACGAACGAACGCGCCCCCCGGCGACGCGTCGACCGAAAGAAGCCCCCAAAATGCCCGAATCGCCCAAGAAACCGAAATTTAACCCGGCGCTCGACAATTACGCGGAACGCGCTTCCTACCGTCAAATCAAGTGCGAACTCTTCACCGTCGAAGGGTTTTCCCGCGCTCCGGTGAAGACGTTTTGGCGCGTTCCGGAGTTCAAACTCGGGTTCGACCTCGGTTGGCAGCCTTGGGAGTTTATGGGAACGCCGCGCTACTTTGTGTCGCACACCCATATGGATCATATTTTGGCGCTTCCGGCTTACGTCGCTCGCCGCCGAATGATGAAGATGGAGCCGCCGACGATTTACCTCCCGGCGGAAAAGGTCGCGGAGGTTCGCCAGCTTCTCGGCGTCTTTTGCCGCTTAGACCAAGGCGCGCTCCCCTGCGAGTTGATCGGCGTCAAACCGGGCGACGAAATCGATTTGTCGCGCGAACTTATCGTCAGCGTTCACAAGACTTACCACTCGACGCCGTCGGTCGGGTACGTCGTTTGGGAGCGTCGCAAAAAGCTGAAGCCGGAGTTTTTGGAGTTGAGCGGCGACGAAATCCGCGACCTCAACCTCTCCGGCGTCGAAATTTCTTACGAGCTGCGTTTCCCGCGCGTCGCGTTTTTGGGGGACAGCTCCGCTCGCGGGCTCGACGAGAACCCGGCGATGTACGAAGCCGACGTTTTAATCGCCGAGATGACGCGCCTTTCGTCGCGCCGCAACGACGGGCTCAAAAAGGGCGGGCATATGCGCGTCGAGGATTACGTCGACCGCCGCGAAAAGTTCAAGAACCAAAAGATTATCGCGTCGCACTTTAGCGTTCGGTATCCGCAGCGCGAGATCGAAGCGGAGGTTCGCAAAAAGATTCCGGATATGCTCGACGGTCGCCTCGTTCTCGTTTGATCGAAACGCCGCGTTCGTCGGTTCCGACGTTTTCCCGTTCCCGAGTTTCCCCGCGTTTCCTCGTTTCGCCGTCGAAACGCGTTTTTTTCGCCGATTCGCCGGTTCCCTTTCTTCCGATTCTCCGGTTTCGCCGTCTCGACGCGCAAAAAATTCCGCGAACGGCGACGTTTTTTCCGCTTTTTCCTTGACGAAAACGCGCGCTTGCGTTAGAATGAGGGGAAGCGGCGGCGTTTGCTTCGCCGCGCCTTTTCACCGAATCTTTTCACGTTAATCGCCTAAAGTCGACGCCCCCGTTAACGTTGACGCGGCGTCGTTACCCTTTATCCTCCCCGTTAAGTCCTAAAGGAAAAACGACATGACGATTACCGTTTCGAAGTCGCGACGCGGCTTCACCCTTGTCGAGCTGTTGGTCGTAATCGCGATCATCGGCATTTTGATCGGTTTGCTCCTCCCCGCCGTCCAAGCGGCGCGCGAAGCGGCCCGCCGTATGCAATGCACCAACAACATGAAGCAACTCGGCTTGGCCCTCCACAACTTCGCCGACGCGCACGGTCGCATTCCGAACCAATACTGCGACGAAATCTGGATGAGCTTCGTTCCGGCCGGAACTTCCGATCCTTACAACAACACCGCCTCGATCTGCAGCCGTCCGCAACGCTACACGGCGCAAGCGTTGCTCCTCCCCTACGTCGAGCAAAACGCGCTTTACTCCGAAATCACCGGCCTCTGCGAAAAAGCGAAGTCGACCGGCGACGCGAGTTATATGCCGAGCCCGACCGACGGTTCCACGATCCCGACCGGTATGTCGCGCAACCCGCTGACCGCGAAAATCGACCCGCTCCTCTGCCCGTCCGACGGCTTGGCCGCCGGTTCCAAGGGCGAAACCGGTCATATGGGGCGCACCAGCTATCTCTGCAACGTCGGCGACGCGGCGTACCAAAACACCTCCGGGCGCGGCAACACGCACCGTCGCGGCGTCTTCGTCAACTTCGCGAAAGCCGGCAAAACGACCCTCGCGACGATCACCGACGGCACCAGCAACACGATGGCGTTCTCCGAAACGACCGTCTCCGACCAAGCGGGCGGCGTTAAGTCGAGCAACATCGTCGCTTACGTTACGAGCTTGAAAACCAAAGCCCCGGCGGCCTGCTTGGCGACGCGCGGCGAAGGCGGGATGACGAACGTCGACAAGACGTACCCGATCAAGGGCCGTCGTTGGTGCGACGCGCGCAGCGCCTGCTCGAACTTCACCGCGTGTCTTCCGCCGAACGCGCCGAGCTGCTGCGGCTCCGGCGGAGGGTCGAAAGACGACTTCACGATTTCCACTCCGTCGAGCAACCACAGCGGCGGCGTCAACGTCGTTATGTGCGACGGTTCCGTCCGCTTCGTTAGCGAAACGATCGACTGCGGCGATATCAACAACATTATGGGCGGTCAAACGAGCGACTACATTTGGACCGGCAAATCCGGCCGCGGCGTCTGGGGCGCGATGGCGACCCCGGGCAAGGGCGAAACCGAATCGCTCTAATCCCCCCCTTCTTGTTAGTTAGCGAACTCGAACTCGGACGCTTCTCCGGGTTCGAGCCGCGCCGCTCCTCGCGTCGGAGCCGTTTCGCGACGGTTCCGACACAGTTCGACGACGCTAACTTTAATAATATTCTCCTTTCGAAGCGTCTAAATTCCGAAACAAAGCGGTCGCGCCTCTTGACAATATTTCATTTTCCCGTATAATTGTCGACAAACGACTTTATCTTATCCTAATTTTCGCGCCGAGCTTGTCGTTTATCGCGGCGCGTCGCCAACGTCTTGAAACGTGTTCCCGTTGCTCGTTTTTCGATCGTTCGCTTTGTCGTTTTATTTGTTTTGCGAACGAAGTTCGTTACGTTTTGTCGACATTATCGGTTTTGCCGACGTCGACTAAGCGGCGAACTACTTTTAATCACTACATTGCGTCATAAAGGAACACGACATGACCACCCCGTTTTTGAAGTCGCGCCGCGGTTTCACCCTCGTCGAACTGCTGGTCGTTATCGCGATCATCGGTATTCTCATCGGTTTGCTTCTCCCCGCCGTCCAAGCGGCGCGCGAAGCGGCCCGTCGTATGCAATGCACCAACAATATGAAGCAACTGGGGCTCGCGCTCCACAACTTCGCCGACGCGCACAACCGGATTCCGAACCAATACAACGACAAAATCTGGATGAGCTTCGTCCCGAACGGAACCGCCGACATTTACACCAACACCGCGTCGATCTGCAGCCGTCCGCAACGTTACACGACGCAAATGCTCTTGCTTCCCTACGTCGAACAAACCGCGCTTTACTCCGAAATCACCGGTCTCTGCGAAAAAGCGAAGTCGACCGGCGACGCGAACTATATGCCGAGCCCGACCGACGGCGGAACGGTTCCGACCGGCGCGACGCGCAACCCGCTGACCGCGAAGATCGACCCGCTCCTCTGCCCGTCCGACGGGTTGGCCGCCGGTTCGAAAGGCGAAGAAGGCCATATGGGCCGCACGAGCTACCTCTGCAACGTCGGCGACGCGGCGTACCAAAACACGTCCGGGCGCGGCAACCAATACCGTCGCGGCGTCTTCGTCAACGGCGCCCCGGATAAAGGCGGCCAAACCGTTCTCGCGTCGATCACCGACGGCACGAGCAACACGATGGCGTTCAGCGAAACGACCGTCTCCGACCAAAACGGCGGCGTGATGTCGAAGAATATCGTCGCTTACCTCACCAGCTTGAAGTCGAAAGCTCCGGCGGCCTGCTTGGCGACGCGCGGCGAAGGCGGCATGACGAACGTCGACACGACTTACCCGATCAAGGGCCGTCGTTTCTGCGACGCTCGCAGCGCCTGCTCGAACTTCACCGCGGCGCTTCCGCCGAACGCGCCGAGCTGCTGCGGCTCCGGCGGCGGGTCGAAAGACGACTTCACGATTTCCACTCCGTCGAGCAACCACAGCGGCGGCGTCAACGTCGTCATGTGCGACGGCTCCGTCCGCTTCGTTAGCGAAACGGTCGACTGCGGCGACATTACCAACATTATGGGCGGCGCGGCGAATACCGACGGTTGCGACTACACCTGGGCCGGCAAATCCGGACACGGCGTCTGGGGCGCGATGGCGACCCCGGGCAAGGGCGAAACCGAATCGCTCTAATCGCCGTTCGTTAACTTGCGACGTTTAAGTCGTTTTCTCGACCGCCGTCGACGTTTCGGGGTTTCCGCTCGAACGTCGGCGGCGGTTTTGCGTTTCGTTCCGAAAAAAACGGTTAATTTCGCGTTTTTAGGGGACGTTTTCGCCGCGCCCGTTCGACTCGGCGTTGACAGAATCGCCGCTCTTCGGTATAATTGCGTGAACGACTCGTTTTTGCCGTCTCTTCGGTTTTGCGCTTGTATGTTAACCGCTTCGATCGTTTTTTTCTTCGAAAGCGTTTCCGTCCGACGCGGAACGGGGTCCCGTTGACCGTTTCCTTTGCAACCTGTCGTTGGGCGCGTTCTTTTGTTTGACGCGTCGATATTTTCCATTTTATCGTTTCAACCGCCTTAAAGGAAACATCAATGACGTTCGCCTCCTCGAAGTCGCGCCGCGGCTTCACCCTCGTCGAATTGTTGGTCGTCATCGCGATCATCGGCATTCTCATCGGGTTGCTCCTCCCCGCCGTCCAAGCGGCGCGCGAAGCGGCCCGACGTATGCAATGCACCAACAATATGAAGCAACTCGGCCTCGCGATCCAAAACTTCCACGACGCGCACAACCGCCTCCCGAACCAATTCCGCGACAAGTTTTGGGAAGACGGCTTTTATCACGAAGCGACCTTAAGCCGCCTCCAACGCTACTCCGCGCAAGCGTTGCTCCTCCCGTACATCGAACAAACCGCGCTCTTCGACACGATGACCGCCGCGCTCAAAAAAGCGCAGTCGACCGGCAACAGCGCGTACTCGTTCAGCCCGACCGACGGGAGCAATATCCCGACCGATATGACCGAAAACCCGGCGACCGCCGCCATCGACGCATTCCTCTGCCCGTCGGAAGGTCGCGCCGTCGGCTCGAAGGGCCAAGACAACCACATCGGTCGCTGCAGCTACGCCACGAACAACGGCGACGCGATTATGTCGAACGACTCGTCCGGGAACCAAAACCGTCGCGGCGTTTTTATGAGCGGCTACTACTGCCCGAACACGACGTTCGCGACGATCACCGACGGTCTTAGCAACACGATGGCGTTCAGCGAAATCAACGTTACCGAAGTCGATAACGACCGCAGTATCAAATCGGCGGTCGCGTACCTGACCGGCGCGAAATCGAAACCGTCGTCGGCCTGCTTGGCGTTCCGCGGCGAAAACGGCCAAATCACCGAAGGCACGACCGTTTACACGATCAAGGGGCGTCGTTGGATCGACGCGCGCAGCGCCTGCACGCAATTCCAAGCGGCGCTTCCGCCGAACTCCCCGAGCTGCTGCGGTTCCGGCGGCGGCGAATCGTCCGACTACGGCTGCATTTCGGCTTCGTCGAACCACAGCGGCGGCGTCAACGTCGTGATGTGCGACGGTTCCGTCCGCTTCGTTAGCGAAACGGTCGACTGCGGCAACATCACCGAAATTATGGGCGGCGCGGCGAACGCGGAAGGCCAAGACAACAAGTGGACCGGCAAATCTTGGCACGGCGTTTGGGGCGCGATGGCGACTCCGAACAAAGGCGAAACCGAAACGCTTTAATCGCAAAACTTAACGCGGCGCGTTCGTCCGTTTGCGTCGGACGCGTCGTTTTTTTCCTTCCCCCTTTAACTTTAACTTCCCGTTTTCGCGTTCGGCGTCGACTCGGTAAAATCGACGGGACGCGGCGACGCAACGTTTGTAATAGGAACCCGCGATGAAAAATAAATTCCTGTTGTTCTTTGCGCTTATCGGTCTTTTGGCGACGATCCCGGCTTGCGGCGGCGGCGCGATCAAAACCGAAGGCGTTACCGGCGTCGTTACGCTCGACGGCGAACCGCTCCCGAACGCGACCGTTTACTTTACTCCGGTCGACAAGACGTCCGGCGCGCAACAAAGCGTCGGTCGCACGAACGAAGCCGGCGAATACAAACTGCAAACGCTCCTCGGCGCCGCCGACGCCGGCACGACCCCGGGCGACTACGTCGTTACGATCGACTGCATCGACGAAGTCGAAACCGGTAACATGACGACGGACGACGACGGCAAAGAAGTTCCGGAAATGGAAGAAGTGCAACGCGCTCCGGCTCGTTACCTGAACGCCGAAACGTCCGGTTTGACCGCGACGGTCGTCAAGGGCTCGAACACGTTCAACTTCGACCTGACGTCGGAAGAGTGAGCCGCGTTTAGCCGCTTTCGCGACTAACGTAAAACGAAAAACGACGGGCTTAACCGCTTCTCGCGGGCCCGTCGTTTTCTCGTTTCTTGCCGGTTTGCGTCGCGTCAGTTTTCCCGAACGACGAGGCGCGGTTTCTCGATAACGATCGTCGAACGCGGGTCGACCGACTTCGTCAACCAAACGTTCGAACCGATCACGGAGTCCCGACCGACCACGACGTCGCCGCCCAAAATCGTCGCGTTCGCGTAGGCGACGACGCCGTCTTCAAGCGTCGGGTGCCGCTTCGTTCCGCGCACCAACTCGCCGTTTTCGTCGCGGGGAAAACTCAGCGCGCCGAGCGTAACGCCTTGATAAATCTTGACCCAATCGCCGATTTCGCACGTCTCGCCGATCACGACGCCGGTCCCGTGGTCGATGAAGAAATACTCGCCGATTTTCGCGCCCGGGTGAATATCGACGCCGGTTCGCGAGTGCGCCAGCTCCGACATAATCCGCGGAAGCAACGGAACGCCCAGCTCCCAAAGCGCCCGCGCGATTCGGTGCGTCGTAATCGCCTCGAAACCGGGATAGCAAAAGACGACTTCCGCCGTCGACTTGCACGCCGGATCGCCCTTCATCGCCGCTTCGACGTCTTTTTCGAGCTTCTCGCGAATCTCCGGAATCCGCGCCAAAAACGCCGCCGCTTTTTCGTCGCCGAGCCGGTCGAAGTCGGCGCGCTTCTCCGGTCGACAGGGCTCGAGCGCGGTTCCGTTCGCCGTTTCGCCGCAAAACGCTCGCGAAATCTGCGCTCGCAACGCGTCGTAAATTTTATCGACGAGGTTCCCGACGTAATAAACGACGTTGCTCGACGTCAAGCGGTCGCGCCGACGGAAACCGGGAAAGAGAACTTCGTTCAAATCGCTCAAAATCTCGGCGACGATCTCCTTATTCGGGAGCGAGCAGCGGTCGAGCCGACACGTCGCCCGAGTTCGCGAATACGACGCGACGATATTTTCCGTCAATTCCGGGAGCGCGTCGCGACTCCCTTTCTCCGCGCTCGTCAACCGAATCTCTTCCATTTCTCCGTCTTTCCTTTCTTGCCCTTTTTCAACAATTTAACGTCTGCTCGCCGCGACGGCCAACGCCCGCTTTCTCTTTATTTTGCCCGCTCGACGCCGACTTGTCAAGCCGACGCGCCCGCTTTTTTCCGTTTCTCCGTCGACGCGACGAAAAAATCGACGAAACCGCCGAAAAATCGCCGCCGGTTTTCGCGCCGCCCCTTGCCAAAACGGTTCGAATCCGGTATCCTAAAGACGAACGTTTTACGGTCGCCCGACAAGTTCCGCTCGTTTCGTTTTTCGCCGGAACCTTAGCGCCGGTCGCTCCTTCTTCCTTCTTTTCGCCGATAGAAAGCCGCCTTATGTCCGACTCCGACCGCTCGAACGCCCCGAACGACGACTCGCGCCTGCAAGCCGACGCGCAATTCGGTTTGAAATTCGTCTCGAAAACAACGCCGGACGACGCCTTCGCGATTCGCTCCGACGACGCGCTCCCCCCCGCTCCGTCGACGCCGAACCCGAACGACGGCCCGACCGTCGCGCCGCCGCAAAACGACGCGTCGAGCGAACCGGATATTTACGGCGTCGTGGAGCCGCTTCCGACGCCGCCGCAACCGTCGCCCGTCGCGCCGCAAGTCGACGCGTCGAAGCCGAAAAAGAAAAAAGCGCCGTCCCAAACCGATTCTGACTCCGAGCGCGACGCCGAGTACTCGCTCGAAGAGATTTACGAACGGAAGCGCCGCGAACGCGAGGAAAACGGCGACGACGAATACGTCCGCGGCGAACGGATTCCGCTTCCGGAGCGCCCCTTCGTCGACCGTTTGATGAAGCCGTTTTGCTCGCCGTCGTTCCTTTTGCGCTTGGCGGTGATTTCCGGGTTGGCTTTTATCCCGTTGTTTTTGGCGACTTGGCTCTTCTCGCGGCATTTTTCGAGCGTCGTCGCGGAGATGCTGACGAAAAACGAGGAACTCGGCGCGCTGACGGCGTTCTTCCGTTGCGTTTGGGGCGACAAGGTGATTTTTTCGCTCTTTTGCTTCGGTTGGGCCGTTTTTTCGATCCCGCACTCGTTTCATATCTTCACTGAAACGGCGGCGGGCGCGGACGATATCGACGAATGGCCGGAGTACAACTTCGTCGGCGGACTCGGCCAATTCCTTTGGTTGACGGCGCTTACGTTCATCGGCGGGACGCCGGGCGCGTTCCTGTTCGGCGTGTTGGGCTTGAATCCGCTCGTCGGGTTCGCGTTCTCCGGAACGATTTTGACGCCGTTCTTTTTCCTCGGCTGCATGCAGAAAGACGCGCTTTTTTACTTGGCGACGAAGGAGACGGTTCAAAGTTTGAAGCGCGTCGGCAAGAGCTGGCTAAACTTTTATTTTATCGCGTTTGCGTTCCTTTTCGGAACGGTCGGGCTCTCGTTGGCGGCGATTGGCGCGGTCGTTTCGGCGAAGGGTTCGGCGTCTCGAGCGGCCTTCGCGGCGGCGGTTATTTCGCTAATATTTAGCTTTATCCCGGCGCTTTACCTCCGCTTTTTGGGGCGTTTGGCTTGGATCATCGAAGACGACGTCCGACGACGCGCCGAAGAGGAAGAGGACGCGGAAGCCGACGAAGCCGATTCGGACGAAGACGCCTAATCGCCGCCCTCCGAAGGTGGTTTTACCCGCGCCGTCGCGCGAACTCGGTTTCCTCGCTCCGACGTCGCTTGACTTTTTCGCCCGACAAGAGCGGAGGAACCGACGCCTAAACGACGTTTCTTTCGAACGTTGCAAGCGTTCGTCGTTAACTCGGCGCCGCCGAAGGCGGTTTTACCCGCGCTAACGCGCGAACTCGGCTTCCGCTCCCGTTGGGCGTTTAAACGGCGTTTTTCGGGGGTTGACGCAAGCGTCGCCGTTTAAGCAATTACGGCTTAAATTGTTGACGCGAAAACGGTTGCGCGTCCTGCCGCGTTCCGGTCGGTTTCGCTTGATTCCGACGCGTTCCGGTAGGCGACGCAACCGTTTTCGCAACCTTTTTACGGCTTCGACAAGGCCTTGGCAAAATCGTCGTCGAGCAAATGTAAGTAGTGGCGCCGCGCCGTCGTAGCCGTGTGCCCGATCCACTCCGATTCCGCGACTTCGTTGAACTCGCGGTAAATTTCGTTCGACCGGCTCGCTCGCAAATTTTGAACCAAACGCGCCCAAACCGGTATTCCGAAAGCGACGCAAAGACTTTAGCGTTTCAATCGCGTTGTAAACGCTTTGCTTGTCGCGGCGTTGGCCGACGATAAAATCGTCGACGCGGCTTTCCGAACGCGACGTCTTTAATTCTCGCCGGAGTTCCGGAAACAACGGGATAATTCGGCGATCCTTGCCGCCGCGCTCCGTCTTCGGCGACCGAACGGTAAAACGCTCGGCGCGCCAGTCGACGTCTTCCCAACGCGCTTCGAACGCCTCGCCGAGTCGCAAACCGCCGATTCGATAGAACGCCGACAAAACGCGAAGCTCCGCGTCGTCGCAACCGTCGATTAAACGGCGATACGTCTCCATCGAGACGAACGTTTCCTTCTTTTTGTTCGAAAACGAGCCCTTCGGAACCTGCGAAAACGGGTTGTTCGAAACGTAACCGAGCGACTCGCCCCGCGAGTCAACGCGCGCCGTCGCTTTCAAAATTCCGGCGCGCGTCGCTTCCGAAAAGTCGGCGTCGAGCTTCGCTTTGAACCGAACGACGTCGGCGACTTCGAGCCGCGACGCCCGTTGGGCAAAGTCGAGACGTTGCGCCGAGCGCCGAAATCGAACGCGCTTGCCGTCGATCGCGTTCGGTTTCATCGACGGACTTTCCGCTTCCATATACAACTCGACCAACTCGCCGATCGAAACGTTTTTATTGGTTGCGATCAAACCGGCGCGACCGAGCCGCTCGCGGAGTCCGTCGTCGATATTTTCGAGCCAAGCCAAAACGCGTCGGTCGAGCGGAGCGTCGAATTCGCGAGCCGCCGCCAACTCGTCGACGTAAAGGCTCGTCTCTTTCGCGACGCGCTTCGTTTATTTCGCGTTGAGAAAAACGGAACGCCGAACGCCGCCAAGCGAAAACTGGATCGCGTAAGCGATCTTCCCGTTCTTTCTTTTTCTTTCTTGCAAACTCGCCGTATTGGAGCCCGAGTCGCAAATGAACGCGGTTTCCAAGGTTGCGGTCGCGGCATATCCGATCAAGCTAAAAAAAGTTGAAGGGCCGCGTCGTCGATTCGAGCGGTTCCGACGTCGACCAATAGTGAGCGCGACTTAAAAGCCGAAAGATTGAAACGCGCGGGAAACGCGATTGAGTCGGAAGATTATCGGACGCGTTAAAGAACGGCGAAGACTTTGCGGCTTGCGTCGTTTGAACGGACGGGCGACGGCGCGAGAAGCGTTGGGCGTTCGCCCTTGATTGGAAACTCAACGACAAAGAACGCGTCGGCGGTCGATTAGCCGCCCCCGACCCCGGCTCGTTTTTCACGAACGCCCAAAACGCCGCAAAATTTTCTCCGCTTGGGCCGTCGGTCGCGTTTGTCTCCCTTGTTTCGAGTCGCGCCGTTCGATATAATAACGTCGTCCGCCGCCGTCGCGACGGTTCCGGTCCGCCCCCAACGCAACGAAACGAGGAAGCGCGATGAAAGACGATTTCCGGTTTTTGATTTACCGCTCCGCCGAAGAGGATTTGTCGGTAAACGCCGTCGTTAAAGACGATACTATTTGGTTAACGCAAAAAGCGACGGTCGAGCTGTTCGGCGTCGATAAATCTTCAATCAGTAGGCATTTGAAAAATATTTTTGCCGAAGGAGAACTTAACGAAGAAGTGGTTGTTGCAGTTTTTGCAACAACCGCTCAACACGGCGCCATCGAAGGGAAAACGCAAAAGATTCCGACGCAATTTTACAACCTCGACGCGATCATATCCGTCGGTTATCGGTATCGACTCGCGCCGAGCGACGCGCTTTCGCATTGGCGTAACCGGCTTTCTTAAAGTGTTGACGATGAAAGGTTTCGCGCCCGACGACGAACCAACTTGAAAACGGGCGGGCGTTCGGCAAAGACTTTTTCCGCGAATTACTCGAACGCGTTCGCTCGATTCGCGCCGGCGAGCGTCGTATCTGGTTGCAGATCACCGATATTTTCGCCGAGCGCTGCGTCGACTACGCCCCTAAATCGCCGATTACCAACGACTTTTACGCGATGACTTGATGAAACAAGTTCCACTATGCGATCGTCGGAGCGACCGCCGCCGAAATCGTTTACGCGAACGCCGACCGCGACAAGGAGCATATGGGGCTGACGACGTGGAAGAACTCGCCGAACGGTCGCATTCTGAAATCGGACGTTACGGTCGCGAAAAACTACTTGACGGAGGCGGAAATTCGGCGGCTCGAACGCTTGGTTTCGAGCTTTTTCGATTATATCGAAGACCTGATCGAACGCGAAAACGCCTTCACGATGGAAGCCTTCGCCGCGAGCGTCGACAAGTTCCTCGCTTTCCGCGAATACAAGATTCTGCCCGACAAAGGCCGAATCTCGAAGCGTCAAGCGGATGAAAAAGCCGTCGCGGAGTACGACGCGTTCAACAAAACGCAAAAAATCGACTCCGACTTCGAAAAGCGCCTCGCCGCGCAAAACCGCCCGACGCGCCGCAAACGCCAAAAAGACGACGAGTGAACGCCGCCGACGTCGCGCCCGTTCGAGCGTTAACCCCGACGTCGACGCTTGCGCGACGCGTCGCTTCTCGTCAAACGGACAATATTCTTCGTCGGACTTAGGCGAGAACTTGCGAAACGGGCGAACGCGCCGTCCGGTAAAGCGCGCGAGCAAATTTCGGCGACCGTCAACGTCGAGGCTCTTCGGCGCGGCGGAGCGCGGCCCAAACGTCCATATAAGCCCGGTCGCGCGTCGTGCCGTCGTGAACGGCGCTTTTGAAGTTGGAATAATCGATTCCGGCGGCTTCGTCGGCGACGATCTCGCGCCAAACGCTCCGCTCGAAGTCCATTCGGAACGGGTAGTCGTTCGACGGCGTTTCGACGACGTTCGGCGCGACGTTATGGGCGGCGCAAAGTCGCTCCAAGTCGCCGCGAAAACGGGCGCGCACATGAATCAAATTGGAGTCGTCAAAGTGTTCGACCGCCGAGAAAAAACCGCTTTTCGTGAAAATCCACATCGTTAAAAATCCTCCGTTAAAAGTTGTCGCGGGTCGAAAATATAATCCTCAAATTCCCGCGCGTCCTCCGCTTCCCGAACGCGCTTCCAAGCCGCTTCGTCGTCGAGCGGCTCCGTTGGGAATCGGTTCGCCTTCAACCATTCGAGCGCCTCGGCCCGCGTCGGAACGTCGGCGAGAATCGCGTTAATTTCGGCCTCCGTTTTGTCGGTAAAACGCAATGCCGAATACAAAATAAACGCGCGAACGATTCGCGGGTCGGCGCAAATCGCCGTTCGCCCGTCAACGTCAGGCGTTCGCCAATCGTCTAATATTCCGCTTTCCGGCGGTTCGGGCAAATTCAATTCGTCGCCGTCTTGGTAGCCGCCTGCAAAATTCAAAAAGCCGTATAGACGCGCCGCCGTTACCTTAAGCCACGCCGAGTACGTTCGACCGCCCGTCTCAAAATCGAGCGACGGCCCGTCGTAACTCCCAACGACGCGAAGGTTGGCGATTTCCCCAACGTCGCGGCAAACGGCGCGCGGCTTTTTATTTGATGTAAACTCAAATTTCAAGGTTTTTGTCCTTTCGCTTGTTGTTCAAATTTTTCAAAATCGACGAAGTGCGTTTCGTGGCGCACATCAAAACCATAGGCATTCGCGTTTCCTAAAAAAATTGCCGTTAGGCCGTGTGTGTCGGCGGTTATTTCGTTTTCGTTGTCGCCTAAATATTGCCCTTGGCTCGGGGAACCGACGTAGCGTTCGGCGAAATACAAACCGCTAACGCGGGGATACGGAACGCGCGCCATTGTCGACGCTTCGCCGTAAACGCCAAGAAGCGTTCGCCTGCGCTCGCTAGACTCGTCGACGTCGCCAAGATAAAGTTAAGCGACGGGTCGACCGCCGCGTTCAAGACTCGACGTTCGGTCCCCCGATTCGAGTAAGCTAGCGTTAGCGACGCGAGGCGAAGCCGAGTTCGCGTTTTCGAGCGTTTCGTATTTAAGTCGAGCGCGATCAGTTTTAGCTCGCTTCTCGAAGACTTTATTGGGACGTTAATCGAACCGTCGAACCGAGCCGATTCGCCGAAACGACCGTTAAACTCGCGCCGCCGTCGGTTCTTTTTCGACGAGAACCGTTGAGTTTCTTTCGGCTTTACCGCCGTTTACGTTCGCCGCAAGCGGAAGTCCGACCTCTTCTTTGAGACCGAAGCGAAGCGTCCGAACCGCCGTCGTTTGCTCGTTGTTTCCGTTTGTTGCAAGCGGAAGTCCGGACTCTTCTTTGAGGCCGAAGCGAAACGTCCGAGCCGCGTCGCCGTTTCCGCGTTGGAAAAGTCCAAAAAAATTTTGTCGTTTCCCGGCGGCGATTTTGGAGGGCCCGATTTTCCGCCGTCCCCCATCCTAGAAAGCGTTCCGGCCTCGCGGTTCGCCAAGCGTCGACGTTTCGCCGTCGCAAGCGCGACGTTCGGTTCCGTTCGCGTCGTCGCCCCTCTTCGCCAACTAGGCGTCTTGCGACGCGTCGAAAAATTTTGGGTCCTCGGCGACGCAAAACAACCGACGCGTTAAGGCGGAAGCGTCGCAAAAGCGCGCTAACTTTCTTTATTTACGCGCTTTAGTTCAAACGCCGCGCTCTGGTCGCGTTTCTCCGCCGTCGAGCCGCCGCAGGACGTTGCGTTTCCCGGCGAAATCCTGCGAAAACCAAACGGCGCGACGTTCGGTTTAACGATAACGCGACGACGCAACGCAATTCTTCGCCGACGCTTGCGCCGCCGTTTGTTCCGGCGTCGCGCGATTCGCCCAAGCTCGTCGTTGGTATTGACGAACGATACGACGTTTTTTTACGCCGTCGACGTATTTTTCATTTGACTTCGAGCGCGGAACATCTACTTCGTTCGTTGTAAGCGCCGTTTTCGTTTAATCGGCGATCGTCGCGCGACCGCTAAATTCTAATATCGTATTGTATACGAATTGCTAGAATTGCCAAGGAAACCGAAATTGTTTGTCGCGTTGTAACGCGTTGAGTCCACCTTGTTTCCTGGCTTTGAATAATGAACCGCGAGTTTTCACTAACGTTGGTAAACGGCGCCGCTTTGTTTTACGTCGCGGGCTCAATTACCGAAAATCAACTTTTCTTATTAGTTGCCTGCGCGTCTTCTTAGCGGATACCTTGGCTTTTTTCCGCCCCCTCTTGTTAAGATTTAAAAGAAACGCTCTTTGGGGCTGTTTTTCTCCGTATAACCATTTCCGAACTGAAACAACAATTTAATCGTTATTGTTGCCAAACAGGTAAAAGCGAGCTGCGGCGGGATGGCAAAACTAATAAAGAAAAGTCTTGAAAAGTTGGCAAACGCGCCTATAATAAATTTAGGGGCGTTTTTTCGTTTAAAAGTTCGCGTAACGTCGCGCGTTTTGCAAGTTTCAAAGGGAAAATTCACGCCCCCGCCTCCCTAAAGCCTCAATTTTTACGCTATTTAATGAACGCTTATTACCAATCTCAAATTTGGGCGTATCAACTTTATCTTCGCGGTTCGGGCGGCGACGTCTCGGCTTTGTCTCGTTCCATTTCGAACGCTCGCGTCGATCTTAATCCGCACCAAGTCGACGCCGCGCTCTTCTCGTTGCGTAGTCCGTTCGCCAACGGCGTTATTCTTGCGGACGAGGTCGGACTCGGTAAAACGATCGAAGCGGGACTCGTAATCACGCAAAAATGGGCCGAACGCAAACGTCGCGTTTTAATTGTCGTGCCCGCTATGTTACGGAATCAATGGCGTCAAGAATTGCTCGATAAATTTTTCATCTCTTCCGTAATTTTAGACTCTAAAGTTTTCAACCGGTTAAAAAAAGACGGCGCGTTGAATCCCTTCGATTTGCGCGACGAAGTCGCCGTCTGTTCGTATAATTTCGCCGCCGCCAAGGAAGCGGAAATTGCCCAAATTCCTTGGGATTTAGTCGTTTTCGACGAAGCGCATCGCCTACGCAACCTCTATCAAAGTTTCGAGCGTAGCAAAAAATCGGCGTCCGCGAAAAAATCGATCGCGCGTCGCATTGTCGAGGCGACGAGCGCGGCTCCCAAATTGCTTCTCACGGCGACGCCGTTGCAAAACTCGTTGTTGGAACTTTACAGTTTAATTAGCGTCGTCGACCCTCATATTTTCGGCGATCTCAATTCGTTTCGCGCGCAATTTGCCAACGCGCAAGACGAAACGCGGCGCAACGTTCTCCTTAAAGAGCGTATTGCCGGCGTTTGTTCGCGAACGTTGAGAAAGCAAGTCGCGGAATACGTTCCTTTTACTAGGCGCGCGCCGATCACGCAAGACTTCTTCCCCACGGAAAAGGAACAAGAGTTATACGACAAGATCACCGAATATTTACAGCGAGAAACTCTCTACGCGCTTCCGGCGAGTCAACGTCAACTCATCACGATCGTTCTTCGCAAGTTGCTTGCGTCGTCGACTTTTGCGATCGCGCGAACGTTAAAAAATCTAGCGGAACGTTTAGAGAACGTCGGGCGCGAATTACAACTTTTCGACGACGAAGACCTCGACGGGTTCGATTCGTTTGAGGACGAATTTGGCGCCGACGACGAATCGAACGCCGGGAAATTAAACGCGCAATACGATCCCGAAGCGTTTAAACAAGAATTAAACGATCTTCAAAGTTTCGCCGAACTTGCGGCAAGCGTCGCGCGCAACGCAAAAGGCGACGCGCTCATTGAAGCGTTGCAAACGGCTTTCAACAAAACGGACGAAATTGGAGCGGCGCGTAAAGCGGTAATCTTCACCGAATCGCGCCAAACTCAAAACTACCTTGTTAAACTCCTTTCGGCCAACGGTTACGACGGTCAAGTCGTCTCGATTAGCGGTTCGAACGACGCGCCCGGTCAACAAAAGATTTACGAACGCTGGCTCGAAAAACACGCCGACGACGATCGCGTCGCCGGTTCGAAAGCCGTCGATATGAAAGCGGCTCTCGTCGATTATTTTCGCGAATCGGCGACTATTTTAGTCGCGACGGAAGCGGCGGCCGAAGGCGTCAACTTGCAATTTTGCAGTTTGATCGTTAATTACGACTTGCCTTGGAATCCGCAACGCATCGAACAACGAATCGGACGTTGCCATCGATACGGTCAAAAACACGACGTGGTCGTCGTCAACTTTATCAATCGTCGCAACGAAGCAGATCGACGCGTTTACGAACTATTGAGTCAAAAATTCCGCTTGTTCGACGGCGTTTTAGGCGCTTCCGACGAGATTCTCGGCGCGCTCGAATCGGGCGTCGATATTGAAAAGCGCATCGCCTTCGTTTACCAAAACTGTCGCGCGCCGGAAGAAATCGAACGGGCTTTCGACGAACTCCAAAAGGAACTCGACGACAAAATTCAAGCGCGCTTAAAGTCGACGCGTCGACAGTTAATGGAAAACTTCGACGAAGAAGTGCGCTTGCGGTTGCGACTCAGTCAAGAGAAGACGAACGACTGCCTTTCGCGGCAAGAAAAGACGCTCTTAAATTTGACGAAAGCGGAACTTGGCGACGACGCGCGATTTGATCCCGATCTTCCGCGCTTTGAGTATCTTGGCTCCGACGCGCCTCGCGGTTGGTACGACTTCGACTGGAAGAAAGCGGACGAAAATAACGAGTTCTTCTATCGGAGCGACTGTTCGTTGGCGCGAAAACTCATCGCTTCGGCGCTTGAACGTAAGTTGCCGCTCGCCTCGTTGACTTTCTCGCTTTCGAATTATCGGGCGAAGTTAAGTCTTATCGAACCGTTTCGCGGACGCTCCGGTTGGTTGGAGGCGTCGTTGTTGACGATTCGTTCCGTCTCAAAAGACGAATTTCTTATTTTCGCCGCGCGAACGGACGACGGTCAAACGTTGGACGACGAAATTTGCCAAAAGCTCTTTTGGCTTCCCGCGACGCAAGACGCGCAACTCGACGCGGAACCTCCCGCCGATTTGAGCGAGATCCGCCAAGCCGAAATCGCTCGTCGCGTCGAGGGAGTCGGCGAGCGCAATCTCCGTTTCTTAGAAGAGGAATCGTCCAAACTCGACCGTTGGAGCGACGACTTAAAACTTTCGTTAGAGCAAGAATTAAAAGAGTTAGATAAATTGATCGCCGAAAAACGCCGCGAAGCGACGGCGACGCGCGGTTTGCAAGAAAAGATCGCCGTTCAAAAGCAGGTTCGCGAACTCGAACGCCGCCGCAACCAAAAGCGCCGCGATCTCTTCGCCGCGCAAGACGCCGTCGAACAAAAGCGGGACGAGTTGATCGAGCGACTCGAAGAGCAAACGAAAGAAAAAATCGAGGAAAAACGCCTCTTTACGATTCGGTGGAGCGTTGTTTAAATGCTGACGAAAATTAAACTTATTCGCAACGTCGGTTGCTTTAATCAATTAACTTGCGACGAAGAATTAAAGCAAACGACGCTTATTTACGGCGAAAACGCGGCGGGAAAAACGACGTTGTCGCAAGTTTTGCGCTCCTTCGCTCGCGACGATTCCGACGAGATTTTGGCGCGACGGCGGAAAAGCGCGACGCCGACGCCGTCGCCGTTAGAAATCTGCCTCGAAATCGACGAAGAAGAATTGCGTTTTCAAAACGGGCGTTGGGAACGTTCGGCGTTCGCGGCGCCGGTCGTCGTTTTTAACGATTTTTACGTCGACGAAAACGTCTATTCGGGCCTTAGCGTCGAGAAAGAGCAACGCGACAACCTCTGCCAAATCGTTTTGGGCGCGGAGAGCGTCGAACGTATTCAACGACTGGGCGCTTTAAAACGGCGCCGCGGCGAATTGCAAAGAGAACTTCCGAAATGGCAAAACGCCGAGCTTCAAAAATACGCCGGGCCGCTGACGGTCGACCAATTCGACGCGTTGCCTTGGCAAGAAGCCCTCGACGAGAAAATCGCCGAAGTCGACGCGGAAATCAAGCAAGCGGAGCAAGCCGAAACGATTAAAAACGCGGCGGCTTTCGAGCCGTTTTCCCTTCCCGCGTTCGACTCGACGCAAGTTTCGGCGTTACTCGAGCGGTCGTTAAGCGACGTCGAAGAAACAACGCTAAACCGGGCGCGCGCTCACTTCGCTTCGTTAGGCGCCGACGGCGAAAACTGGGCGGCAACGGGACTTGCGCTCGCTTCGTCCGACGACGTTTGTCCGTTCTGCGGCCAAAAAATCCGCGACGACCGACTTCTAACCGTTTATCGGCAATATTTTAACGACGAGTATAAGCGTTTCGTCACGGAGTTACGAAGCGACCTTGACGCGACGCTTGCCGAGTTGCGCGACGTTTGGAGTCGATTAAACACCTTAAAATCGAGTTTGCCGCCAAAACGCGATTACTGGCGACAATACGTCCCCGACTTGCCGGAATCGCCCGATTTTAAGTCGATTCTCGAAACGGTCGCCGCGTTGGGCAAGCGTTTCCAAGCGGTCGCGCAAGACAAAAAAAGTTTGCCGCTGGAACCGCTCGCGCTTCCGGACGAGTTGACGGCGGCGCTCGAACTTTACGCCGAAGCGCGCGCTTCGTTTTTGAACGCGTATCAAGATTTTCTCGACGCGAACGCAACGATTCGGCGCGTTCAAGAGCGCGTCGCCCGCGTAAGCAAGTCGGAACTGCTGAAACGAAAGCAAACGTTGGAATTGACGCGGACGCGCTACCTCGACCGCAACGTACAGGAAGTCTATTATAAAATACATACGCTTCGAAACGAACTCGACGAACTCCAAACGTCGATCAAAGAAGAGGAAGCCGAACTTAAACGTTGCGAGGCGACCGTTTTTCGCGATTACCTCGACGCGACGAACCGTTATCTCGGCAAGTTGCGCGCCGACTTTACCGTCGCCGACTTTCGCCAAAATAAACTCGGGTATTCCGGCTTAAGCGTCGAGTATAAATTGACGATAAACAACGTAAAAACGAAAAAGTTGGAAAACGAATTCAAGTACGTGTTGAGCGCGGGCGACCGCCGAACGTTGGCGTTGGCGTATTTTTTCGCGTCGTTGGAAAACAATCCGAATTTGGAAAACGCGATCGTCGTTTTCGACGACCCGTTTACGAGCTTGGACGAACATCGCAGGAGCGCGACGGCGGAGCATATCGCCCGACTGCAAAGCCAATGCCGCCAACTTATCGTCGCGTCGCATTCAAAACGTTTTTTGAAAGAAATGTGCGGGAAACTCAAAAACAAAGAAATTGTCTGTTTGGGGCTTTCGCGATTTGGTTCTCAAAATATATTGCAAATCGAAAGTAAGAAGGAATGGGAGAAGAACGATTACGACCGATATATTGAGATATTACGTAACTTTTACGAAAAAAACGAAGGCGACGTTATTCTAGTCGGCGCCGTGTTGCGTCATACTTTGGAGGGATATTGTCGCGTTGCTTTTCAACCGGAATTTCCGCAAAATGAGTCGTTACATCATTTTCTTAACACGGAGCGGAAACGTCAAGAAACAGGAACGTCGCAAATTCGTATTGGCGTAGATCAACTCGATGAACTTGAAAAACTCGATGAACTTGATATTCTTCGAGACGATACAAACCCATTCCACCACTTCCACATTGATTTTACCGATAACGTCAACGCCGGCGAACTTCGCGGTCTGGTGAAACGCGTTTTAAACTTTGTCGGCTATCGACCGAAAGAACCGTTGTAAATTAAATAAAAGGCGAAACCGCAATGTCGAAGAAACAAAAATTGGAGCTTACCTGGATTGGCAAGGACGTCCGCCCGAAGCTCGAGCCGCGTATTCTTATCGAAGACGCGGAAAAGTCGTATTGCGCGCCGACGCGAACGAGCGACGCCGATATTTTCGACAATCGCCTGATCTTCGGAGACAACCTCTTGGCGTTAAAGGCGCTAGAACAAGAGTTTACCGGCAAGGTGAAATGCGTTTACATCGACCCGCCGTATAACACCGGCAACGCGTTCGAGCAGTACAACGACGGACTCGAACATTCTATTTGGCTCGGGCTTTTGCGAGAACGCCTCGAACTGCTTTATCGCTTGTTGGCCAACGACGGGTCGATTTGGATTTCTATCGACGACGACGAACAAGCGTATTTGAAAGTGATGTGCGACGAAATATTCGGGCGCGCTAATTTTGTCGCCACCGTTATTTGGGAAAAAAAGTATGCGCCCCAAAACGACGCGACCTGGCTTTCGGACAGCCACGATTTCATTTTAGTTTACGCTAAAAACAAAACGGCTTGGCGACCTAATCTGTTACCGAGAACAGAAGAAATGAATAGTCGCTACACGAACAAGGATAACGATCCGCGCGGACCTTGGATGTCGGATAATCTTTCCGTGAAATCCTATTCCGCGTCCGCCGACTACCCAATTCAAACGCCAAGCGGTCGTATTATCAATCCCCCCGCCGGGTCTTGTTGGCGCGTTTCGAAAGAAAAATTCGAGGAGATGGTCGCGGACAACCGTATCACGTTTGGCAAAGACGGAAATAACGTGCCGCGTATCAAACGCTTTCTTTCCGAAGTTAAAGGCGGCACGGTTTCTAAAACTATTTGGTTCCGCGCCGACGTCGGCGACAACCAAGACGCAAAACGCGAAGTGAAAGCGTTTAATTCCGAGAGCGTTTTCGCGACGCCCAAACCGGAACGTCTTATCGAACGAATTTTAACGTTGGCGACCCAACCCGGCGATCTCGTTCTAGACTCCTTTTTAGGCAGCGGGACGACGGCGGCGGTCGCGCACAAAATGGGGCGGCGCTGGATCGGAATCGAACTCGGCGAACATTGCCACACGCACTGCATTCCGCGCTTGCGGAGCGTCGTCGACGGAACCGACCAAGGCGGAATCACGAAAGCGGTCGGTTGGAAAGGGGGCGGCGGGTTCCGATATTTCAAACTCGGGCCGTCCTTGATCGCCCTCGACAAATGGGGAAGACCGATCATCGATAAGGAGAAGTTCAACCCCGAAGCGCTCGCCGAAGCCGTTTGCAAAATCGAAGGTTTTACCTACGCGCCGAGCGAGAACCCGGAGGAGTATTGGCGGCACGGGCAAAGTTCCGAAACCGACTTCATTTACGTTACCACGCAAAGTCTGACGCTCGATTACCTCGCCAAGATTTCCGACGACGTCGGGCCGAACCGCACCCTCGCGATTTACTGTTCCGCGTTCCTCGGAACCGGCGACGAGTTCGACAACCTCACGGTCAAAAAGATTCCGCAAACGCTCCTCAAAAAATGCGAATGGGGACGCGACGATTACTCGCTGGCCGTCGAAAACCTCCCGCTCGCGCAAGAGGAACCGGCGCCGCCCAAGAAAACAACGGCGAAAAGAGGACGCAAAAAGACGAACGCCAACCAACCGACGCTGTTCGCCGTCGACGGAACGGACGAGAACGGAGACGCGTAAGATGAACGATTTCGAGCGACTTATTAAAACGATTAGCGCCCGGTTGAGTCTCCGCTCGCCGCAACGGGAAGCGTTGGAAATTCTCAAGCGAGTTTGCGAAACGCTTAACTTGTCGAAAGATGCCGACGTCGCGCAAAACCTCGAAACCCTCCGGCGCGAATTTCCGGCGGTCGAGAGTTTCGAACGCGCTTTTCCTTCGCTCTGTTTCGCGTTGGCGACCGGCGTCGGGAAAACGCGGCTAATGGGCGCCTTTATCGCGTTCCTTTACCAAGCCGGAATCAGCCGCCATTTCTTCGTTATCGCGCCGAACTTAACGGTTTACGAAAAGTTGAGCGCCGACTTCACGCCGGGAACGCCGAAGTACGTTTTTCGCGGAATCGGCGAGTTCGGCGCGGAGAATCCCGTCCTCGTTACCGGCGACAACTACGACGACGGTCGCGGCGCCAAGGAACGGCTTTTTAACGACGCTTGCTTTATCAACGTTTTCAATATCTCGAAAATCAACGGCGACAAGGATTCGCAAACGAAAGTCCCGCGTTTCAAACGGTTGAGCGAATATATCGGGGAAAGTTATAGCGAATATCTCGCCAAGTTGGACGACTTGGTCGTGTTGATGGACGAGTCGCACCACTACCGCGCGTCGGCGGGCGTCCAAGCGATCGAAGAACTCCGTCCGCTCCTTGGTCTCGAACTGACCGCGACGCCGCAAGTTGAAAAAGGTTCGAAGTCGATTCCGTTTAAAAACGTCGTTTACGAATACCCGTTGGCGACCGCTATCGAAGACGGGTTCGTGAAGGAGCCCGCCGTCGCGACGCGCGAAAACTTCGATCCGAGCGCTTATTCGCCGCAAGAGTTGGAAAAAATCAAGTTGGAGGACGGCGTCCGCGTTCACGAAAACGTTAAAATCGATCTCCAAACTTACGCTCTCGAGCGAAACGAGCGACGCGTCAAGCCGTTTATGCTGGTCGTCGCCGCCGACGTCGAACACGCGAACGAGCTGCAGGCGAAAATCGAATCGGACGACTTTTTCAACGGACGTTATCGCGGCAAAACGATTCAAGTTCACTCGAATTTGAAAGGAAGCGAACGCGAGGAAGTCGTCGCGCGGCTTTTGCAGGTCGAGAATCCCGCCGAACCGACCGAAATCGTGATTCACGTCAATATGTTGAAGGAAGGTTGGGACGTTTCGAACCTTTACACGATCGTTCCGCTCCGCGCCGCGAACTCAAAAACGCTCGTCGAACAATCGATCGGGCGCGGTTTGCGCTTGCCTTACGGACGGCGAACCGGCGTCGACGCGGTCGACCGACTGACCATCGTTTCGCACGACCGTTTTAAGGAAATCGTCGATTACGCCAACGACCCGAACTCGGTTATTCGACGCGGCGTCGTTATTGGTCGCGACATTCCGGACGAGGAACGTAAGGTTCTTGTCGCCGCGCCGAAAATTGAGACGCTGTTGGGACTTGCGCCGTCCGAGACGCGGACCGACGCGTCGGAAATCGCCGCCGAACCGCCGCGTTTGTTGTTCGAAACGCCCGCCGAAGTCGCCGTCGCTCGCCAAACTTACGCTCTTATCGGCGCGACAACTTACGCGCGGCAAGTCAAAACGAGCCGCGATTTAACGTCGCCGAAAATTCTCCCGCAAATTGTCGCCGACGTCAAAAAGCAAACGGCGCTTCTTGGAGAATCGTTGAGCGACGCAGAAATAGAAACGACGGTGAAAAAGACGCTTGAAACGATTCGGGAAAACGCGATCGATATTCCGCGCATCGTCGTAACGCCTAAAGACGGCGCGAGTTACGCGTTCGAGGATTTTGACCTCGACGTCGCCCCAATCAATTTGCAGCCGGTCGCGCAAGATATTTTAATCAAATATTTGCGCGGCGATCAGGAATCGCGCAAGTTGAGCGACAAAAACGCCGCGTCGCCCGAAACGCGTTTCGAAGATTATTTAGTCGCGGGGTTAATCGATTATAACGACGTGTGTTACGACGACTGCGCCGATCTCTTGCAAAAACTCGCCGGCCAAGCCGTCGCGCGATTGCGAGAATACTTAGCCGACGAAGCGGAAGTTCTCAACGTGTTGCAGTTTCACCGTAAAACGTTGATCGAATTTATTCACGCGCAAATGTCGGAGCGGCGTTATGAACCGAAAACGGAATACGAAGTTACGGTAACGGGCGGCTTTACGAAATTTGAACCGCAGAATTCGACCGTCGCCGCGAACGAACGTCCAAGGAATTTTCGAGCGCCCTTAGGAAAAGGCGAAACGAGCCGAATCAAGTCGACGGCTTTCGGCGGCTTTCGCAAATGTATTTACGACGTTCAAAAGTTCGACTCCCAAACCGAACTTGAATTCGCTCGCATTTTGGAGGACGACCCCGCCGTCCTGAAATGGCTAAAACCGACGTTGCGCGAAATTCGCATTTTTTACGCTCAAGAGTCGCGTTACTTGCCGGACTTTATCGTCGAAACCGCCGATGCGAAATACCTTTGCGAAACAAAACGCGCTTCCGAACTCGACGCTAAAGAAGTAACGGCCAAGCGCGACGCCGCCGTCAAATGGGCTCGGCTTGCAAGCGAAAACGACGATAAACCTTGGAAATATCTGCTAATACCGCACGATCAAACGCTTCCCAATATGACGCTCGCCGGTTTGGCGGCAAAGTTCGAACAACGGTAACGCTTTTTAATGTTTGAGTTGCGTCGACGCGGAGCGGTAAATCGCGACGACGCAATCTCATGTTACGCAGCATATTTCGAATAGGAGATTTAAAACTTCACAATGAGAAACTCAAATATGTTGTTACCGGAAAAAGAACATTCTTTTCTCGCTCTACGTTATCCGGAATACGAGGTTGCGATTCAATGGAGTAAAAAGCCGTTTGAAGATTATAAGTCGTTGGCTTTCGATTACGCTTGTTGCGGTTATGTCTTATTGAAAGAAATATTAAACGAACAAAGCGACAACGTAAAACAAGATTGTTGGTTTTTTGCCGCTATCTACTTAACAAGGCATAGTTTAGAACTCGGCTTAAAAGCTCTTCATTGTCGAGTTCAACCCTCAAAACGCAATGTTCAAAAAATTTTTGAAGAATGCGGTCATAATTTGACTTCACTTTTCGACGCATATGTCGCCGGTCAAGAACCTTATCTTACTTTAGACGAGCAAGAGTGGTTAGCCGCTTTTTTAACTTCGCTTGAAAGCGTCGATCCTAAATCGGATACGTTTCGGTTTCCTTTCAACGCCGCGTTTCTTAACCAATTTAGAAATAAATTTTTAAATAATTTCGGCGTTGTTCAAAATATGTTTCAAGCGGTTGCCCTAATCGAAAAATGTCTAAATTGCGGCGCGGACGACGCCAAAAGCAAATTTGACGATCGTCTTGTTCCTCAATTCTTTGTCTTTGGTAAAAATGGTTGGGGTAATTGTTATTTATGGCAACCTTGGGGCGATCCAGGGTTTTATCCTAAACTTGCCGGTTGTCTTGGCGCCGCCGATTTTCTTTTCCATCGTTGCAATAGTATTTTATTAAAAAATAGAATGTTTCCCGTTCTTTTTTTATTAAGAAACGCTCTCGAACTTTCGATAAAACAACTTTTTTCTATTCGCGTGGAATATTTCGCAAGTTGCCGAGCAAAGCAAGGAAGCCATCGATTATTCCGCGATCTTTGGAAAAACGTGAAACCGTTCCTTTCTCGTTACGCCCAAGATACTTCTCAGGATTTAAGTTATTTAGAAATTGTGGAAAAAAACTTGCGCGAAGTCGCGCAAATCGATCCAAACGGCGACGCTTTCCGCTATCCTACGTCGTATAGTTTGGAATATTTAATCGTTAACGTTACTATCGATCTGAAAAATGCATACGAACATATGTTTTCCCTAATTAATTTTTTTGAAGGTTGCAACAGTATACTATACGACGTTGCCCAATACGAAGCGGAAATACGAAGCCAATGCGGTTATTACGAATATTAAAAATTTTAGGTGCGTTTGGATTAGAAGTCGGCGCAATGTTTACGCGCTTACCTAAAAGTAAGACAATTTCTTCCAACATCCGCCGCCGGTCTTAAATTTATTTTCGATAACACGTTTTAATACTGCGCGTCGCACCTTTTACAAATACGACCTTTGCCCAATGAAAACGCAACCGTATATTTGTCGCGTGCAAATTAAAAACTTTCGCAACTTTCGTTCCGTCGATTTTCGCTTAAACAAGCGGCAAGTCGTTATCGGCGAAAACGGCGTCGGCAAGAGCAATTTATTGCGCGCGTTGTAGTTAATCCTTGACCCGACGCTCTCCGAAAAAAACCGGACGCTCGAAGAATCCGACTTTTGGGCCGGGCTCGACGCGCCGATGGAAAACGGCGAAGAAATTGAAATCTCGATTTATTTGAGCGATTACGAGGATAATCTCGACCTCTTGGCGCAGTTGGTCGACGCGACGGTTATACTCGACTCCGGTCAAGAAACGCTAAAATTGACCTATCGCTTTTATCCCGACGAAAACGGCGATTACCGCTTTATCGTCTTTAAAGGCGACGACGAAACGCGCCCTTTTACTTACGAAGATCGCAAAGTTCTTAATATCAAAGTCATTAAAGCAATCCGCGACGTCGAGGCCGAAATGCGCTCGCCGCGAACGTCGCCGTTAACGCAAGTTCTTAAACAAAAATACGCGCCAAGTAAAGAAGCCCTAACAGATATTGCGCAAAGATTGGATTCGACCGGGCGAAGCGTATTGCAAGTCGCTCAAATTCAAAGTCTAGAAAACTGTTTAAAGGAGCGAATCAACGTGATTCTCGCCTCCGATCGCAACGGTTTCGACGTGTCGCTAAGAACGACGAACGCCGACGCGAGCAAACTTCTTTACGCGTTGCGCCCGTTGATCGACGGACGCGAAACTTACGACGCAAGTTTGGGCGTCGACAACGTTCTTTACGTCGCGCTCGTTCTATTGCAACTCCAAGATTCGACGGTTCCCCCCTTTTTGGACGTCGACAAATACGAACGTCTCGCCCGGAAAAACCAAGAGTTGGCGACGCGATTTTATCGAAAAACGGCGGCAAACGATTACGAATTGCAAGGGGATGAAATGAGCGACGGTTATCCCGATCTATATCGCGTTATGTCGGAAATATTCGGCTCGAACGGCGTTACGATTCTCGCGGTCGAGGAGCCGGAAGCGCATTTGCATCCGATTTATCAACGTTTGCTTTACAAACACTTCATCAAAGACTGCAAGGCGCCGGTAATTACGACGACGCATTCGACGCATATATCGGCCGTCGCGGACGTTAAGTCGATCGTTCGCTTGCTTGAGACGTCGAGCGGAACCGACGTGAAAACGACGGCGGATTTAAACCTTGAACCTCGGGAACTTGACGATCTTGCGCGTTATATCGACGTCAACCGAGGGGAAATCTATATGGCCAAAGGCGTTGTTTTTGTCGAAGGTTACGCGGAGGAGTACCTGCTTCCGCGTTTTGCCGAAGGCCTTGGTTTCGAACTCGATCGATTCGGCGTCGTCGTTTGCAATATCGCGTCGACGAATTTCAAGCCTTATTGGCGTTTTGCGCAAGCGTTGGGCCTTCCTTGCGTCGCGATTACCGACGGCAATCCCGATCCGGGTTTTCCGCAAGCGTTTCTCGGTCTTATTCGCGCGTTCAAGTTATGCGAGTCCTCTTTTCAAGACGAAGAATGGGAAGCTTATACGTTTTCAATTTCAACCAGCAAACAACGCGCGTTGTTAGCCCAATACGACTTCTTCGTTGGCGAAACAACGCTAGAAACCGATATTTTCGCAGCAAACGTAGCGGAACAAAAACGCCAAACGATCATTCAAGTTTTCAACGAACTAACCGAAGGCGGCGAGAAACAGAAAGAACATTTCGCTACCGAATTAACCTCGGGACAATATAAGGCTTGTCTTTCCAAAATTAAAGAAATTGGCAAAGGGCGGTTTGCGCAACGCTTAGCGACCTATGCGCGCCAATTAACGCCGCCCGAATATATCCGGCAAGCGCTCCTGCAAATTAAAGCTAAAGTCGCTAAAACGAAAGTCGAGGTTCAACGTTGACCGAACGTCGCTCCATCGTTTCCATTTCGCTCGACGAAGACCAACGTCGCGCGTTGGCCGCGCAAGGTTCCGCCGTCGTGCTCGCGGGTCCCGGCAGTGGCAAAACGCGCGTTTTAACGTCGAAAGTCGCGCAAATTTTGAGCGAAACGTCCAATCCGCGTCGAGGGTTGGCGTGTTTGACGTACAACGTTGAAGCGGCGCGCGAATTTAAGAATCGTCTACGCGACTTAGGCTGCAAGAAACGTAAGAATATTTTCTTAGGCACGTTTCACTCCTTTTGCTGGGCGGAAATACTCGCGCCGTTCGCTCCGTTGTATCCGAAGTATGGGGTTCCGCAAGCGTTAGACGTTATTTCCGAAAAGAAACTTGATTGTCTTTTTAATGATTTTATCCGGGAAAATCAACGTTTCGCTTGTTTTAATCGCAAGAGCGTTGACGCTGAACGCGTTAATCTCTTTAAAAACCGTATAAGTTGCGTAGATTTAAAGGTTTCCAAGAATTTGTTGCTTCACGAAGCGACGGTGGAGTTTGCAAAGTTTTTACATAATCGTTCTTATCTCGACTTCCTTCATCTCTTAAAATACTCGGCGGTTTTACTTCGCGAGGAGGAATACGTTCGCCGCGCGGTCGAAGCAAAGTTCCCTTGGATCCTTGTTGACGAATACCAAGATTTTGGACTCGTTTCGCACGAAATTATATTAACGCTTCTTACGCGAACCAACGTAAAGATTTTTGCTGTCGGCGACCCGGATCAATCGATTTACGGTTTCCAAGGCGCGTCGCCGGAGTACTTAAACGAACTCGCTCGACTTCCCGGCGTCGAAACTTTCCGCTTAACTAAGAATTACCGTAGTCCGCAAGCGATTATCGACGCGAGCGAGCGCGTTTTATCGTCCACAAACGCGACGCAGCGTTCGCGATACGCAGCCGTCGGCGCCGCCAAAGAACTCGAAGCAGAATTCATAACTCTCGAATGCGCCGGAGGTATGGAAACGCAGTACGACGCGGCGCTAGATTTCGTCGAACGCTTCCGCAACGAAGGCGTTTCGCTCGGAAAAATCGCCGTCTTAACGAAATACCAGGAAGACGCTCGAAATCTGCGTCGACGATGCGCCCAACGAGGGATTTCCGTTTACCTGGCGCGCCCGAAATTTCGGCGTACCGAACTCTTCTTTTGGCTTCAATCGTGCGCTCAATGGACGTTGGATAAATTTCAAGCGTCGTTTGACGAAATTTGCGCGACTTGGACGGCGTTTCTCCGTTGTTCTCAACGCGGCGCGATTTCCGAGGTTGAACTTTTGCCTCTTCGCAAGTCGATTTACCGCCGTCTCATTGAAAGCGCGAGATACAAGGAATCGCTTTTAAATTGGTTCGAATATATGGAGAAGGCATTTTCGCTCTTCGAGATTTTCGACGAAAGCGAACGAGAAAACCTCCAAAAGCTCGAAAACAATATTCGCGAGGAGTATTCCGTCGCTCCGCTTTCGTCGATCTTGAATTTGGGCGACGTCGGCGATCGCCTAGTCGTAACGACGCGCCACAGCTCGAAAGGCCTTGAATTTGACGCGGTGATTATGCTCAATATGGAGGAGGGCTCTTTGCCCGATTTTCACGCTAAAACGCCGGAGGATCTTGCCGCCGAATGTCGCGTATGTTTCGTTTCGATAAGTCGAGCGCGGAAAACGTGCGTTTTCCTTTATTCGCGCATTCTCAACGGAAAACTACGCGCCCCGTCAAGTTTCTTGAAGAAAATAATACCGAGCGAAAAAGAATCGAGCGATTTTTAACTACGGCTTTTAACAGTTTATCATAACGCGCCGCCTTTATACTTACCTGCTGTATAAACATTGCGCAATTGTTTTAAAATTACGTGATTCATTAACCTTAAAACGACAAAAATTTTTTAAGTCGTATTGCTTCGTCGTCGTGTTTCGACGACATTTTTATATAAACAAAATATTTCAACGATCTTGTAAGGTTGACGCCAGGTAGAACCTTTATCGCAACGTCTCACCTCGTCCTCCTCAAATTACAGCGTTAAAATTAAACATCGTTAGGCTAGTAATTCGAAAACATAAGCGGAGTTTAAAGAACGGCGGCGTCCCTCGCGTTCGCATTGTAAACGAGAGGTTGGAACGCAAGGGGGGATCGGAGCGGAAAGAAGATTGCGTTGGGCGCGTAGAACGTCGAGGCGTTGGGGTAAAGGCGTTTATCGCTCGTTTCTAGCCGTCGCCCGAAAAGCTCCGGCTTTTCAGTCGCTTTGCCGCGCCGTCGTTCGGGAATGCGCAAGATTTAATCGAGCGTGAAACCGGGTTAATTGGGCGGCGATGGGGCGACGCGGCAAAGGCAAGCGCGTTTCATCGTCGGGAAAAGCGCCGCTTCGCGCCCGTCCGCTTTCGGTTGCGCGGGGAGCCGGTTCCGAGCGAACGCGGAGAAAAGCGTCGCTCCGAACCCGTTTGCTTTCGAGTGCGCGGCGGTTTTGAGCGGACGCGTTAAGACGTCGGCGACGGCGGTGGGAACGACTTGCGGTTGAGCGGGCGTTTCTTGTTTTTTCATTTTAATAAAATCCTTCGCGGTCTTCGTTGGCGTTCGCGTCGAAAAAGATATGCGTCTTCGCCAAGCCTTCGGCGAGCAAGCGGTTCAGCGCCGCGTCGACAATCAACCGCGTCGACGGGACGTCCGGCAGCTCCTCGATTCTAACGATTTTTGGCGGCGTGAACAAAAATTTGTTCGGGTTGTTTTCAAAGTATCTTTCGTACAGCTTTCCGGCGACGATTTCGACGACGTCCGAGAACGCGAACTTGTCCCGTCTTACCCAGTAATACTTGCCGTCGTCGCCTTGGATCGTGTCGAGGCGCAACGCTCGCGCCGCTTGCCGAAGCGTTCGGAAGTCGACGCCGATTTGCTTCGCGTAATCTTTGAAAACCGAAACGGGAACGCGTCCTTCTTTGGCGAACAGAAAATACGCCCAATCGTTGAAATCGCGCCCGAGTTCGCCGTCCGCCTCCTTTTCGTAAAGATGAAACTCAGGTTGGCGTGGAATCTTCCAGACGTTGTCGCGGAGGTCGAGGTCGGGAAAGTTCCAACGCGCGGTTCGGTTGATAAAACCGGAGTCGAGCCCCAAGTCGGAAGCGCGACGGTAGAGCGCCGCCGGGTTGACGCTCGTTTTGCGTCCGCGTTCCAAGCCGTCGGGTCGCGCCGAGACGACGTTCCAAATCCACGCGGCGACGAGCCGACCTCGGTTGAAGTTTTGATAATTGCAAGCGGTTTTCATTTTGCGGCTCCTCCTAACGCTCGCATTGTAACGGAAAAACCGGAGTCGCGAAACGGTTTAATCGAGATGGAAAATGGATTGTTTCGCAACCGGCGGAAACGCGCCCGTCGACCGCCGGAAAGCCGCCGAGCGTCCCGGTAAACGCGTTTGCGTCTCGATTACGTCTGAAAGAGCTGAAACGGCTCAAATTCAAAGAAATTACTAATACGCAAACGCGTTTACCGGGACGCTCGGCGGCTTTCCGGCGGTCGACGGGCGCGTTTCCGCCGGTTGCGAAACAATCCATTTTC
>JAGBDD010000169.1 GCA_017937685.1 Thermoguttaceae bacterium | reverse complement strand
CAGTCCGAGCCGATCATCCAGTCGCCGCGACAGGCCGCGTAGTTGGAGCAACCGTGCATATTTCCGGCGTCCGGGTCGGTCATACTGTTGCCGTCGGACGGGCAGAGGTACGCCGGAATCACGTTGAGGAACGGGTTGCGCGCGCCGTCGTGCATCGCGCCGGTATTCCAAGTCATCGGAATCGTGCGACGGTTGTTGTAGTCGGTGTTGTACGGGTTTTCGTTCGCCGCCGCTTCGCAGTAACCGGTAATGACTTCCATCAAAGCGGTTTGTTCGATGTACGGGAGCAACAGCGTGAAGACCGAATACGTGTCGACGACGTCGATGCGTTCCTTCGTGCCGGTCTTGCAGAAACCCTTGATCCAAAATTCGTCGTTCATTTGGTTCGGCAGACGTTTGTGCGCGTCTTCGAAGTTTTGAACCGCGAGGCCGAGTTGCTTCAGGTTGTTCGTGCATTGCATACGACGCGCCGCTTCGCGAGCCGCTTGGACGGCCGGGAGAAGCAAGCCGATCAAAATGCCGATGATGGCGATGACGACGAGGAGTTCGACGAGAGTAAAACCGTAGAGTTTACCCTCCCCTCCTAGTTTAACATTGCGGGCCATTTCCAAATCCCTTTCAATAAGCGCGACGGGCAATTTCTTCATAATACGGTTGTTAACGGGCCAACAATAATACTGCGGAGCGCAAATGAAAAGTTAGGACGCGGCGCCTCCGTCGTTCGTTCGAGGAAACCGCCGAGTCGCAGCGCAAAACCGCGCCGTCGCAAAGGTGAATAGTAAAACGTCGCGAACGACCGCCGCGACCGTAGTTTTTCTATTATACGACGCCGCGCAAATTAAGTCAAAGATATTTTGGGCGTTTCGCTTAAATATCGACGGAAAAAATCGCCGAACGCCCTAAAAACCCGAACGCTCGACGCTCGAAAAGACGCGGCGAAGAAAATTTGGAAAAAATTTTAAAAAGGGCGTTGACGAATCGCGAAGTTCGGTTAGAATTACCCCTGTAACGAGCAAGGAAACGGGTCGCCGCAAACGACTCCTCTTTCTTTCGCCGTTAAGACAAATCGATTTCGGTCGAACAAAAATCCCGAGTTTGTTCCTTGTAAGACCGTTTTCGAAGCTATCGGGGCGTAGCTCAGCCTGGCTAGAGCGCTACGTTCGGGACGTAGAGGTCGCACGTTCGAATCGTGTCGCCCCGATTTTTCGTTTTACGTCGCTTTTTAGCGGCGGCGAACGAAACCAACGTCGAAGTTCTTCGGAACGCGACGTTTTCCCGAGGACGCCAAACGCTTTTTAACGGCGTTTTAAGCGTCGAACCGAAAACGGGGCGTAGCTCAGCCTGGCTAGAGCGCTACGTTCGGGACGTAGAGGTCGCACGTTCGAATCGTGTCGCCCCGATTAACCGCGAAGTTAACGCTTCGCGGTTTTTTTATTTCTTGACGTTTTCCGCCGCGTTTTTTCGCTTTTCTCGTTTTTTCCAAGATTCGGGCGCGCTCTTTTCTTTTGCTTTTCCTCTCCGCAACGTTTTCTCGTCCGCGTTTCCGCCAACGTCTAATTTTCTCTCCGGTTTGCCGACCGCTCCCCCAACGCGCCTCGCTTTCTTTTTTCATTTCCCCAAAACCGCCTATCTTATCTTCGGTTTGCCGTTCGCCGCCCTCAACGCGACGCGACGCCCGCGACCGCCGCTCCGTTCTCTCCAATTTGCGCCGTTTTCCTATTTTTTTCGTCTTCGCCAACCGGCGCGACCGTTCCTCGCGTTCGGCTTGAAACGCCGTCGAAGGGCTCGAACCCCTTGACCTTCCGCGTCGTTTGCGGATAATGAAAATACGTCGCGTTTCGGATCGCCGTCGGTCGAACGTCGACTCGCACGTCTCGAAAACCTCGAACGCTTGGAAAAGCGCCGTCGGAAAGGCTCGCTATGAAAGATTATTTGAATTACGACAACCCGTTGATCGCTCGTTACGCCTCGAAGAAAATGAGCGAACACTTCGGCCCGCAAAAGAAATTTTCGACGTGGCGCAAACTTTGGATCGCGCTGGCCGAAGCGGAACTCGAACTCGGACTCCCGGTTACGCAAGCGCAAATCGACGAGCTGAAAGAACACGTCGACGATATCGACTTCGACGTCGCCGCCGCCTACGAGAAAAAACTCCGCCACGACGTGATGGCACACGTTCATACTTACGGCGATCTCTGCCCGAACGCCAAGGGAATCATTCACCTCGGCGCGACCAGCTGCTTCGTTACCGACAACGGCGACGCGATTCTCTACCGCGAAGCGCTCCGCATGGTGCGCGACCGCCTCGTCGTCGTGATCGACCGCCTCGCGAAGTTCGCCGCCGAGTACCGCGCCCTCCCGTGCCTCGGCCTGACGCACCTCCAACCGGCGCAACCGACGACCGTCGGAAAACGCGCGACCCTTTGGACTTACGACTTCGCGACCGACCTCGAAGACCTCGAATACCGCATCGCGAACTTCAAAACGCTCGGGAACAAAGGCACGACCGGCACGCAAGCGAGCTTCCTGAAACTCTTCGACGGCGACCACGCCAAAGTCCGCGAACTCGAACGCCGCGTTTGCGACAAAATCGGCTTCGACAAAGCGTTCGCCGTTACCGGTCAAACGTACCCGCGCAAGCTCGACGCGCAAATTCTCGACGTCTTGTCGCGAATCGCCCAAAGCGCGCACAAGTTCGCGACCGACATGCGCATTCTCGCGAACAAAAAGGAACTCGAAGAACCGTTTGAAAAGAACCAAATCGGCTCGAGCGCGATGGCGTACAAGCGCAACCCGATGCGTTGCGAACGCGTCTGCTCGCTGGCCCGCTTCGTGATGAGCCTGCAGTCGAGCCCGGCGATGACGATCGCGACGCAGTGGATGGAACGCACCCTCGACGACAGCGCGAACCGCCGTTTGTCGATTCCGCAAGCGTTCTTGGCGATCGACGCGATTTTGATCGTCATTCAGAACGTCGTCGAAAACATCGTCGTTTACCCGAAAGTCGTCGAGAAGAACCTCCGCGCCGAGCTGCCGTTTATGGCGACCGAAAACATCCTGATGGCGGCGGTCGAAGCGGGCGGCGACCGTCAAGACCTGCACGAACACATTCGCCAACACAGCGTCGCGGCGGCGAACGTCGTCAAAATCGAAGGCGGCGAAAACGACCTTCTCGAACGTCTCCGCAAAGACCCGGCGTTCGCGTCGGTCGATATCGACGCCGAAATGGACCCGTCGAAGTTCGTCGGACGCGCGCCGGAGCAAGTCGACGAGTTCATCGCCGAAGTGGTCGAACCGATTCGCGCCCGTTACGCCGACTTGGCCGCGGACGACGTCGATCTCCGCGTTTGATTTTAACGCTAAATAACGCCGATTTCCCCGCTAACCGACGCCGCTAGCGTTCTTCGCAACCGACGCGGCGCCGGGCGGGGCGTTTTGCGCTCGCGGCGAACGGCGGCTAACGCTAAACTCTAAATAAACAACGGAAGCGAACCGTTTCAGAGCCGTTAGCGTTTCAGCGTCAAACCTTAAAAAGCGGCTCAACCGAACGCCGACGACGTTAAACGCTAAATAAACGGCGACGACGCAAATCCCGACGCCGTTAGCGTTCCAACGTCGACAGCCCGAACCACGTTTAGCCGGGCGCAAACGACGCAAAACGCTAAATAAACGACGGCGCGCAAAATCCCGACGCCGTTAGCGTTTCAGAGCGGTTCGACGGGCGGCGTCTTCCCTTTCCGAATATTTCCCCAGTTTCCCCTTATTAATGCGGCGTTTTTTGAAGGAGGCGCGATATGTTGACTTACCAAACGGCGGGCGAATCGCACGGCAAAGGTCTCGCGGCGTTGGTCGACGGGTTCCCGGCGGGCGTTCCGCTCGACTCGGCGTTCATCGACGCGGAGCTTCGGCGCCGTCAAGGCGGGTACGGTCGCGGCGGACGGCAAAAAATCGAGACGGACTCGGCGGAAATTTTAACGGGAATTTGGCGCGGCGTCAGTATGGGGTCGCCGATTCTCCTTTGGGTCAAAAACCGCGACTACAAAATCGACGAAATGCCGACGCCGACGCAACCGCGCCCGGGACACGGCGACCTGACCGGTTCGATGAAGTACGGCCAAGGGATTCGTCCGATTTTGGAGCGTTCGAGCGCTCGCGAAACGGCGGCCCGCGTCGCGGCGGGCGCCCTTGCGAAGTTGCTTCTCCGCGAACTGGAAATCGACGTCGTCGGTTTCGTTTCGGGCGTCGGCGCGGTCGACCTGACGCCGGACGCGTCGACGGAAACGCTTTCGGCGCAAGAGTTGCGAACGATTCGCGACGGGAACGAAATTTTTTCGCTCCGCCCCGACAAAGACGCGGAAGCGAAGCAAGCAATCGACGACGCCCGAAGCGCCGGGGACACGATCGGCGGTTTGATCGAAGTTCGCGTTACGAACGTTCCGTTTGGGCTCGGGACGCACGCGCAGTGGTCGTCGAAATTGGACGGTCGCCTCGCGCAGGCGGTCGCGGCGATTCAAGCGATGAAGGGCGTCGAAATCGGCGCCGGGTTCGCGCTCGCGAAGACGCCCGGTTCGCAATCGCACGACGAGATTCTTTGGGACGCTTCGCTCCGTTCGACGCGTTCGCTCGGGTTCGTTCGCCCGACGAACCGTTGCGGCGGGCTCGAGGCCGGAATGACGAACGGCTGTCCGATCGTCGTTCGCGCCGCGATGAAACCGATTCCGACGCTTCTTAAACCGTTGCGTTCGGTCGACTTGGCGACGCTTGATCCGGTCGAGGCGGCATACGAGCGGAGCGACGCTTGCGCGATTTCGGCGGCCTCGGTCGTCGTCGAGAACGTCGTCGCGTTCGAGATCGCGGCGGCGATCGTCGAAAAGTTCGGCGGCGACTCGCTCGACGAGATCAAAGCGCGAATGGAGCTGCAGCAAAAAACCTTAGAACTGCGTCTCCCCCGCTGACGCTTCCCGCGTTTCTCGTTCTCAAAACGCCGCCGAGTTTGCAAGCTCGACGGCGTTTTTTTACGTCGCGACGGGCCCGAGCGCCGCCGTCGTTCGCGTTTTGCGACAAAAAGTCGACGTTTGGGAAGATTTTTTCGCGCCGACGCTTGATTTCGCTAAGTCGATCGGGTACAATCGAAAACGACGCGACAAAAAGTCGCGCCGGGAGCCGCCGCTTCCGCCGACGCGGTTGTTAGCGGTAAAATTGAAATCTTGGACGCAAAGGCGAGACGTATCGGCGTCGCCTCTCTTTTGACGCCCTAAGTAAAGCAAGAAGTGATCGCGGCGTTGCCAACGCTCGCAAGATTAGCGTAAAACAGGAGAAAAACCGTGTTGATTTTAAGTTTTTTTCTTCTAATTCTATTTTGTCTGGTCTTGCATCCCAAAGAAAATAGCGGCTGTTTGATTCTTTGCGCGCTCCTTGCGTTTATTTTGCTTGCGCCCAACTTCCTTGGCGCTTCTTCGATGGTCGTATTGGCGGCTTCCTTATTTATTCTCGGTTTGCTCGTCTGCGCGGTCAATATCGTCGAGGCGACGCGTCAAAGAACCGTTCCTCCTTTTATCGGCGGAGTTCTTTTATTTTTGGGCGTCGCTTCGTTTCCGGACGCTAGATTTTGGGGAACGCCTTTCTTCTATTACGCCAAAAAGTACGTTTATCTATACGTTCTTTTCGACATATCGATTCCCGGCTTTATTTTATACGTCGTTTTATCCGTCTATCGTTTCGCTTGCGGTTGCCCGCGTCGTTTATTGCGTTTAAGTTCTCGGCGCGAAACCCCTGCGTCCGAAAATCAAGAGAGCGTCAAAGAAACGGAAAACGAGCGCGCTTAACTCGTTTTAGCAAACAAACTTACCGTCAACATTCACGAAGAAGCCGACCTCGCCGAAGCCGCCGTTACCCGCGTTTTGCGACAAAAAGTCGACGTTTTGGAAGATTTTTTCGCGCCGACGCTTGATTTCGCTAAGTCGACCGGGTACAATCGAAAGCGTTGCGGCGCGACGCGGCGTCAAAACCGCTCGTCCGACGATTCAACGTTTTCCTCTCTTTCCTAAACGCTTCAAACCTCCCAATACTCCAAGCGCCCCAACGTCCCCGACGCCCCAATATCCTAAACGTCTCCAACGTTTCCGGCGTCCTAAACGCTTCCCTCCCCCCTCGAAGGAGCCGCCGCAATGTCGACGATTTACCGCCTTCACCTCGCCGAAACGCCCAAAGGCAACTTCAAGTACGGTTGGCTTCGAAGTTTAATAGGGCCGCCGAGCTTTCTCGATTTAGAACGGCGAATCGTTCAAAATCCCGGCGAGTCGGCGCAATCTTACTGACCGAACGATTTTCAAGTCGAGTACGTTTATAAAAACAAAAAACGGGGCGACCTCGCGACCGCCGGGCCCTATTTGATTCTGTCGACCCGAGCGGCGGACGTTTTGCGCGATCTCCTCGAGCCGAACGGCGAATTTTTGCCGGTCGTCTCCCCGGAGAACCCCGACGTCGCGCTTTTTCACCCGACGACGCTTCTCGACGCGCTCGACAAAGAAAAAGCGGAACCGCGCTATATGGACTTAGAAAAGAAGAAACCGTTTAAGGTCGTAAGGTATTGGTTCGTCGAAGAAAAACTCGGCGACGTTCCTATTTTCGTCTTGGCCGAAGACGCGGGCAAGATTTTCGTCGCCGACGCTTTCGTCGAACGCGTTTGCGAGAACCAACCGACCGGTTTCGGGTTTCGCCGCCTTTGGTCGCCGGAGTTGGGAAGCGTTCACTGCGACCGTTTGTGGGGGCCGTTTCCCGCAAGCGAAGATATTAACCTGTAAACGCCGCGACGCGCCGCCGTCGCTTTCCGATTTTCGCTAAAACGCCCAAACCGCCGCCGAGATTGCCAACTCGACGGCGGTTTGAGCGTTAGGCGACGCTTCGAACGCCGCCTAACTTACGCTTCTTGCGTCAAACTTTCGATTTACTCGCCTTTCCCAAGACGTCTAACTTGCGTTTCTTGCGTCAAACATCCGATTTGCGCGCCTTACCTAAAACGCCCGACTTACGTTTCCAACGCCAAACGCCCAGCTTGCGCGCCTTACCTAAAACACCCGGTTTAACGTCGGTCGACGGCGCTCGGCGCGTTCCGGTTACTTTTGACGCGCTCGGCGTTTCGCGGCTTTCGCCTTCATTCGCTCCGTTTGGAGCCCCATTTTCTCCGTCGGAAGCGACTTGAAGCCGTCTTTCAAGAGCGGCGAATCGTCGCGGAGTCGATAGTCGCCCGCCGCCGCGTCGACGAAACCGGGGTCGGCGCCGACGTAATTTCGCTCCATTTTCAGATAGGGTCGCGCCTTCTCCTCGACGGTCGCGCCTTGCCATTGGCCTTCTCGGTTAACGTCCCAAGTCCCGCCGACGCAAATGTTTCCGGCGACGACGTTCCCCTCCGGCGCTTTCGGCGTCTTCCCTTCGTCGAAGATCGACGCAAGCTCCGGATAGCGCGTCGAATAGGGCGGCTCGTCGAACTTAATTCCGGAAATCGTCCCTTTTTCTCGCGCCTCTTTAATCCAACCGTCGGCGTGATCGGCGCACCAGCCGAGCGCCCGCGCGTCGACGTGAAGCGCCGGTCGGCAGTCGATGAAAACGTTGTCGACGATCTTCGAGTCGCGGCCGCCCCCGATGAACGCCGCTCGGGTAACGTTGACGAACAGGTTCCCGCGCATTTCCGCCGACGAGAACATATCGTCGAGATACATCCCGACGCAACCGCGGTTCTCGAAGCCGGTTATGTCGTGCAAGTAGTTATGACGCAACACGTTGCCGCGCATCGTCCAGTTTCGCCCGGTGTAAATCGCGCCGGCGTCGTTCGACTCGAAACAAACGTTCGCGATTTCGTTGAACTCGATAACGTGTTCGTTCCCGCCGAACCCCATCCCCATATGCGGGGCGTTTTCGACGAGATTATGCGCTATATAGTTCCCGACGCCGTTCGTCGTAATCCCCGGCGCGTACACCCGTTGAATCCGAGCGTAATCGCGGACGTAATTTTCGACGACGCGGTTTTCCCCGGGAGAGAGCGTCTTGCGGTCGCCGCCGTCGACGATAATCCCGGCGCGCCCGAGGTTCCAAAGTTCGCAGCCGCTCACCGAGCAACGATAACCCGCGAGGTAAATCCCGGTTCCGCCGACGTTCGAAATATCGCAGTTCTCGACCGAAAGCGCCGTCGCGCCGCCGAACGTTATCCCGTCGCCGCGCGAGCCGAGAATTTCGAACCCGCGAAGGGTCAAGTTCGCGACGCCGCCTCCGGTAACGACCGCCTTCGTTCCCGTCAAGAGGAAATCGCCGTCGCCCCAATTCTCGTTCCCCGGGTAAAAATAGAGGACGCCGGTTTCGCGGTCGATATAATATTCGCCCGGCGCGTCGAGTTCCGCCAAGACGTTGAACGCGTAAAACCATTGCCCGACGCGGTAACCGTAAACGTGCCAAGGCTCGGCGAGCGTCGCCGTTTTCGTCGCCGCGTCGAGCGAAACGACCCGCTGTTTCTGCTGCGCCCAGTCCCAGAACCAGTAACCGTCGACCCAAACGTCCTTTTCGGCGCCCCAGCGCGTCGGCGTTTCGTCGTCGAAGCGGAACTTGCCTTCGGCGATCCCCTTCGTTCCGCGAATATCGACCGGCGTCGTTCCCTCGGCGACGAGTTCGGTAATCTTCATGAAGCCGTCGTTCGGGTAACGGGCGATTTGGGTCGGCTCCCCTTGGAAAAAGAGTTCCGGCCCGTCGGCGGCGGTTCCGAGGTCGGCGATTCCTTGCGATTTTAGGTCGATTTTGACGATTTTATCGCGAACCTCCGCCTTCAAGCGCCCGAGAATCGCCGCGTCGTCGAGCTTTTCCGCCCCGGTCAGGTAGCGCCCGCCGCAAAGTTGGACGCGCTCGCCCGGCGCCGCGCGCCAAACGATTCGACGTTCCGCCGACGCGCCGCCGTCTTCCGCGGTCAATTCGAGCGGTCGCGCCAACTCGTAAACGCCCGCTTTCACCTCGACCGCGAGCGGCCCGGCGTCCGGCGTTTCCTTTTTCAACGCTCGAACCGCGTCCCGGGCCCGTTCCAACGTCGCGAACGGCCCGTCCGTCCCGGCGTCGTTCGGCGTCGCGAGTTTCCCCGACCAAGCGTCGTTCCCGTTTTTCGCGACGTAAAATGCCGCCGGAACCGAATCGGCGTCAAAGTCGGCGCCGCCTTGCGAATTTTGCGCGTTTTCCGCGACTTGCGCCGACTCGCCGTTTTGCCTGTTTTGCGCCCCTTGCGCGACTTGCGACGCCGTCGAAACGGAGAGCGCGGAAGCGGTCGAAATAGCCGTCGCGACGAGCGCCGCCGTTAAATTAAGGAAAGTTTGCCGTTTTTTCATTTGCTGTTTCTCCGTTTTTGTTAAACGCTCGTTTTTCTTTGCGCCGCGAACGTCGCCGTTAAATTAAAGCGAGTTTATCGATTTTCGCTTTCCTTTTGTTTCAATCGTCGTTTTCCTCTCGCGATTCTTCGTCTCGCCGTTCCTCCGCGTTTTCCTCGTCGAAACAGCGCGAGCTGCAGAATGGAAACGCGCCCCAAACGAAAACTTTGTCGAAATCCGCGCGCCGCAAATACTCGTCGAGCATATAGAAAGTCAACTTCGTATCGTCCCCCCAACCCAACGTCGTCTCGCAACCTTCGTCGTCCGTATCCGTTATTGTCCCCAACTGCAGAAAAACGGGCTCGTCGTCGTTCAACGACAGATTCGAATATCCGAAGAATCGCGTTTCCTCCTCTCCGCCTTCGCCGCCCCAATCGCGAACCGTTTCGCGATATACGTTATAGTTATAATCGTTGAGAACATAAGACGCGTCGATATTCGTTTGCTCCTCGTCAAAACTCGGTTCCGCGCTCTCAAATCCAAAATTCTTCGCGCGCCATTCTCGATATTCCGCGAGCAAGCGTTCCAATTCTTCGTTCGGTTCCGTCGGCAATTCCTCGGCGCCGGAAATCCGTTTAAGACACGAGTTAAACCCCGGCGTGGAAACGGTTCTTTCAAACGTCGCCGCCAATTCCAGCTCGAAATCCCAAAACGTGAAATCTCGCTCCAATCCGTCGTGCGGCGGCGACGCGGTTTCGATCAAATCGCTCGGCGAACAGTCGAAGTAAAAAACGCGTCCGCGGTCGCCTTGCTCGTCTTCAAGGTCGACATTAATATTCGCCCCTTCGACGCGTTCGAAAAAGAAGTAAAGGAATCCGCGGCTCGGGAGGCGTTTTTCGACGTCGTAAGGCGCGACCTCTTCGAGGTTTATCTGCATCAAAAAGGTCAACGGATAAGAAAATTCTTCGCCGTAAAGTTTTCCTCCGTAATACGGCCACTCGAACCCGCTCGGCAAGTCCGGTCGTCCGCCGAATTTGCTCGCGCCGACCGGAAGTTTTTCGCTCGCCTTTTCAAACGAAATTTTTATCGCCTCGCGACGCGTTTTTTCAAAAAATTCCGTCAAACTTTCCTTCGTAAGCACTTTTCCCTCGCCTTCTTTATTTCCCCCAACTCAACGCGCCGTCGCTTCCCTGCGGCGGTCGCAGTCGTTCCGACGCGGCGAACGCCGAACGACAAACGAAAGCGCTTGCCGTTCGGCGGCTCTTTTTCCCGTTTTACGTCGACGATTAGCGCGACCGTCGCGCCGTTACTCGACCGTCCAGCGGATAATCGACAGCGAACACGCCGGAATTTGAACGCGCCCGTCTTCAATTTTGAGCGTCGTTTTGCGCGGAACGACGTTGTTTTCGCGCCCGACGTCGTTGTAATCGTCCGGCGAGGAACCGCTTAAAACGGTCGCGTCGATTTTACCGGCTTCGACCGCCGACGTCGGGAGGCCCTCGATCGAAATCGCGACGCTTTCTTTCGGGTCTTTGTTGACGACCGCCAGCGCGAAGTTCTTTTGCGCGTCGTCGCAGGTCAGCGCGGCGTCCCAAAGGGGCGTCGTTTGATTCTTGTGCGCCAAACGCTCGGCGTCGATTCGCGT
>JAGBDD010000168.1 GCA_017937685.1 Thermoguttaceae bacterium | reverse complement strand
GCGTCGACGGGAAGCCCCCGTTCGCTCCAAAACGCGACGGCGGCGTCGGGCGCGATTTCGGTCAACTCGCCGTTTCGCGCGACCGAATAAAGCGCCGGTCTCGCCCAATCCTTGCGGTTATCCTCGTTTCGCCCGCTCCCGCCGTTTTCCCATTTTTTGAGAACGCGACGCGTCTCGTCGGCGTCGAGCGTCGCTCGATACCGATGCCGCATATAGAGCCCGCGAACGTCGTCGCCCCGCTCCTTCAAAATCGCCGCCGCGACGCCGCTGTCGACGCCCCCCGAAACCGCGCAAAAGATTTTCATCGCCTAAACCGCCTATTTCACCCAACATTCTCGACGCGCCAAACGCCGTCGATTTCCCCAACGTCGACGCCAACGCCGCCGACGCTCCCAAACCGCCGAATCGACGCGCCGCCCGTCTTTCTCGGCGCAACTTCGCGCGCCGCAAAATCGTTAAAATCGCTGTTTTTTATCGGAATCGTTCTTTTTTCGCTCCGTTCGACGAATAAAAGCAAACGTCGCGACCGCTAAAATCAGCGCGACCGTTTTTACCGCGCCAATTCGCCGCCGCAACTTTTCCCAATCGACGCCCAAAGTCGCCGCTCCGTCGCGCCGTCGTTCGTCTTTTCGTCGCTTCGTCCGTTTAACGTCGACAATTAAACTCGCCTTACTTTTCCAGCTTCATCGCCGGAACGCCTTCGAACCAACTTTCGTCGATAAATCGCCCAAGCAAGTAGAATTTTTGATCCGGATACCAAAGAACCGCGCGCCCGTCGACTTGCGTCGAACTCGTATAAAACGACTGCCCGCTCGGTCGGTCGACGAAAAGTTTCGGCTCCGCGAACCAAATCGGCTGACGCGCCCCCGCTTGATACGTCCCGGCCAAGAGGTAAAGCGGCCCGCGATTCTGCCAAGGATTTTTATCGTCGAAATTAAACTTATTGTGCAAAAACGCGTAATAGTAACCGCTCGCCGCCTCGTTCCCCTTCCAGTCGTAAATCGGACAGGGGGACAACGGGTGTTCGAACGGTTTCCCGCCGTCGCGGTCGAGGAGCGGTTCCGGCGCCGCCCAGGTCTCGCCGTCGTCTTCGCTAACCGTCCAATAGGGCCGCCCGACGCCGGTTCGCAAGAGCGCGAAAAGCCGACCGTTCGGCAACTTAACGATCGACGGCTCCTCGCAATGAACGCCGACGCGGAGAACGTCGTCGTTCGTCGCGAACCAACGGACGACCAAATCTTTCGGTTCCGGATCGTCGTCGATATTCTCAAACCGCATGAATTCCGTCGCGGTTTTGAATTTCGAATGAAACTCCGGCGCGGCGTACCGAGTGCAGCCGACGAGGTATTTTCCGCCCTCGCCGAGCCGCAACGGCTTTTGCCAAACCACCCATTCGGGGGGAATCGACGCGTCGGTCGGGTCGTTCGTCGTTCGCGGCTGCTCGATCGTTTGCGGTTCCGACCAAGTTTCGCCGCCGTCGTCGCTGAAAATTCCGACCATTAAGCCGGTGTGTTGGCGGTTCGTCGAAACCTTACCCGGTTGGTATTGATTGTAAATAACGTAAATTCGGCCCGATTTCGAGACCATTGGGAAACCCCAACTCGCGATCGGGACGTCGGAGTCGAACGTTTTCGGCCCGGCCAAGACCTTCGGCGCCGACCAAGTTTTCCCGCCGTCGACGCTTTTGAAAAGCGTTACGTGTTGATCGAGCGCGCCTTCGCACGTCGCTTGGCAGGTTAGCGCGAAAAGAGCGCCCTCCGGCCCGTCGAAAACTTGAAAGTGGTCGTTGTAACAATCGCCTAACTTTTCCGGCTCGACCCTGGGGATATAGACGATAAAATCGGGTTTCGTCGTTTGAACGTCCTTCGCAAAGTTAGGTTTCTGTTCCTTTCTCGCCGCCAACGTTCGTTCGATTCGCCCTTCGTACTCCGCTCGCCAAGCGTCGACGCTCGCGCTCTGTTGGGCGACGACCGAGCTTTCGGTCGTCGGAGCGACGCCGCCAAGGGTTAAAGCCGCCAATAAAATCGCCGTTCGCCTCAACATCGTTTCGTCTCTCCTTTATCGTTCGTCGATCAAAATTTCGATTCGCGACGCAAAACCGGCGTCTTTTAACATTTTTCGTTTCAACCGCCGTCAACCGCGACGTCAAACTTAACGCCAACCCAATCCGCAACGTTCTAAGGGCGGCAAAATCGTTAAACCTTCGCCGCTTTCGCTCAAACGTCGTCGATTTCCGCTTGTTTCGGCTTCGAAAAGTAAAGAATCGACCGTTTCGGGCCCGGCAAAACGCTCGACTCGCCGACATAAGAGTCGCCGGACTCGGCCCAAGCCTCCGCTTCGTCGGTCAGCCCGTTCAGAATCGCCTCGATTCGCCGCCGGTAATGTTCGACGCCGTCGCGGTCGAGGTCGGGCGGAACCCAAAAATCGCCGCTCGGAATGCAACGCGCTCGCGAACCCGGACGCGGAATCGCGAACCGATCCCAACTCTTGAAGCGGAACGGTCGGTCGTACCCGACTCCCATCGCGACGATCGGGATTTGCAACTTCGACGCGAGGTAAACGCACCCCGGCGCCAAGACGCGACGCGGGCCCCGCGGCCCGTCCGGAGTGATCGTCAAGTGAAGCCGCTCGCTCCGCTCCTTGCGCATCATCTCGCGCAACGCTTGAACGCCGCCGCGATTCGTCGAACCGCGAACGCAGTCGAAGCCGAGCAAATTCGCGACCTGCTCCAACACGTCGGCGTCCGCGTGTTTGCTCGCGAGCATCGCCAAGCGACAGTGTTTCCGCAGATAAATGAAAAACTGAATATATTCGTGCCAGAAAATATATATTCGCCGTTTACCGTCGTTTTCATACGCCGGATCGATTATCGGGGCGTAATAAGCGACGCGGTAGTCGAGCGTCGGCGCCAGCGAATGAACGCCGAGCGAAACCAAAGAGCCCGCCGCTCGAATCAGCGTTTTACTTCGAATCTTCATCGGTTGGGAGTCGCTTCCAATCGTCGACGTTCAACAACGAAAAAAGCCGACGCGACGTTAAAAATTTAACGGTCGCGCCGGTTTTGCCAATAACGCCGCTTACTTAAAGCGTCGAATCGTTTCAATAATCTTAAAAAATTTCGCCGTTTTCCAACGCGCCGATTCTCGCAACGTCGTCTGTTCCAACGCGCTAACGAACGCCGACGACAAAATCTTCTTCCGGTTCGGTCAACGCCGACTTAGGATTCGTCGCGGAAGACGGGGCAAAGTCGAAATTTTCTTCGGCCAACCCGGGCCCGTTCGTCGTCAGCTCGATAATCGGTTCGAACGGCTCCTCGTCGTCAAACGAAGTCGAAGCGTTCGCGTTCAAGGAAAACGTCCAATCGTCGAACGCGGCGTCGAGACGTTCTCCGTCGGCGGAAATTAAGAGTTCGTCGAAATCGGCGGCGCAAGCGTTCGGCGACCGCAAGCGAGCGTTGCGCGCCAAATCCGCTTTCAATCGGTCGCGATACCGGTAATCGACGTAAATAAAACCGCCGAGCGCCGCGAGCGCGAACGAAAGCGCGAAAAAGAGGATTTGATCGCCGGCTTCTTTCTTCGGCGGCTCCGGTTCGGGCGGAGGCGCGAGCGGCGTCGTTTCGGCGAACGGATCGAGTCGGCGAGGCGGCTCTTCCTTTTTCGTCGACTCTTGCGGCGTCGCGACAACGTCCTTCGTTTCCTCGACCGGAAGCTCGACGACCGGCTCCGGAGTCGGCGCGGAAAGTTCTAAAAACCCTTCCGGATAAAGAAGTTCCTCGGCGCGTTTCGCCGGTTGCGGAGGCCGGTTGCGCCGCGCCGCGTCGACGGACGAAAAAAAGGTCGGCGATTCCATATCGAGCGACGGAACAAAGAGCGCGCGACTTTCATACGCCGCCGAAACGCCGTCGCTCGCCGACGTTTCGAAACCGCAACTTCCCCAAGAAGCGACCGCCGCGCCGACGCAAAAACGGACGAACGCCGTCGAAAAACGTCGCCTCAAAGAGCGTCGATCGTTCGTCCAGAACGCGCTTGCCATCGTTTTCATTCGTTTCGTTGAAGGATCAAAATCGCCGCGAACGTCGCGAATAATCGCCGCCGCCAACCAAAGCGCCTTCCATTATACCGCGAAATCCCGCGCGTTTCAAGAAATAAATCGCAATAAACGCGAATTTTCCCAACGTCGCGCCGCGAATCGGCGACAAAACTCCGACGATCGTTTTTTACGGAACGCCGACGCTTCGTCGAAAAAGAAAAAAAGAGGAGTCGAACATAAGCCGGATTCTGTCCTCTCGAAAGAGGGACGGTCATTTATCTTGACGGATTCGTCGCCGAACCGTTCTTCGCGGTTTACCCGCGTCTTGAGGACGGATCGCCCCCCGCTCGACTCGAAAGTCGAACGCGACGCTGTTTAACCTTGCTCCCGATGGGGCTTGCCTGGCCGGCCGGTTGCCCGAGCCGCCGGTGAGCTCTTACCTCGCCGTTTCACCCTTACCGACGACGGTCGAAACCGTCGCAGGCGGTTTGCTTTCTGTTGCGCTATTCCCTGATCTCGCGATCGGCGGGCGTTACCCGCCATCGTATCCTGCGGAGTCCGGACTTTCCTCGAAAGAACGCCTTGCGACGCTCTCTCCGCGACCGTCCGTTCGGCTCCTCT
>JAGBDD010000167.1 GCA_017937685.1 Thermoguttaceae bacterium | reverse complement strand
CTCGAAGCGCGCGGAGCGTTGGTTCTCGACGTTTTCCCGGAGGACGCGGCGGCGCCGTTGATCAATAAATATTTGGAAGCGAAGGCGCGTCGGCTTCTTTGACGCTTGTTAAATTGGGGAGGAGTCGTTGGTAAGGCGGTTTTTAAGTCGGACGGCGCCGACGTTTGTTAAATTGGGGCGTTTGAGTCGTCGGAACGGTTGGAACAAGCGCGCTTTGCGGAAACGCGTCGAGATTTGAGGCGATAGAAAGAGAAGAAGGAGATGACGAGAAAGAAAATAACGAAGCGCGATATGCGGGTGATTGTCGAATCGGTCGCGTTAAAATTTGAGCGTCGACCCGAGACGCAAGGCAACTCGATTTTGCGCGAAGTGTTCGAAGCGTCGCGGCTCCTCGACTTGCGCGAATATTTGACGAACGAAGACGCGATAACCGCCGCGAAGTTAATTCAAGAGCGTTTTCCCGATTCGCCGCTTCTCTTTTCTCGCGAACCGGAGCCGGGAGCCGAAGCGCCGTTCAAGCCCGAGCCGAAATTCCGCAACCGATTTTAACGAAAAAACGGCGTTCGCGGTTTCGAACGGGGCGCCGAAGAACGCAAAAGGAGCGCAAAGTAATGATAAAACACAAAAACGGCTTCAGCGTTTCGCCGCCGTCGAACGCGTCGTGACCGGAGAAGCGGGAAGTTGGCGGCGTTTGGGCGGTTTGCGTTTTTGGCGGAATTAGCAAGGTTTGGGCGGTTTGGCGAGGTCGGCGAAGACGCGTCGAGATTGACGGAAGTAATGCCGCGACGCCGAGGGAAAACGTCGAAAAAAGGGCGCCGGTCGCCGACCAAAGGAAAAACGCCGGCGCCGGGCCCGTCGCCAAAACGATCTTCTTGATGAAAATCGCTTCCAACGCCGTTAAAATTAGCGCCGCGACGCGCAGGCGAATTGCCGAATTTTCGAATAATAAACGGAATGAAAATCTTTCCGGGCTCGCGTCCAAGACGAAATAACTCCCGACGCCGATCAAAAAAACGCCGAAAAGGGCCGGAAACGTCGGCGCTTCGCCCAAGAGAAAAAAGCCGAAAATCAAGCCGACGACCGCCTTCCAAGCGTTGATCGGGCCCAAAATCGACAGCTCGCCCCGACCGAGCGCCGCGACCAAACAAGCGTTGCCGGTCGCGCAAAGGACGCCCGAAACGACGACGTCGCGCCAAAAAAGCGGAGCGAAGCGCGTCCAATCGACCGAAAACGCCGGGCCGACGCAAGCGAACGTCAAGAGCGCGAAGGTCGCCGCGTTGACGAAAAACGGACGGCGACCTCGGCCCGCCAACCGCTTTTGAAAGACGGACGCGAACGAGTTGGAGACGATTCTAAGAAGAACGGCGGCAAGGGGGACGAACGTAGGACGGCTCCTTTCGGCGGGCTCGCGTCGACCGACGACGGAACGGAAATAAGAAGAGGGAACGAACGAGCGGAAAATTGGTTCGGACTTTATTTTACTCGCCGAAACGGGCGCGGGAAGGGGCGAGCGAGGAAAAAACGGAAGAAATCCGAGCGAACGCGCCGCGAGTTCGGCAAAAGGTCGGGGCGTTGGGGGACGATTAACGGTGGAATGGAAAGAAGACAACGGTTGTAGCGGTTGCAATGGTTGTAGCGGAGTCGCCGTAAGAAAAAATGAAAAACTCTTTTCACCTTGGACGCCTGGCGTCCGACGTTTTCTTGACGCCCTTTTTCGGCGTTTTATAATTTGTTCGGCGGTTGACAATCGCGTTTCTTAACGCGGTTTTCGAGCAATTTTGGATTAACGACGCGAAAAACGAGGGCGGGCGTGAACGGCGGAACAAGTCGAAAGACGGCGAGCGGCGGCGACGAAACCCCAAAAACGACGAAAGAGTCCGATAAGAAAAACGGCGAAAAAGCGGACGGCGACGACGTAAAATCGACGTTTATTCGTCAATGGCGGTTGTTGCAAACGCTGGCGGCGGCGAGAGAAGGCGCGACGTTGCAAGAGTTGGCGGAGCGTTTCGACGCGAGCCCCAAGACGATTCGGCGCGATTTAATCAAACTCGCCGAAATTTTTAACGGTCTCAGGTCGGTCGTCGTCGCCGGAAGTCGCGGACAAAAACGTTATTATTTTAATGGAAACGAATTTTCGTTTGGTTTAAACCTGAATTACGACGAACTGCTTGCGCTTTACGTCGGGCAAAATTTGACGACTTCTCTTTGCGGAGCGATTTTCGGCGACGAACTGCGAAGCGCGCTGAAAAAAATTAAGAAGGTTCTGCCGTTGGATCGCGTCGAATACGCCGAGCGCGTCGCGCCGTTGGTTTTGCGCTTGGAAGCGTCGCGACCGATTTATCCGGCGGTTGCGACGGAGGTCGTCGGCGCCGCGTTGACGGCGTTGGGCGAGTCGAGAAAATTGCGCGTTCGGTACCGTTCGCTGAAATCGGAAACGCCGAAAACGTATACGGTTCTTCCGTATAATTTCGTTTATTTTCGCGGCGCGCTTTATTTGGTCGGGTATTCTTGCAAGGATAAAGAGACGCGATGCTGGAAATTCAGCCGAATGTCGAGCGCGACCGCGTTGCAAGAAAAGTTTGCGCGACCGGAAGATTTTGACGCCCGCGTCTACTTGGCGAGCGCGTTTACGCCTTACCTTGGCGAGACGGAAACGACGCGAGTGAAAATGCGATTTTTCGGTTCGTCGGCGCAAATCGTTCGCGAAGAGCGGTTGAACGGTTGCGTCGCGACGACGCCGGAGGACGACGGAACGACGCTCGTCGAGTTGGAAACCGAGTACGGAACGGCGTTTGCGCGTTGGGCGCTCGGATACGGCGCGGGCGCGGAAACGCTCGAACCGCCGGAAGCGCGCGCCGCCGTTTTGGCCGAGTTGGAGAAAGTCGCCCGGCGGTACGGCGCGACGTTGCGACCGCTCGACGACGCGAAAACGGCGGAGAACGACGAATAAGCGTCGCTTATTCTTGCGCGTTTTGAAGGGGCGCGAGCGGAGCGTCGGCGTCGGGCGGAATCGAATCGAGCGTCGGCGGCGTCGACGCGGGATCGTTTTCCGCGTCGACGGGCGCGAACGTTTCCGAACGCGTCCCGGGGGCGGGGAGCGTCGCGGCGTCCCGCGGTTGCAACTTCGTCGACTCGTAACGCGGAAAGACGAGCTGTTCGGAAATGAACGGAAGCAAGTCGCTTTGCGGCGCGGTTTCCGAAATCGCGACGTTGACGCCGATTTTGCGAACCGCGCTTTTGGCGATCGTCGTAAAAACTTCCTTAACGGCCAAACGCATCAACGGAAAAACGACGACGACCGCGATCAAAACGCCGGAGACGGTCGAAATCATCATATCGGAAATTTTACTCGTTTGGCGACGGCGCGGTTTCGTCGCCGCGAACGCGTCGGAACCGAGCGCGGAACGGCGATCTGCGCCGCAAATCGCGAGCGTCGCGCGACCGACCGCGATCGCCGGAGCGGTCGCCAAACGCCCCGCCGCGGCGACCAAGGAAGCGCGTTTTTCCGGTTCGTACTCGACTTGCGACGTTTCGACGATCGGTTCCCAATAATATTCGTCGAGTTCGATTTTCGACGGCGGACGGCCGAGAAGGGCGGCGAGTCGACGTTCCGCGGGCGAGAGCGCGCTTGGCGTCGTTTCGTCGGTTGCGCGTTTGGGGGCGTCGTCGAGCGTTTCAACGTTTTCTTCGAGAATTTCTTCCCGGGCGATTTCGGCGATTTCGCGTTCTTCGCCTCCGTTGTTTTGCGTTTTTGGAGCGTCGGCGTCGTCGAGCGTTTCGACGTTTTCTTCGAGAATTTTTTCTCGGGCGATTTCGGCGATTTCGCGTTCTTCGCCTTCGTTGATTTGCGCTTTTGGAGGGTCGGCGTCGGCGAGCGTTTCGAGGTTTTCGTCGAGAACTTTGGGTCGCGCGACTTCAAGGTTTTCGCGTTCGACGGCGTCGCGGAGCGGAGCGGCGTCGGGGCGGGGAACGTCGACTCCGAACGGCGCGTCGTCGAGCGAACGAGCGAACGTCGGAACGTCGGTTTCTTCGAGCCGTCGCGCTCTTTTGGCGATTAGCGGCGAGGGTTGCGCGTCGCGGGACGACGCGATAAATTTGGGAATAAAGCGGAGACGGCGAACGGGACGCGTCGACGCCGCTAAAAGCGTCGGCGAGTTTTCTTCGTTTTGCTTGTTTTGCTCGTTTTGCTTGTTTTGCTCGTTTTGCTTGTTTTGTTCGTTTTGCTCGTTTTGTTCGTTTTGTTCGTTTTGCTCGTTTTGCTCGTTTTGCTCGTTTTGCTCGTTTTGCTCGTTTTGCTCGTTTTGCTTGTTTTGCTTGTTTTGCTCGTTTTGCTCGTTTTGCTCGTTTTGCTCGTTTTGCTCGTTTTGCTCGTTTTGCTCGTTTTGCGTAAATTCCGCGCGACTCGACGGGAACGCCTCTTGAAGAGCGCAAGATTCGGCGACGAGAGCGTCGTCGTCCGAGTAATAGGGATAAGCGGGGCCGATTCGGCGAACTTTAACGGCGTTGGGCGGAGTCGCGTTGAGAAAAACGACGCGTTCGTTGTCGACGTCGGACGGGGAAACGCCCTCTTGCGTCGCGTCGGACGTTAACGGCGACCGATTTTTAATCTCGAGAAGCGACGACGCGGGGCGCGAAAAGGGGAAGAGCGGCGTCGGACGAGCGTCGTCGAGCGTCGCGAGTTCTCGACGCAAGGAGTCGAGCGTTTGAGCGAACTCCGAATCCTCCTCCGCTCGACGAGCGAGCGCGGCGGTTTCGGCGTCGTTCAAACGTCCCAACGCAAAATCGATCAATGTCGCGCGATCGACAGAATCCACTTAGTTTCTCTTAACAAGCTGTTTTACCGCGTCGGTTCGTCGTCGCGTCGAACCTCAAGCCTGCGGACAATTTTCCAATTCAATATTTAGGCGCGCGAAAGCCAGCTCCGTTCGTTGACGGGCGAAAAAGGCGTTAAGCTGTCGCAACGCGCTGTTGAGGCGAGTTTTCAAGGTCGCCGACGGAAGTTGTAAGTTTTCGGCCGCTTCGTAATACCTCATTCCTTGAAAATAGATAAGTTCCAAAATTTGGCGAAGGTTTTCCGGCAGTTGCTTAATCGCGTTGCGAACGTTTTGCGCCTCCTCCGCGCTTTCGGTCTTCGCGGTCGGGTCGAGTTCGCGACTCGGCAACGTTTCGGACCAAGAGGACGAGGAAAAATCGCCTTCGAGCGACGACGCGTCGAGGCTGACCGCTTCGTCGTGCCGTTTCGAGCGACGTTTTTGATCGATCGCTTGGTTGCGCGCGATGCTGTAGAGCCAAGGACGGAACTTTTGGGTCGCGTCGAATTGGCCGTTTTTTTGCAAAACGCGCATAAAGGTCGTTTGAACGACGTCTTCGACGATTTCGCGGCTTCCGACGCGGCGGAAAAGGTAGCGCGTCAAATCCGCTTGATGTCGGCGATACAGTTCGTCGAAACAGCGGCGGTTGGCGAAAATTCGGTATTCGACCAAAAGTTCTTCGTCGGTGTAATCGGCAAAATCGTTAGCGCGCGAGGCGGTGGCGAGGGCGACGTTCATAGTAACCTGCGAGGGGCTGCGGCGCTTGGCCGACGTCGCGCTTGAAAAGCAAGACGCCCGGCGAATCGCGCCAAAGGAGTATACAATGGAAACGACTTGCGGAAAAAGGTCAATTTGTTGGATTTTGACGATTTTGACGAACTTTTTCCAAAAACGCCCCGAATCGGGGGGAAAGTCGTCGTCGACGCCGAATAAAAAATATTGAGTTTTTCTTAAAACGGAGCGAATAACGTTTAATGTAACCGCTTGGCGCGAAAAATTAACGTAATCGCTTCGTTTCGTCGGCGTTCGACGAAAATTGCGTGGGGTTGCGACTTAACTCGAACGTGCGAGCGAAGGAGGAAAATCGCGATTAGGCGCGTTCCGCAGGGGGGGGGGCGGTTTCGCGACCGACCGTCGAAGTCGGCTCGGCAAAATCGCCTAGGGGGGAAGGGGGCGCCGGCGAAGAGCGTCTTGCTCGACCGCCGACGTTCTATTGTACGCGAGCAAACTTGCTTTGGCGACCTTTTTTTTAGAATTTTTGTCATTTTTCGCTAAAGTTTTGAAGTTTTATTTGCATAACTTTTTAAAGCGTTAATCTCGGTAAAATGCAAAGAATATTTTGCCGGATTGGGGGTTAAAATGAGAAAGATAAAGCGTTGGCGAGAAGTAAGTTGCATTGGTAAGTTAGTTGAATTGGGAGAAATAAAAAAGAGAAGTTGATCGTAACTTCGCCGCCGCGAGACGGAAGCGCGAAGAAAAGCGGCGCGCAAGGCTAAATTTTAGATTTTTCGTCTGGCGGCGCGACGAGAAATTTGTTAGACTTTAACGCCGCATAGACGCCGAGACGCAAAACGCGGCCTTAAAACGACGACCCTGCGATCGAGTGAAACGGTTAAGAAAAATAGCGACGATGAAAGCGTTGGAGAAAATTAGGAAAACGGCGGCCTTTGCGGCGATTTTAGCGACGGCGGTCGCGCTTGCGAGCGGTTGCAACGGCGTGCGGCGGCGTTTGACCGTTACGTCGGAGCCGCCCGGGGCGGTGGTTTACCTGAATAATAAAGAAATTGGCAAAACGCCCGTCGCGACAAATTTCCTTTATTCCGGAACGTACAATATTCGATGCTACAAAGAGGGGTACGAAACGACGGAAAAAAAATATACGACGGGAACGCCTTGGTATCTTTGGCCCGGTTTTGACTTTTTTTCCGAAAATTTTGTTCCGGGCGAGATTCGCGACGAACAAAGTTGCCATATCGAGTTGCCGTTGAAGCGCGAAATTCCGGAAAACGAACTCTTGGAAGCGGCGACGCGATTGCGGGAGGAAGCGCACAATAATTCGAGCTTGAAGTATTATATCGGCTCGACGGACAATCCCGACGTTAATCTGGGGACGGAGGCGACCGAAACGCCGACGTTCTGACGAACGTTTTCTTTTTCCTTTTTAGCGACGGTATTTTTAGGGCGCTATAGTAATAACGACAAAAACGGCGTTTTAACGGTAAAAAATCCCCCCTAAAAACGCGAGGGCGAGCGGGAAAAACGCCGAGAAAAAGCGACGTTTGACGGGAATAAAATAAAACGCGCGTCGTGAAAAGCGGAAAAACGATAAAAATATTTTTATAAAAATTTGAACGTTTCCTCTTGCGCGATTCTTTTTGCGGTGTAAAATAAGAGCAAACCTTGAACCGAAAGGAAGTCGTAGCGCTTTTGTCGCTTGTTTCCTTTTTGGCGCGGACTCGAAAGAGAACGCGATCGTCCGAGAAGACGGTTGGTCAAGACGACAGTTCGCCGAAACGTTTTCAAAATGTTTCTTAATAACGCGCCGAGTCGGAACTCGTTGAGTCGATTTGAGTTCCAGTTTTGAATCGCGGACGTTTTTTGATTTATTTTTGAGCGATTCGCGTCGTTGAAGACGCGTCGTTGAGCGTAAAAGGTCTGTTCTCGTCTCGTTTCTCGGTTGGACAAGAGCAAAATTCGTCGTTTTTTGACGAGAAGAAGATAAGAATCCTTCCTATTGTAACTAAAGGTTGCCGCGATGGACAAAACTTTGGAACAAACGAAAACGGATAATGCGGGCAAATCCATGAAACACAAGACGTTCATGGCCAAACCCGGTCAAGTTGAGAAAAAATGGTTCGTCGTCGACGCGAAAGATAAGGTCGTCGGGCGTCTCGCGAGCGATATCGCGATGATCCTGATGGGCAAACATCGCCCGACGTACACCCCGCACTGCGACTGCGGCGATTTCGTCATCGTTACGAACGTCGATAAAGTCGTCTTCACCGGCCGCAAATGGCAAAACAAACGCTACACCTGGAACACCGGTTATCCGCGTCTCCGCAGCGAATCCGCCGCCGAACGTTTCGAAAAGAAACCGGAAATGATCCTCCGCGAAGCCGTTCGCCGCATGCTTCCGAAAAACAAGCTCGCCGGTCAAATGCTGACCAAACTTAAGCTGTACGTCGGCGACGCGCACCCGCACCAAGCGCAACAACCGGAAGCTCTTGAATTGGCTATCAAAAAGTAATTAAGCGGGCGATATTAGCGTTTTAAAGCGAATAAAAGCCTTATCCGACGATAAAGGAACAAATAAAATGATCAAACGCGGCAACTACGTTATTGAAGGCAACGGCAAAAACGACAAACTCGGCACCGGCCGCCGTAAGACGGCGATCGCTCGCGTCCGCGTCCGTCCGGGCCAAGGTCGCATCAGCGTCAACAATCGCGAATTTGAAGAATTCTTCCGCACCCAACAACTCCGCAACGCCGTTCTCGCGCCGCTCCTTGCGACCGAGAAAAAAGAAACGGTCGACGTCGTTATCACCGTCTGCGGCGGCGGCGTTACCGGTCAAGCCGACGCTTGCAAACTCGGCATCGCCCGCGCGTTGAAAGAATTCGATCCGGAATGCGAAGCCGTTCTCCGCGAAAAGAGCCTCCTCACCCGCGACGCTCGCGAAGTCGAACGCAAAAAGTACGGTCTCCGCAAAGCTCGCCGCGGCACCCAATTCTCGAAACGTTAATCGCGCTTTCGGATTGGTCGGCAGTTTCGAACGTCGACGGAGTGTCGCTCGGCGTTCGAACGACGCGTTTTCGCATTTGCGTCGAGCGTTTGACGTTCGGCGTTTGGGCGTTCGGTTTGGCGCTTGAACGATTGTTTGAGCGTCGGCGGACGCGTTTTGAAATCTCGCCGTTTCGGCGTCTTGAAAGCCTCTTCGGTTCCTTGGGATCGAAGAGGCTTTTTGCGTTGAAGAGCGCTCGGGCCTTGGGCGCAAAAAAGGCGGCGGCGCGAGTTCTCGGCGGCGCGGCGGAAAATGAAAGTTGGCGCGAATTTTGTTGGCCGCGCGTCAAAAAAGACGGCGGTTTGCGCGGATTTTAACGGCGGCGGCGACGGAGACGCAAACGAACGGAAGCCGAGCGACCGAAAAAAGAGCGCGGCGACGCGATTTTGGGCGCAAAATGCCGGCGACGTCGATTTTTTAGGAAAAAATCTCGCAAATTTTCGACTCGAACGCGTTTTAGGGTTTGAAATTTAACGGAAGACGCGTTACAATAGAAACTGTTGTTTCGTCGTTGAAAAAACGGCGCGCGTCTTCGGCGTTTTCCCGTTTTGCCGGGGCGGGGCCGACGTCGAAAACGTTCGAGCGAGAGCGAACGGCGGCGAAACGGACGCGTTTTTTGTTTTTGTCGGCGCTTGGACGTCCGAGCGACGGCGTTTTCGCCGAACGGGCCGATTAACCGATTTTTTCGAGCGCGGCAACGAAACCTTGACCGCGACGGGAGTTTTGCGATGCTTCAAGAACGAAAAGAAAACGAAACGCTTCGACGCGGCGCCGTCGACGGTTGCGCCTATTCGACGGTCGACAAAAACGGCGTCGAGTATTTTTACGGCGTCGCGACCTCGAACGGCGAAGGGAACGCTCGCGCGCAAACGTTCGACGCGTTTCGTCGGCTCGACGCGGCGCTCTCCGAAGCGAATTTCGCCGGGCGCGTCGTCAAGTTGAACGTCTTTTTGCGCGAAATCGGCGACAAAGAGTTGGTTCGCGCCGTTATGCGGAAGGTTTGGGGCGCGGAAAACGTCCCGGCGACAACCTTTATTCCGCAAAAGGCTTGCGACGACCGCCTCGCGTTAATTCTTGAAGCGACCGCGATTCGTTCGGCGGACGCGAGCGGTTCCGACGACGCCGTCAAACTGACGCGTCGCGGCGAACACGCGACGCTCGTCGAATACGCCGACGTTGAACTCGGCTTTTTCGGCGGTTTCGGGCCCGGTTCGGAGCCGGTCGGCGCTTACGAGCGTTCGTTCGACGCGTTTTGCCGAATGCGCCGCGCCGTCGAGTCGAACGGTTTTTTGACGCCGCAAATCTTCCGCACTTGGATTTATCAGGGCGACATCGTTCTCGAAGAGGGCGAAACGCAGCGGTACAAAGAGCTGAACCGCGCTCGCTCCGATTTCTTTTACGGAATCCGGTTTTTGGAGCGTTATTTGCCGAAAAACGTTCCGCTTGGGGCGATTTATCCGGCCAGCACCGGCATCGGCGGGGACGACGTCGACGTCGCGATCAGTTGCCAAGCGATCAAAACGGAACGTCCGGACGCCGTCGTCGTTCCGCTGGAGAACCCGAATCAAACGCCGGCCTTCGATTACGCCGAATTTTATTCCCCGAAGAGCCCGAAATTCTCGCGCGCCGCGGCGGTTTGCTTCAACGAACGTTGCGCCGTTTACGTCTCCGGCACCGCGAGCATCGTCGACCAACGCACCGTTCACCTCGGCGACCCGGGCGCGCAAGCGGAGCAAACGCTCGACAACATCGCCGCGCTGATCGCCGGGTCGAACCTCGAGAAACACGGGATCGCCGGTTTCGACGCCGGTTTGAGCGACTTGGCCGTCGCGCGGGTTTACGTCAAGCGACCGGAATATTTCGACGCGATTCGCGCCGTTTGCGAAAAGCGGCTCGCGTCGGTTCCGACGATTTACACCTTCGCCGACGTTTGCCGCGATGATTTGCTCGTCGAGATCGAAGGGATCGTCGCTTGCAATCCGACGAAATGACGCTCGAAATGTTCCGCTCGGCGTTAAGTTGGGCGGAACGCGCAAAATAGCGAAACGTCGGAAGCGGCGTTTTTAACGAACGAACGGCGCGTTCCGCGTTGCGACGGGGCGCGTCGACTTCGTATTTCTTGTCGATATATTAATATTAAGGGCGAACGGCGGTCGTCGCGGCGCGTCGACGGCGGTTAAGGTAGGTTGGCGAAAACAGGGAAAACGGGAAGGACGCGAAAATGGGAAAAGCGGAAACGAACGGGAAGTCGGCGAAGTTCCGAGACGAAAAAACGGCGGCGTTTTATCGAGCGGTCGCGGAGTTCTTGCCGCCGGAGCGTCTCTTTACCGACGCGCTTCGAACGCTCGCTTGGGGAACCGACGCCGGATTTTATCGCCAAATTCCCCAAATTGTCGTTTTTCCCAAGAATGAAGAGGAAGCGGCGCGAATTTTGCGCGAAGCCGACCGCGCCGACGTCGCCGTTACCTTCCGAGCGTCCGGGACGAGCCTTTCCGGGCAAGCGTCGACGCGCTCCGTCCTGATGGTTTTGGGGCAATTTTGGGAAGGGTGCAAAATCCGTTCCGGCGGCGCCGAAATCGCGGTGCAACCGGGCCTTCTCGGGGGGCGGCTCAACCAAATTTTGGCGAAATACGGGCGCAAATTCTCGCCCGACCCGGCGTCGGTCAACGCGGCGCGAGTCGGCGGAATCGTCGGGAACAACGCGTCCGGAATGAATTGCGGGACGCGCGCCAACAGCGACAAAGTTTTGAAGAGCGCCCGGCTGATTTTTGCCGACGGAACCCTTCTCGACGTTGGCGACGAAGCGAGCCGCGCCGAGTTCGCCCGCAAAAAGCCGGAGTTTTTGAAGCGGTTGGCGGAGATTCAAGCGGAAGTTCGCGCCGACGCCGAGTTGACCGCGCGCATCGAGCGGAAATATCGAATCAAAAACGTTACCGGGTTGAATTTGCGACCGTTGATCGCGTTCGACGACCCGTTCGAAACGATCGCGCGCCTCTTGGTCGGCGCCGAAGGAACGCTCGCGCTCTTGACCGAAGCGACCTTTTCGACCGAAAAAATCCCGGCCCGTTGCGCGAGCGCGATGCTCTTTACCGAAACGCTCGGCGACGCTTGCCGGGCGGTGCAAATCTTGAAAAAGACGCCGGTCGTTAGCGCGGAACTCTTCGACCGCAAAGCGTTGCGCTCGGTCGAGGGCGGGGCGAGCGTTCCGGAGTTCGTCCCGTCGCTCGGGCCGGACGCGACCGCCGTTTTGCTCGAAACGAAAGCGGAGACGGCGGAAACGCTCGCGGCGCAAATCGCCGAAATTAAGGGCGCGCTCGCCGATTTTCCGCTTCTTTTCCCGGTCGAATTTACCGAAGACCCGGCGGTTTTCGGGCCTTGGTGGGCGATGCGCTCCGGAATTTTCCCGTCGGTCGGCGGAATGCGCGAACCCGGAACGACCGCGCTCATCGAGGACGTCGCGTTCCCGCTCGACGTTTTGCCCGAAGCGACCGTCGAACTGCAACGGCTCATCGACAAATACGGGTACCGCGACGGCGTCATTTACGGACACGCGCTCGAAGGGAACTTCCACTTCGTTCTGAATCAGCGGTTCGACTCCGACGCCGAAGTCGCGCGGTATAAAGGGTTAATGCTCGAAGTCGTCGAACTCGTCGTCGACCGTTTCGACGGTTCGCTCAAAGCGGAACACGGAACCGGGCGGAATATGGCGCCGTTCGTCGAACGCGAATGGGGCGCCAAGGCGTTCGTGACGATGCGAGCCTTGAAAGAGCTGTTCGACCCGAAAAACATTTTGAATCCCGGCGTTATTTTCAACGACGACCCGAATTGCTTCGTTAGCGACTTCAAACCCCTCCCGACGACGAGTCCGACGGTCGACAAGTGCATCGAATGCGGCTTTTGCGAACCGAACTGCCTTACTTGCGGTTTAACGTTGTCGTCGCGACAGCGCGTCGTCGTTCGTCGGGAAATCTCGCGGCTCGAACGGGACGGTTCCGACCCGGCGCGCTTGGCGGAGTTGAAGCGGGAATACGCGATTCCGGGGCTCGCGACCTGCGCCGGGGACGGGCTCTGCTCGACTTCTTGCCCGATGAAGATCAACGTCGGCGAGCTGACGCACGAACTGCGGGCGGAAAACGCGCCCCCGGGAAGCCTTCCTTGGAAACTCGGCGACTTGACGGCGCAAAGGCTCGCGACGATTAAGTCGGGGTTGCGTCCGGTCTTGCGGTTGGCGCGGGTCGGGCGAGCGGTTCTCGGCGAACGCGGAACGACGGCGGTCGGACGGACGTTGCATCGCGTCGGGTTCCCGCTTTGGACGCCGGCGCTCCCGAAACCGTTCAAAATCAAGCGGCGCCGCTTCCCGAACGTCGAGTTCGTCGCGCCGGTTAAAGGCGGGGAAAACGGGGGAAACGGGAAAGCTGGACAAGTCGAGCAAAACGGCGAAACCGGCAAGACGGCGAACGTCGAGCGGCGCGAACCGTCGGCGGCGTCGGGGAAAATCGTTTATTTCCCGAGTTGCATCAACCAAACGATGGGCGCGTCCGGGAACGAACGCCCGCTCGTCGAAGCGACCGTCGCGCTGTTGGAGAAAGCCGGTTTTACGGTCGTTTTCCCGCCGAACTTCGAAAACCTTTGTTGCGGAACGATTTGGGAAAGCAAAGGAATGCCGGACGTCGCCGACCGCAAGACGGCGGAGCTGGAAGAGGCGCTTTTCGTCGCGTCGAACGGCGGCGAATACCCGATTCTTTGCGATCAGTCGCCCTGTTTGCTCCGAATGAAGGAGAAAATGACGCGGTTGCGCCTCTTCGAACCGATCGAGTTGATCGAAACGTTCCTCGTCGACCGCCTCGACTTTAAGCCGATCGACGAGCCGATCGCGATTCACGCGACCTGTTCGACGCGGAAAATGGGGTTGCTTCCGCTCCTTGTGAAACTCGCCAACCGTTGCGCGACCGACGTTTTGCTCCCGGAGGAAGTCGGCTGTTGCGGGTTCGCCGGGGACAAGGGCTTTACGCTTCCGGAAGTGAACGCGTTCGCGTTGCGGAAGTTGGAGCCGCAACTGAAGCGCCGCGCCGTCGTCGCCGGTTACTCGACGAGCCGCACCTGCGAAATCGGCTTGACGACGAACGGCGGCGTTCCGTATTCGTCGATCGTTTACTTAGTCGACCGCGTTACGACGCCGAAAAAATAACGCGCCGTTGAGTTTTTTCAGTTTAGCGACGTAAAATAGCGGCGACAAAAGAAAGGATTGGCTCAATGCAAACGCAAACGACGCTTACCCCGCTCGGCGAAGGCGACCGCTTCGCCCTCGTTCTCGACCGCTCGACGCTCGACGCGTTGGCCGTCGCCCCGAACGCGACGCTCGATTTAGAAATCGTCGACGGCGCCCTCGTCGTTCGCCCGAAACGCTCCGGCGTCAACCCGCGTCTCGCCGACGCGCTCGAAGCGGTCAACCGCCGACACGCCGAAACGCTTCGGGAGTTGGGCCAATGACCGCCGGGCCCCAATTCGAATTTTTAACCGTCGACGACG